>CASEUJ010000001.1 GCA_949291125.1 uncultured Ruminococcus sp.
ATTCGAACCCACGACCTCTGCCGTGACAGGGCAGCGTTCTAACCAACTGAACTACCAGACCATATGGTGGAAACTATAGGGCTCGAACCTATGACCCTCTGCTTGTAAGGCAGATGCTCTCCCAGCTGAGCTAAGCTTCCATCCATTTTTTCGTCAGCGCCTTCACACTCTCGATGTGAGATATGAACCGCAGCGACATATATTATTATACGCTATTTTTTCTCGTTTGTCAAGGGATTTTTCAAAAAAATTTTCCAGTTGCAAAAATATATTTTTGCGCGTAATTACGTTGCTTTTCATAGCCCCCTCTATTATTTACAAAAAATTAACATATTGAGTGGAGAAAAAAACAGCGCACATCTGTCCAATCGTCCATTATGTCTTTGTCCATTTTACAAAACTTGACAACTATTCTCCATCGTGATATACTATTGTTTACAGGTATTATTGTAATACTATAAAATAAAAAACACACGATAAAGGGTGAACGATCATGAAGTTAGGTATGGTGGGGCTTCCGAATGTCGGAAAAAGTACACTATTTAATGCACTGACAAATGCCGGAGCAGAATCGGCAAACTATCCGTTCTGCACAATTGAAAAAAATCTTGGAATCGTATCTGTACCGGATACAAGGCTCGACAAACTTGCAGAAATGTATCATCCAGACAAGTTTACACCGGCAACACTGGAATTTGTAGACATTGCCGGTCTGGTAAAGGGCGCGTCCAAGGGCGAAGGTCGCGGTAATCAATTTTTGAGCGATATCCGCGATGTTGATGCGATCGTCCATGTGGTACGCTGTTTCGAAGATGAAAACATCATCCATGTAGACGGACGAATCAACCCGGCAGCCGACATAGAAACGATTAATTTAGAGCTGATCTTCGCCGATATGGAAATGGTATCCCGCCGCATTGAACGCACAAAAAAAGCGCTCAAGGGGGACAAGAAATTACAGCCCCAGCTTGATTTTTTTGAAGCACTCCTAGCGCACCTGGAAGAGGGCAAGTCGGCACGCAGCTATGACTTCAGTGACGATGAACGCGAATGGATGCATGATCTGCCGCTGTTATCCGCAAAACCGGTGATCTATGCGGCGAACCTGAGTGAGGACGACTTCCGCAACAACATCGAAAATAACAAAAACTACAAAACTGTCTGTGACATTGCACAGCAAGAGCATGCCGCAGTGCTGCCGATCTGTGCAAAGATCGAAGAAGAGATCGTCGATATGGATGACGAAGATAAAGCTATGTTCTTGGAAGATCTGGGGCTCGAAGAATCAGGGCTCAACCGCATCATCCGCGAGGGCTATGCGTTGCTCGGACTGATCTCCTACTTGACAGCAGGAAAACAGGAAGTTCGTGCATGGACAATCACTAAAGGCACACGTGCGCCACAGGCGGCTGGCAAGATCCATACAGACTTCGAAAAAGGCTTTATCCGTGCCGAAGTGGTGTCTTATGATGATCTTGTGGCATGTGGTTCTATGTCGGCGGCAAAGGAAAAGGGACTGGTACGACTCGAGGGCAAGGACTATGTTATGCAAGATGGCGATGTCGTATTATTCCGATTCAATGTATAAGCTTACTGAAAAAATTGAAGATTAATGACGGGGCGGACTGATGTGCCGCCTCGTTTTTCGCGTCATTTGTCCATGACAAGGCGCCCATTACAATCGTGAAAGAAAAAAGGAGGACTTTCTCTATGAAAGAACAAGCCAAAAAGCAAACTGTTTTTGAAATGGATTCGATCCCACGTGCCGTGGCAACTCTGGCGATCCCATCCATGCTCAGCATGCTTGTGACTGTGCTCTATAATATGGTAGACACCGTATTTGTTGGGCAGACCCACGACCCATACCAAATGAATGCCGTATCTCTGGCGACACCGGTGTTCACAATCCTGATGGCATTCGGCAATCTGTTCGGACTCGGCGCATGTGCCTTTGTTGCACGTTCCCTTGGTGCAAAGGAGACCGATCGCGTCCGCAAAATCAGCAGCTTCAGCTTCTGGGGGGCGCTTTGTATCGGTGCGCTGGCAACACTTGTGATGACGCTTGGCGTAAACTGGATTCTGCCGCTTTTGGGTGCAGATGCCACATCCAATATCGCTGCGCTGACCCAGACTCCCGGAAGCGACGAATATCTGCGCCAGGTTGAAAACTGCCGCAATCTCGAACAATACACACGTGACTACTTATTTTACATCGGTGTGGGTGCGATCCCAACGGTTCTCAGCAGTGCCATGAGCAATATCGTCAAAGGAGAGGGTGCAGCCAAAGCCTCTATGATCGGTATGACCATCGGCGCAGTGGTGAACATTATTCTTGATCCAATCATGATCTTTTCTATGGGCATGGGTGTCAAGGGTGCTGCAATCGCTACCTCAATCGGAAACACCATCGCCATGTTATTTTACTTCAGCTATCTGAAATTCGGTAAGACGATTCTGTCTGCAAATCCGCGTTATTTCACGCTGAGCGGTGGTATTTTCACCGGCGTATTATCCGTTGGTGTGCCGATGTTTCTGACCAATGTTCTGATGAGTCTGTCCACACTGCTTCTAAACCGGCTTCTCAATAACATTGATGTCCTCGCCACTGGTGGCATGGGGATCGCCATGAAGGCAAATATGCTCGTGGTCTTTCTGCAGCTCGGTATCGGCATTGGCATCCAGCCGCTCGCTGGCTATTACTATGGCGCGCGCAATTTCGACCGCATGAAGCGTGTTATTCGTTTCAGCTCCTGCTGCACCCTTGTCATCGGCACAATCCTGACAGTCGTGTACTTTATCTTCACTGAACCAATCGTCAGCATCTTTATGACGGCAGGTGCAACCGGTTCCGTCGCAGACGTCGAAGCGCAGCGCAGCTATGCACAGCAAATGTTGCGTGCCCTAATGCTGTCGGGACCATTTCTCGGCATTATCTTTGTCAACAACAATGCCTTTCAAGGCATGGGACGTGGTCTGGCTTCGCTCATCCTCTCTGTCAGCCGTCAGGGGCTGATCTTCCTGCCAGTGCTTCTCATCGCCAATGCATTGGTAGGGCTGGATGGTCTGATCTTTGCCCAGCCGATCGCAGATATCTTCTCCGTCTTTGTTGCACTTGGTATGATGCGATACATCCACAAACGCGATGTAAATAAATTCACGCTTTCTGCACAGGCATAAACGTACAGGAAAATAGAACAGGAAAGATTGCAAAAATTTTTTCTGAAAATAGTAGAATTTACAGGGAAAATGTGCTATAATAAAAAAGTCCTGTTGATAGACGATCACAAGGGGAGGAGGTGTTGTCATGCTGCTGATGGATTGTCATACCCATACCGGCATTTCTCCGGACGGCACAGGCACAGTGTCACAGCTATGTGCACGCGCCGCTATGATCGGTCTGCCAGTACTTGCGGTGACCGAACACGTCGAGATGAACCGTTTTTTCTCACAGCCCCACTATGGTGTTCAGCCGCGCAACGAATGGGAAGTCTTTAACCATGCCGCAGTATTTGAACAAGCACAACAGGCCATTATCAATGAAAAAAATGCAGCGAGTGCAAATGGCGTGACACTGCTTGCTGGAATAGAGATGGGACAGCCCGGCGCAGACTTCGGACTATCAGAATCGGTGGGAACAGACAAAAGGCTGGACTTTATCATTGCTTCGCTCCACGAGCTGTCAGATCTTCCGGATTTTTTCTGCCTTGATTATACATCAATACCTGTTCCAGCACTCATGGAGCAGTACTTTGATGAATTGTATGCCATCTGCCGCTGGGGTAAATTTGATGTCTTGGGTCATCTCACCTATCCGCTGCGGTATATCGAAGGCGAGACAGGAATCCCAGTCGATCTTACACCATATTTGGAACAAATCCGATCATGTTTCCGAATTCTGATCGAAAACGGCTGCGGCATTGAACTGAACACCTCGGGACTGCGGCAAAAGTATGGGAAACCATTCCCAACGCTGGAGTTACTGCGGCTCTACCGGGAACTCGGTGGCGAGATCATCACATTAGGTTCAGATGCACACTGTGCCGACGATCTCGGGAAAGGCGTGGAAACTGGCGCTTTGCTGCTGAAAGCAGCTGGGTTTCCCAGTGCATGCTATTTTCAACAGCGTAATCCTGTATTTGTATCACTGGACAATTGAAACAATCCAATTTCAGAAAGGAAGGAACTACCATGAGAGAACAGTTGATCGCATTGTTACAGCAAAATGCACGACTTTCGGATGCCGAACTTGCCGTGATGCTTGGTACCACGGAGGCAGAAGTCGCCGCGCAGATCCAGAAACTGGAGGCAGAAGGCGTGATCAAAGGCTATACCGCCATTGTCAATGAAGAGCTAGTCGATAAGGATATGGTGACTGCCGTGATCGAACTGCGTGTTACACCACAACGAGACTGCGGCTATGAAGAGATCGCACACACCATCATGCAATACGATGAAGTAGAGAGCATTTCCCTGATGGCAGGCGCATACGACCTTTCTGTTACTGTAAAGGGAGCAAATGTTAAAGAGGTTTCGATGTTTGTCTCCCAGCGCCTTGCACCGCTGGCAGGTGTGCTTTCAACTGCGACATATTTTGTGCTGAAAAAGTACAAAGACAAACATGTCATTATTGAAGGAGAAGAACCAGACGAGCGAGGATATTATTTCCCGTAATTACGAGGTGATACTGCAATTATATATGAGGAAGGAGAGAGAAATCGTGCTGCAATACGACACACTTCTTTCAGACCAAGTCAAACGCATGAAACCATCCGGCATCCGAAAATTCTTTGACCTTGCCGCAACCATGGAAGGCGTCATCAGTCTCGGCGTTGGTGAGCCGGATTTTCAAACGCCTTGGGCAGTGCGCCAAGCGGCAATCGATAGCTTAGAACGCCGGCGCATGATTTATACCGCAAATTCCGGTATGGCAGAGTTACGTCAGGAAATCAGCCAATATACCAAGCGAAAATATCAAGTGGAATACGACCCCGAACACGAGGTCTTGGTCACGGTCGGCGGCTCTGAGGCAATTGATCTTGCCATTCGTGCAGTAGTAAACCCCGGCGACGAGGTGTTGATCGTCGAGCCGTCATTTGTCTGCTATAAACCAATTGTAGAATTAATGCACGGTGTAGCCGTACCGATTCCGACAAAGCTCGAAAATCGCTTCAAACTGACACCGCAGGAACTGCGCGACCATATCACCGACCGCACAAAGATGCTGATCCTGCCGTTCCCGAACAATCCAACCGGCGGCATTATGACAAGAGAAGACCTAGAGGCAATCGCAGAGGTGCTGCGCGATACTAATATTCTGGTATTGAGCGACGAAATCTATTCTGAGCTGACCTATGGCAGAAAGCATGTTTCAATTGCATCGATTGACGGCATGTGGGAACGCACCATTTATGTCAACGGCTTTTCCAAAGCGTTCGCCATGACAGGCTGGAGACTTGGCTATGTCTGTGCGCCGGAGCCGATCGAAGAACAAATTTTGAAAATCCACCAGTATGCCATCATGAGCGCACCGACCTTGAGTCAATATGCAGCAATCGTTGCCATGCGCGACTGTGACCAGGAAGTACAGAAAATGGTAGAGGAATATGACATGCGCCGCCGCATGCTGGTGGATGGATTCAACCGCATTGGTCTTTCATGCTTTAATCCAGAAGGCGCATTCTACATTTTCCCCTGCATTCGCAGCACCGGTATGTCCAGCGAAGAATTTTGTGAAATACTGTTACAGGAAGAAAAGGTTGCAGTTGTCCCCGGCAACGCATTTGGCGACAGCGGCGAAGGCTTTGTCCGCGTTTCCTATGCATACTCCCTCAAGCACCTCAAAGAGGCACTGCGCCGCATTGAGCGCTTTGTCAATCGACACAAAGGATCATAATCACATGAAAACATACACCCTATCTGCACCAGCAAAACTCAACTTAGCACTCGATGTCACAGGTACGAGAACAGACGGCTATCACTTTCTTGAAACCGTATTCCAGACGATCTCGATTTATGATCGCGTCACAGTGCGGCTGACAGACACGCCGGGAATCGTGATGCACTGTACACAGCGGTTTGTGCCATGCAATCCCAAAAACATCGCATGGAAGGCGGCAGAGAGATTTTGTGAAAAAGCCGGCTATTCCGGCGGTATTGATATCACACTCGAAAAGCACATCCCCACGCAAGCGGGCATGGGCGGCGGCAGTACCGATGCGGCGGCAACGCTTTTGGCACTCCAAAAGCTGACGAATGAACCGCTTTCACAGCAACAGCTTGCAGAAATCGCCGTGACACTTGGTGCAGACGTACCTTTCTTTCTCTATGGCGGCACGGCATACGCTGCTGGTATTGGCGAACAGTTAGAGCCGCTTGTGCCATTTCGCGCAAAACACATTGTTGTTGCCAAAGGGAAAAAAGGCGTCTCTACAGCAGAGGCATACCGGAAAATCGATGCGCTCGAAAACCCGGTACATCCGCCGGTACAGCAATTGCGACAGGCAATTACAGAAAAAAAGCCGCTTGCGGAAATTGCACCACTCTGCGGCAATCTGTTTGAATCCGTCGTATCTCTGCCGGAAATCACACAGATCCGCCAGATAATGTTGGAACACGGCGCACTTTGCAGCGTTATGACCGGCAGCGGCGCGGCGGTCTTCGGATTATTTAAGACACAAACGCAGGCACAGGATGCACAGAAGCGGCTGTCGGGAACCGTACCCTTTGTGACGCTATGTGAAACGATTGAATAGTCAAATAATATAAAAAAGCGAATCCATTTATCATGTAACATGAATGGATTCGTTTTTCATTTTCTGATCTTATCCTTTAAGCTCCCTCTTCATACGGCTTTGTCCTCCTCCGCATGATCACATATAACAGGAAAAACAACACCGCTGACAGCGGCAGGATCTTGATGCTGATGGCAAAGCCCAATCGTTCCACCAGCGTGCCAAATCCAGCGTTAAAGGCAATATCAAAAAGCGTCGCAATAGCCGTAATAAATCCCACAGCAATGCCGTTTTGTTCTCTCGGATAATACGTCCCGATGATCAGGACGATTGTCGGCCACAGAATCGAGAATGCCAATCCAGACAACAAAAGCGGCACAATTCCCGAACGTTCCAGCAGGATTCCGACCAGATAGAGTGATGCCCCAACGCCGGCAAAAATGGCAATGCTTTTCCCTGGTTTCAGCTTTTGCACCAGCGGCGCAAAGACAAGCCGTCCAAGTGTGATGCTGCCAAAGAAAATGGAGAGGTACAGCGCCGCACGTTCTCTGGTAAAGCCCAAATATTCATTGCCGTATGTCACCATCCAGTTTTGCAGCCCATGCTCTGCCACATAGTAAAAGCCGCAAATGCAGATGAGATATTTACATGCCGGATTTTTGAGGATTCCTCTGTAAGAGTCGAGCGTGCTACGGATGCCATGACTTGCGGTGATCTCTTGTTCTGGGAAAGGAATACGGCTGAGAAAAAAGAGTCCAATGATTCCCAAAATCAATAGCACCAGATTGATCAGATGCCACGACTGCATACGATCAGCAATCTGACCGCCAATATTTTGTGCAGCAAAGATACCTGCGCCGTTTGTGAAATTGAACACATTGATGTAGAGTGCCGGTGCTGCAAAGAGGAGAGGGGTTATTACGTTCAGGGATGTCGAGAGCATGGTGGATGCACCCAAGCTGAACACCATGGCGATCAACAACACTGGATAACTTTCCGTCAAAATGTAACACAACAGTGCTGCCATCCAGAGGAAGGTCACCGTACACAAAAAGCGTTTTTTTGACATCCGGTCGAGAAAATAGCCGCCGATGAACAAAAACAACAGATTTCCCACATAGCTGCACATGATGATCATCGAAGACTGCGTTTTCGTCAGCGTAAACGTATCCTCAAACAGCGGCAGAAATACGCCGCGTAGTCCGTCGCTGGCACCAAGCAGGATCATCATGAGGATGTAGTAGATAAGGATGAAAACCCTGCCAGATTTTGTGGTCGTCAAGGTGGTTTTGGTCATATAAACACTCCTTTTGGTCGATCGAAAACTGGTATAAAACACAGGCAGAATCCCCTTACCCATATCAAACATATCATAAAACAGGGAGGGAATTCTATGAAAAAGCGTCTTTTACGTCTGCTGTGTGTCAAAAGCATTGTCACAATCATTCTGACCCTGACATTTACGCTGCTCTGCATCACCGGTTCGATCGATGGCGGACAATTCGTCACCGTTTTCACCACAGTAATCGCTTTTTACTTTGGCACGCAACACGAACGCATGACAGAAAAATCTGATACAGAACAGACGGAATAACCCGAAAAATCGCTCTGCACCAAATCTGGCTCAGAGCGATTTCTAAATATTAGTCAAAAAGCAATGCAAACTTAGCCCAGAATCATGGCACTGAACGCCATATCCAGCGACTTCTGCTTTGCCTCAGCCTCGGCATTCGTATCTGCCTTTGTAGTGTAGTATGCCTTGATCTTCGGCTCGGTGCCGGAAGGACGGATGATCACCTTTGCGTTGTCCTCCAGTGTAAATGCCAGAACGTTCGACTTCGGCAATGTAATCTTGCTCACTTCACCCGTCACCAGATTCTTGGAGGTGCTGACCTGGTAGTCATCAAACTGTAACACCTTCAGTCCATCGATCTCAGTCGGATGTTCTTCACGAAGTTTTGTCATAATGTTCTGCATTTCGATCATGCCACTTTCGCCCTCGAACGTAAAGCTGTGCTGGCTGTGAACATAAGCGCCATATTTGGCATACATCTGCTTGCGCGCTTCGATCATAGTAATACCCTTAGTGCGATAATACGCCGCCATTTCGCAGATGAGCATCGATGCTACCACTGCATCCTTATCACGAACATAGGTGCCTGCCAAATAGCCATAGCTTTCCTCAAAGCCAAAGAGATAGCGATCTTCTTCGCCCTTTGCTTCCAAAAAACCGATCTGTTCGCCGATAAATTTAAATCCTGTCAGAACTTCAATTACTTCTACGCCATATGCCTTAGCAATCTCATTGACGATATCGGTGGTAACGATTGTTTTGACAGCGATCGGATTTTTCGGCATCGTACCCTTTTCGATACGCTGCTGGCAGATATAATCGAGCAGCATTGCGCCGACTTCATTGCCGGTGAAAAGCGCATAGTCATCGCCATCCGGCACCGCGATACCCACACGGTCTGCGTCCGGGTCAGTTGCAAGCAATAGATCCGGCTTTACTTCCCGACAGAGCTTTAAGCCGCATTCCAGCGCCTCGCGGATCTCCGGATTCGGATAGGGACAAGTAGTAAAATTGCCATCCGGATTCTCCTGTTCCGGTACAACAGTGACATCGGTGATCCCGATTGCCGCAAGAATGTGGCGTACCGGCTTATTGCCTGTACCGTTGAGTGGCGTATACACGATTTTCAGACCACTCTTTGCACAAAGTTCCGGATTCAGACTCTGCTTCAATACATCCTGATAATAGGCATCGATTACCGACTGGGGAGTATAGGAAATCACGCCATCCGCCATGGCCTGATCAAAACCGGTATGCTTGACATCCCGGAACATATCCAACGAGTTGATCTGCTCCAATACTGCATCCGCAGCATCGATCGTCATCTGACAGCCATCGCTGCCATATACTTTATATCCATTGTACTTTGCCGGATTATGACTCGCTGTCACCATAATGCCGGCACTGCACTTTTGTGCACGCACCGCATAGGACAGCATCGGGGTCGGCATGAGTTCCGCGTAAATATAAACACGAATGCCGTTTGCCGCAAGTACCTCTGCCGCAGCCTTTGCAAACGCATCGGACTTGATACGACTGTCATAGGAAATGGCAACACTGGGGTTCTCGAACGCAGCGTTTACATAGTTCGCCAAACCCTGTGTCGCACGACGGATGGTGTAAATATTCATCCGGTTCGTTCCAGCACCAAGCACACCGCGCAAACCGCCGGTGCCAAACTCTAAGTCACGATAAAAGCGGTCGCTGATCGCCACTTCATCGCTAGCAATTTCTTTCAATTCATTTTGCAGATCCACATCTTCTGTAGCATTTTCCAGCCACTGTTGATACAATTCCTTTTCCGTCATCACGATAACCTCCATAACATGTATAATGTGGAATAGCGAGGATCAGCGATCCCCTTGATATGCTGCCAAAGCGAGCGTAACTTTCTTTGATCCCATGGAAAAGTATTCATCAAAGATTATATTTATTATACCACACCATGCAGAAAAATGCAATGGTTTTTTATTGGGCTTTGTGAATTTTTTATGGCAATACCGTATCTGTGCGATTCTAAAATAGATCTGTCTTATCGCCACTAAAGACTAAACGAAAATACACGGTCAGGTCTAACCTTCCGCTTGTCTGCATAGGATAGAACAAACGAACGCCGCCACAAGGCGAAAAGGAGGAGTTCTATATGGACTTAAAAATCAACCGTGAGATGATCCCCGTCACCGAAACGATATTGGATGATATGCAGGAGCAGAGTGTGGAACTGGATTATGTTTTGCCAGACTATGATCCAGACATTTTTCGCATCATCAGCTGTGAAATCTGGCCCACTATTACCCACCAGACAACCGGCACCGACCGCATCAGCTATGAACTACACGCAGATATCCGCGTGTTATACTGTGCTTCCGGTAGCGCTCTATTACAATGTGTTACACAGCAAATGACATTTTCGAAAAATATTGAATTACCGCGCGCAGTTGAAAATCCCCACGTAATATTACGCCCTAAAACCTCTTACGCCAACTGTCGCGCGATCAGTCCGCGCCGGCTTGAAGTACGTGGTGCCATTTCGATTCAGATTCGTGTTACCGGTGACCGCAAGCAAGAAGTGATCCGGGATGTTTTCGGGATGCATGTACAGCTACGGAAAATACCAATAGAATATGCTGCGCAAAAACGAAGCGCAACAAAATATGTAGTGCTTTCTGAAGAGATCGAATTAAATGATGCAAAACCAGCGCTGCGCAGTATTATCCGAAGCGATGTCAAACTCGCTCACCAAGAACAATCTATCCTGGCTGGAAAACTTGTGGCGAAGGGCGAAGCACAGATCCAGCTACTTTATACATGGCAGGCGGAAAACGACACTTGCGGCGCAGAGCCAATGCAATTCACGCTCCCTTACAGCCAGATCGTGGATATGGAACAAATTGACGACAGCTTTCAGGGCAATGTTGAAGTCACCGTCATTCGCTGTGAATTGAAACCAAATGCAGGAAAAGACGGCAGCATGCGGCGAGTGCAATGTGAGATCGAGCTACAATTGAATTGTACAGCAGTCAAAACTGCTTCCATCCAGCTTGTCACCGATGCGTTTTCGACCCGTTATCCCTGTGTACAGACAACAGTCCCGTTACAGATCGATATGGCACCTCGACCAATAGATGCCGTCATGCAGTGTGGGGCAACCATCCAACCGGGAGATACTGCTGTAGAATGCATCTATGATCTGCGCTGTCAGGTACGTAATATCAACATGCAAATGCTCTCTGATACCAACCGTATTCGAATCAGCGGCATGCTCTGTTGTAACCTATTGGCAAAGGACAATGAGGGGATGCCAGTGTTGTTGGAAAAAGAAGAGGCGTTTGAAGTCTACACCGATCCCGGCACCGCCGTGGAAAATGCAACGCTTCAGGCACAGGTCGAGCCGGCAGATTGTACATATCACTTGGCGTCTGACGGAACGATCTCAGTTAGTGCAACGCTTTCGCTGCATGGCATGCTCTGTCCCTCAGCACGACATGTCTGCCTGTCAGATCTCACAGTAGACGGTGAGAACAAGCTAATACGCGACGGTGACTATGCGCTAAAGCTCTATTATGGCGTAGAAAATGAAAACGTCTGGGATATTGCAAAGCGCTGTCACACCAGCGTAGATGCCATCATGGAGGAAAACGACCTGACCGATGAACAGTTGACCACACCGGGCATGCTCTTTATCCCCATCGTACACTGACAGGAGGCAAAAAGAATATGGCAAATATTTATGCGGATATTGCCCAGCGCACAAACGGCGATATTTATGTGGGCGTGGTCGGACCGGTGCGTTCCGGAAAATCCACCTTTATCAAGCGATTTATGGAGCAGCTGGTGATCCCAAACATTGAAAACGAGTCCTGGCGTCAACGCGCCACAGATGAGCTACCACAATCTGCCGGTGGAAAAACCATCATGACCACCGAGCCAAAATTCATACCGGAAGATGCCGTAGAACTCAACTTAGATGATGCGGCACATATGCGTGTGCGAATGATCGACTGTGTCGGCTATATTATTCCGAGTGCCCTCGGCTATATTGAAAATGAACAGCCGCGTATGGTACACACACCATGGTTCGAGCAAGAAGTCCCCTTTAATATGGCGGCAGAAGTCGGCACGCGAAAAGTAATCGCAGAGCACTCCACAATCGGACTTGTCGTCACAACTGACGGCAGTATAACGGATCTTCCGCGCACTGAATATGCTGCATGTGAACAGCGCGTCATTGAAGAGCTGCGAGAACTCGGTAAGCCCTTTGCAGTACTACTCAACTGTCTTGATCCACACAGCAAAGATGCAAAGGCGCTGGCACAATCTCTACAGGAGCAATACCAGACACCGGTAATTCCAGTCAGCTGTCCGGATCTGAATGAAGACGACATCCGTATGATCCTGACCCAGTTGCTGCGTGTCTTTCCCGTACGCGAGATCAACATATGCATGCCAAATTGGATCACCGAACTGGATAAGACACATTGGCTCAGAGAAGCTGTGTTTTCTTGTATTCGCCAGGCTGCAGAGGAAATTCATACTATCCGTGATACCGACACTTTTGCACAGGCCGTTATGTCCTGCCCCTATGTGACGCAGGCACAAATCCAAAATATTGACATGGGCACCGGCTGCGTGACCGTTCAGATTGCCTTAGATCCGCAGCTGTTTTTCCGAGTATTGGGAGAAGCCACCGGACTGGAGATCCACGGTGAGAACGACCTGCTCCCTATCTTAACAAAGCTCAGCCAGATTCAGAAGGAATACGCCAAGATCAAACCAGCTCTCCGCGAGGTAGAGGCCACTGGCTATGGCATTGTCATGCCGGAACAATCGGAAATGACACTCGAAGAGCCAGAGATCATCAAACAGGGCGGACGCTATGGCGTGCGGCTGCGTGCTTCGGCACCATCGATTCACATGATGCGTGCGGATATCCGTACCACGGTAAGCCCGATCGTCGGAACAGAGCGACAGAGCGAAGAACTGGTAATGTACCTCTTAGAAGGATTTGAGGAAAATCCCACAAAAATTTGGTCATCCAACATCTTCGGTAAGTCGTTGCATGAACTTGTGGGAGAAGGACTACACAACAAACTTTCAAAAATGCCAATCGAAGCGCGGCTCAAATTGCAGGAAACACTCCAACGGATCATCAACGAAGGATGCAGCGGACTCATTTGTTTTATCCTCTAAGCATACAAAAAGACGATGGTGGCATACTAGCTCACGCATCGTCTTTTTGCGTTATCTATTCTAAATCTGAGGGTGGAAAAACTTACACATTTCTGCCCATCTCATACGCCTCAGCAAACGCCGGCGTATTCTGGACTTCGCCGACCTTCCAGACACCTGTAGCACAGAGGACACCGCATTCCTTTGCGCCATCCAGACACTCCTCAGTGAAGCCCCGAATGGATTCAATCGTGCGGGTAAAATTTTTCTTTTCCGTATCTGCTGCCGTCAGCAGGAAATAGAATTCCTTATTGGTGATCTCTGTATATCGAGGCACCGTGCGGTCAATAAAAGTCTTCAGCTGGCCGTCCATGGTATAGAAATACACCGGCGTTGCAAAGACAATGACATCTGCAGCGATCATCTTCTCCAGCAGCCCAGCCATATCGTCCTTCTGGACACAGGTGTGGGTAGTATTGCAGACGCCACAGCCCCGACAATAACTGATCTTCTGATCTGCCAAGAAAATAGACTCCACCTGGTTGCCGCTCTCCTGAGCGCCCTTGGCAAACTGCTGACATAGTGCATTGGAGTTTCCATTTCTTCTGGGACTCGCGGAAATGATCAGTACCTGTTTCATATCGATATTACTTCCCTTCTTCAATCATGCGAACAACCTTTGCCGGTGTTCCCACAGCAATGGCATTCGCCGGAATATCTTTTGTGACAACGGCACCAGCACCAATGATGGCGTTATCGCCGATGGTCACGCCCGGCAATACCGTGACGTTTGCACCGATCCAGACATTTTTGCCAATATGAATAGGCGATGGAATCATACCCTGACGCTTGGAAGGCTCGATCATATGATTTAGCGTAGCAAGTACTGTGCCATGTCCGATGAGTGCACCATCGTCAATGGTAATGCCGCCCTGATCTTGAAACTTGCAGCCGGCATTGATAAATACGTTTTTGCCAATATGTATATTTTTACCGCAATCGGTGAAAAACGGCGGAAAGAGTGTGAATGTTTCATCCACCTCTGCTCCAATCAGTTCTGACATCAGCTTTCGTACCTGAGTGGGTTCATGATATGTGTTATTCAGCTGCATCGTTATGCGCAGTGCTTCCTGACTAAGCTGATGCATCATCTGGTGAATTTCTGAATAGCCTTCAATCGGCTGACCGCTGTCCATCACTGCGCGGAATTCTGGAATCGTCATCAAGCTTACATACTCTCCTTCAGAATTTCCACGATCTCTTCGTGTGTCAATACTTTATAGCCACCGGTCATGATAAACGAACCGTCTGCAATGCCCTCCAACATATCCTCTGTTACACCGAGCTCGCCGATGCGCATGACAAGGCCGATCTCCCGCATCCATGCTTCCATGGCATTCAGACCCGCCGATGCAATCTCTTCATCGGTCTTACCGGTCGGGTCGATGTCCCACACTTGGATGGCAAAGCGCTTGAACTTTGCCAGACCATAAGGCATAATATGACGATAATATGCCATGGACACTGCCGACAGCGTCATGCCATGGGTTGCATCGGTATACGCACCAACAGATTGGCCGATCATATGTACCATCCAGTCGGTAGTTTTGCCCTTTGCCACCATAGTGTTCAGCGCCCATGTGGCGATCCACATGATGTTGCTGCGTGCCTCGTAATCCTCCGGATTCTTCACGGCGATTCGTGCGCTATGGATCAGTGACCGCATCAGCCCCTCCATCACATAGTCGGAAGTACAGTCGTCCGTACCAGAGAAATACTGTTCCGTGATGTGGTTGAGGATATCATAAAATCCTGCCACCATTTGATATTTCGGCAGTGTAAAGGTATAGACTGGGTTTAAGATCGAAAACTTCGGGAATACATTTTCCCCAAAGACATGACCGATCTTCTGCTTGGTATCGTGATTGGTGATAACGGCACCACCGTTCATCTCCGAACCAGTGCCGACCATAGTCAAAATACAGCCAACCGGAATGATTGCATTATCTACATCTTCCATTCGCAGATAATACTTCTCCCAAGGATCTTCTTCACAATATGCCGATACGGAAAGTGCCTTTGCATAGTCACAGACAGAGCCGCCGCCCACCGCAAGGATGAGGTCGATCTTTTGCTCTCTGGCGAGCTTACAGCCCTCATAGAGTTTTTCCACCGTAGGGTTCGGCATCACACCGGGCAGTTCGGTAACATGCTTGCCGCAGTCCTGCAAGATCTGCATCACATCGTCATAGAGTCCGGATTTCTTGATCGAACCGCCCCCATACGTCAACAGCACATTTTCGCCGTACAGCTTCAGCTCCTCTGCCAGATGTTCAAGCGCGTCATCGCCAAAGTGCAGACGCGTCGGGTTGCAATAGGTGAAATTTCCTAACATGATGTATCCTCCTCGTGTTACGCATCTTAATCTGCGTAAACTTCTTTTGCCATTCGAAATGCCGCCCATGCCTTCGGCCAGCCGGCATAAAACGCAGCATGCGTCAGAATCTCGGCCATTTCCTGTGCAGTGACGCCGTGGTTCTTGGCGTTCTGGATGTGGAATTGCAGTGAACTATCCAGCACGCCGCTTGCCATCAACGACACAACGGTCACGATACTACGATCTCTGGCAGAGAGTTCATTCTCTCTTGTCCAGACTTCGCCAAATAAAACGTCATCATTTAATTGCGCAAACTTCGGTGCGAATGTACCAAGCTCGTCACGTCCTGCGGTTACTTTTGCCATGTGAATCTTCCTCCTATCACTGAACTTATTTCAATTTTCTGTAATCTTCATCTGATACCGGTTCTAGCCATTCGTTGCGACAATTTTCGCCGGGTACTTCAATTGCAAGATGCTGGAACCAGCTATCCGGTGCGGCGCCGTGCCAGTGCTTGACACCAGCCGGGATATTCACCACATCCCCGGGGTGAAGCTCCTGCGCTTCTTTGCCCCATTCCTGATAATACCCTCTTCCGGCAGTTACCAAAAGGATCTGTCCGCCGCCTTTGTCAGCATGATGAATGTGCCAGTTGTTGCGGCAGCCCGGCTCAAAAGTAACATTGCCGACTGAAACTTGCTGTGTCGAGAGCATATTCAGATAACTCTGACCTACAAAAAATTGTGCAAATGCGTCATTCGGTGCGCCTGTTGCAAAAACGCTTAGATGTTTTTGTTCCATAATTGACTCCGCCTTTCTGAATTTGTTTTATAATGCACCCACGATCCGATGCGGCTGGTAGCATGCTTCAAGTTCCGCCACATCTTCGGACGAAAGTTTCAGATCCAATGCACCTACAGCATCTTCGAAATACTTTGGCTTCGTCGCACCGATAATCGGCGCAGCAACACCCTTGGCAAAGAGCCATGCCAGTGCAATCTGGGTCATAGTCACGCCATGCTTTTCAGCAAGAGATGCAACACGTGCCACAATCGGTGCATCGATCTCTTGCGTGCTGTCGTACTTTTCAACTGCGGTACGGTCAGTACGGCTGCGTGCTGTGTCTGCGCTCCATGTGGATCGCGAAAGCCGACCGGCAGCCAGTGGGCTGTACGGCGTCAGAGATACGCCATACTGCTTGCAAACCGGAATCAGTTCCCGCTCATCTTCGCGATAGAGCAGGTTGTAGTGATTCTGCATCGACGAGAATTTCGTCCAACCGTTCTGCTCTGCCACAATCTGCATATTATGAAACTGATAGCCATACATGGCCGATGCGCCTAATGCACGCACCTTTCCGGCTTTTACAAGGCTATCAAGTGCTTCCATCGTTTCCTCTATGGGCGTATCGTAGTCAAAGCGGTGGATGATATACAGATCCACATAATCTGTGCCCAGACGTTTCAGCGATCCATCGATCTCTCGCAGAATGGCATCCTTGGAGAGATGACCTTCGTTAAAGTAGACCTTTGTTGCAATCACAACTTGATCACGCGGCACAAGATGACGCAGCGCATTGCCCAAATATTCCTCACTCGTCCCATGAGAATAGGTATTTGCCGTATCAAAAAAGTTGATACCAAGATCCAGTGCTTGTTTCACAACTGCTTCCGTTTGCTGCGGGTTCAGCGTCCATTGATGAAAGTCCGCAGAAGGCTTTCCGAAACTCATACATCCCACACAAAGTCGGGATACATGTAATGGTGAAGCTCCAAGCTGTACATATTCCATATCCATGCTCCTTTCTCAAACCCACTTTGCAATATCATCCTGCGCAGACGCAACGCCGCCACCGCGGATCGCAAGCCCTTTCTCCACAGTCGCACCCGGACAGAGCCGCTGGATATCTGCAATGCTGCCGCCCATGCCGCTGCCTTCATGCGTACAAAAGGGTTTGATAATCTTCCCACTGAAATCAAAGTGTTCCAAAAATGTGAACATTGCCATTGGCATCGTCCCCCAATAATTCGGATATCCGAGATAAATGGTCGTATATGGCGCGATTGTTTCCGGATATGATTTCAGTGCCGGACGTGCATTCCGCCGTTGGTCATCTTGTGCCTGTGCAATGCACTCGTTATAACCCTTTGCGTAAGGGTGTGCCTGCTCCACTTCAAAAAGATCAGCGCCCGTAATTTTTGCGATCATCTCCGCAGCGACTTTCGTGTTTCCCACGTTCAGTGTCTTAATCATGCCGCTCACATAATTCTCATCCGCTCTAGAATAAAACGCTACAAGTTTTTCTGACATAACTGATCCCTCCATTGTCTGAATCGACTCTGCCGATCGCATCACTTTATCCTGTGCTTTAATTATACCACAGATTTTCTTGACACGGAATCTCCGATATGTTATAATAGTTTCAACCAAAAGTTGATACGGAGGTGGCAGGCTTTGTATAACCCCATGCTGGATACATTCCTTACCGTTGCAGACTGCGGCAGTTTTACCAAAGCGGCACAGCAACTGTTTCTCTCGCCCACTGCGGTTATGAAACAAATGAACACATTAGAACAACAGATGGAAGTCACGCTCTTGAAGCGAACCTCTGCCGGGATCCGACTCACAGATGCCGGTGCCGCAATTTATCAAGACTCCAAATTTTTGATCGACTATTCTAAAAAGTCGATCGCACATGCAAAAACGATCCAGAGCGCTGAAGATACTACGTTTTGTGTCGGGACATCGCTTCTAAATCCGGCAAAGCCTTTTATGGATCTCTGGTATCGGATGAGCCAATACTTCCCGGGATATAAGCTGCATCTTGTGCCATTCGAGGACAACCACGATGGGATCCTATCAGAGATCGAAAATCTCGGTGTAAAATTTGACTTTTTAATCGGCGTATGTGATTCAAAAGCATGGCTCTCACGCTGTCGGTTTTTAGAGCTTGGTAAATACCGCAAAATGGTGGCAGTCCCCCGGTTTCATCGACTTGCAAACAAAAATCTAATTCATGTTGAAGATCTGCACGGGGAAACTCTGATGATGGTCAAGGCAGGCGACTCAGGTGTCAATGACTTTATCCGCAACGACCTGACACGCCATCATCCTGAGATCCAAATTGAAGATACATCGCAGTTTTACGATCTGGATGTTTTTAACCACTGTGCAGAATCAAACAAAGTGCTACTTACCATCGAATGCTGGCAAGAGGTACACCCAGGACTTGTGACGATTCCGGTCGCATGGGAGTATGACATTCCCTATGGTCTGTTATACAGTCCGGATGCACCGGCAGATGTGCTGCGGTTTGTAGAACTGGTATATACATGAACTTCTTTACATAGTATGGCATCATAACCAAATAAATGAAGTTCAAAAGGACAAGGAGCTGTTGCGCGCAAAAAGTGTGCAACAGCTCCTTGTTGATATATGTGTAATCCGTCTTTGTATCCCTGACTTATCCGCAATACAATCACGCAAAAGATCCGTATCTATTTCTCGTATCGGAAAAACCTTAGGCAATACCGCACAAAGATTGCCTAACGGCTTTATACGCATCTACTCGCATATTTCCCGTCATACTTTTGCTCGCATGAGTAATTTACTAGAATACTCGCAAATACAAAAAGAATTCACTCCGTTTTTTATTTTATCTGACGAAGTTTATGCTTGTAGAGTTCATCTGATGCACAATCTCTTACGGTATTACCCTTATTTTTCGATTTCTTGGTGCGGCTTCAGGTGCTCCTGCAACATGGTAAGCTCCTGTTGTTCCGCTCGACTGCGCATGGTAACAAAATAAACCGTACAAAATGCAGAATTCGTTTCAAGATAAACACGTTCCAGCTTATGCGCTTTCAGTTCGCGTTGAATCGTAGACTCCATGAATACCGCTACTCCTTGTCCTTGCCGCAGCAATTCGATCACTACATCATAGGAATTTACATTCCACACGCGCTTGAAATCATGAAAATCCAAGCCACGGCTGCGCAGTCGTTTCTGCAGTATCGTACGCAATCCACTTCCCGGATCGGGCAACAGCAAGGGTTGCCGTATCATCTGCTGCCATGTACACCCATAGAGCTGTCTAGCAAGCTGTGGATTCGCCGCGATGATCAGGCGTTCCTGATACAACGGATGCGCCTCGATCTGCGTATCACAAAACGCATCTCCTTCCAACACCGCTGCATCCAGCTGACATTCCTGCAGCTGTGACATCTGCGTCGCTGTGTTCGAAACGGACAGATTGACCGCAATCGGCGCATCCTTTCGCACACATCCGCACAGCGACTCGATTAGCGGTGTACGTGCAACTGTTGGCGTAATTCCGATCCGAAGCGGCAATTCTTCATATAATCCACGCAGCCGGCTCTGAATCTCCATTTCCTGCACACGCAAAGCTCTCGTTTTATCGTAAAGATACTTCCCGGCTTTTGTCATCTCCGTTTGCCGTCCATCGTAATGAAACAGTTCACATTGATAAAACTGCTCCAAATATTTGATATGCTGGGTCACAGAAGGCTGCGTCAAGTGAAGTTTCTTTGCAGTTTTCGTATAGCTCTTAGTTTCACAAAGGGACAAAAACGTTTCCATACGATAATCAAGCACTGCGTTTCACCTCCGAGCTTGATGCGCGAGATTATTCATTCCGATACGTTTCATATTCCTCTTTTTTGGGACGGCGCATAAGATTCACAAGCGCATCGCTTGCATTACCGCCCTCAAATAAAACTTTGTAAAGCTGTTCGGTAATGGGCATGCTGACGCCATATTTCTGTGCCAGTTCCCAGGCGGCGTGACAGCAATAATAGCCCTCGACAGTACCCACCTGTGCCACCGCCTCTTCCGGCGACATGCCTTCCCCAATCAAAATTCCGGCGCGACGGTTGCGGCTGTGCATGCTGCAACAGGTAACGATCAGGTCACCGATGCCGGACAGCCCGCTAAACGTTTCAGCCTTTCCACCAAGTCTGACGCCCAGATTGGTAATCTCATGCAAGCCCCGGGTCATCAGCGCAGCCTTGGTATTGTCACCACACTTTAAGCCATCGCAGATGCCAGCAGCCAGTGCAATAATATTCTTCAACGCACCGCCTACTTCACATCCAACTGGGTCGCTGTTGCGGTAGATGCGCAGCGTTTCGCTGGACAGGGCATCCTGTACCCAGGCAGAAGCTCCGGCGTTTTCCGACGCCGCTACAATAGAAGTAGGCACACATCTACCCACTTCTTCCGCATGGGACGGTCCTGTCAACGCACAGACCGGATTATCCGGATATTCTGACTGTAAAATCTGGCTCATGGTTAGGAATGTTCCCTCCTCCAGACCTTTGCTGGCACTGACCAGAATGGTCTGGGGATGGATATAATCGTGCAAGCTGCGTGCAGCATCCCGGGTAAAGCGGGATGGCACCACGAAAATAATACAGTCACTATCCAAGATTGCATTCTTATCACAGGTAAAGAGGATCTCTCGTGGAATCTTGACGCCGGGCAGCTTCACGCGATTTTCTCCGTCCCGTATGATCTCATCCACGACCACCTGTGCATTGTCCCAGACAACAGTCTGGTGATGATTGCGGTATGCCGTGATTGCAAGACAAATTCCAAAGCCGCCTGCACCGATAATTGTTATTTTTGCCATAATACGCGCTCCTTTTGGTTATGCGTCAAATTTTGAGTTGGAAGAATGAAATGAAAATTTATTTTCGCTACCAGCTCTCAAACGCTGGATATTGCTGCGATGCATCCAAATGACCCACAGCGCCATCAGCGCCGCTAACCCAGTGTTGAGCCAAAGATACCATAAGGGCAGATCTCCTCGCTGAAGATATTGCAGCAAAAACGTCAGCGGCGGACAGCACGCCGATGCGACGATCGAGCCCAGAGAAACATACTTCGAGATCACCAGCACTATGGCGAAGATCACGATCAGACAGAGAAACACCTTCCAATCGATGCCCAGAAAGACGGAAACACCCACTAATACGCCCTTGCCGCCTTTGAAGTGATAATACAAAGGGAACACATGCCCCAAGATCGCGAAAATGCCGGCGATATAGCCAATAAAATGCACATCGTTCTGCGCTGTTAGACCGGTGTCCAACAGCATGCAGATACCACGGCTCAAAAACACCGCAAGGATTCCCTTGCCCATATCGCCTAGCAACGTCAGTGCCGCACATCCCTTACCAAAACAGCGCAATGTGTTCGTAAGTCCGGCATTATGACTGCCATAATCGCGCACATCCTTGTGTTTGAGCAGCCGCACGACTAAAATGGCGCTGTTAAAACTGCCCAACAAATAAGAAAACACTGCCGAGAGCAGGATCGCAAGTACTACCATCATATGCTGTACCTCCTGTCACTTTTCATCCCGTGCACGTTCTCTTACCACAAACCGCACCGGCGTTCCCGTCAGACCAAAGGTAGCACGGATCTGGTTCTCGATATATCTTTGATAGGAGAAGTGAAACAGATCTGCACGGTTGACGAAAATGACAAATGTCGGCGGCTTGGTGCTAGCCTGGGTCATATAATAGATCTTCAGACGGCGTCCCTTGTCCGACGGTGGCTGAACACGGGTGGTGGCATAGGCCAATACATCGTTGAGCATACCGGTGGAAATGCGCATGGCATTCTGGGCATGCACCTCTTGAATCATCTCAAATAGCTTACTCACCCGCTGACCGGTCTTTGCCGAAATAAAGAGAAACGGCGCATAGGACATAAAGCTGAAGTCGTTTTTCAGCTTATCTTCGTACTCCTTCATGGTTTTGCTGTCCTTCTCAATCAAATCCCACTTGTTAACCACAATAATGGACGCCTTGCCCTGTTCATGGGCATAGCCAGCGACCTTGGAATCCTGCTCGGTAAAGCCCTCTGCCGCATCGATAACAATCAGGCATACATCCGCCCGATCCACCGCCATATAAGCACGAAGCACGCTGTAATGCTCAATACGTTCAGTAACTTTGGATTTTTTGCGGATGCCGGCGGTGTCAATGAGGATAAACTTGCCGGCTTTATTCTCGATCTCCGTGTCGATGGCATCCCGGGTAGTGCCTGCCACGTTGGAGACAATAACCCGTTCTTCTCCGGCAATACGATTGACCAATGAAGACTTACCTACATTGGGCTTTCCGATGATGGCAACACGCACGGCATCCTCATCCTCATTTTCTGCCGGTTCTTCCGGAAGCATTTCATACACCGCATCCAACAAGTCGCCAGTGCCGTGACCGTGGGCGGCAGAAATGGGCATAGGATCACCAATCCCCAGATTATAAAACTCATATAATTCCATAGGCGGCTCACCGATAGAATCACATTTATTGACTGCCAATATCACTGGCTTACCGCTTTTTTGCAGCATACTTGCCACAGCACTGTCGTCCGCCGTGACACCGCAGCGCACATCTGTCACGAGAATAATTACATCCGCACGCTCGATAGCAAGCTCTGCCTGACGGCGCATCTGTTGTAAGATAGGGTCGTCTGTGACCGATTCAATACCGCCTGTATCCACCACCATAAATGGGCGATTGCGCCATTCACCTTTTGCATAGATCCGGTCACGCGTCACACCCGGCGTATCTTCGACGATCGAGAGCCGCTGACCGATTAGTTTATTGAACAGCGTCGACTTTCCCACATTCGGACGGCCGACCACAGCGATTACGGGTAATGCCATTTCAGACTTCATCTCCTTTATCTTCTTTTGCAAGGAAATAAAAAGGAGAGACGACACGAGCCGCCTCTCCTCCTCGTACAAAATCTCGTACTAAAGCATGTACACATGCTTATTCTGCGTCCTTCATCTTCAGAACTGCAACGCCCTTATAGTATCCGCAGTTCTTGCAAACCTTATGCGGCGCTTTGAACGCACCACAGTTGTCACATACAGACATTGCCGGTGCATCCAGCTTCCAAACAGCAGAACGTCTTTTGTCACGTCTTGCCTTGGAGACCTTATTCTTTGGTACAGCCATCGTTTGGCACCTCCTTCTATTTTCGACAGTCGCAAGTGCCCTCGTTCAGATCGCACCCACAGATATCACACAGACCACGACAATCGTCCTGACAAAGCATCTTTGTCGGCAACATCAAAAGCAGGTCTGAGATCGCTGTCTCATTCATATCTAAGCTATCATGTTCTGCAACTAAATAAGTGTCAAACACATCGCCCTCACTTTGCAACGACGGCACCACTGTATGCGTAAAATCATAGGAATAATCCCGTTTCAGCGACTTTAAGCATCGGTCACAGACCACATCCAGCGTACAGGAAACGATGTATCGCAGCGTCACGATCCCGGCACGATTCGAAAACTCACCGGACACAGAAACAGGTGCACCAAAGGTATACCCATGAATATGCGAGAGCTCTTCCATCGGAATTTCAAATTCTACCGGCAGATGTTTTCCCTCGATCTGAAAAATTTCACGCAGCTGTACTTTCATCCTTGTTTCCTTCCAAAAATCAACATGTCGATTTCCGAACACAACGCTGACTTTTTTTATTATAGCAAATTTTAAAGGGATTTGTCAAGCCCTTTTTGAAAAAAATCGTGTTTTTGACAAAGCTTAGTCGGCAAACTTCATTACCGATGCAGGCAACTCTGCAGAATCTGCCGAAACCGTAAATGTTACCGAAGAATCTTCACCGGTCAGCTTGTCCACCTTTTCCAACATACGACCCAGTGCTTCAAAATCAGCGCCAGCGATCTTCAGAATACCGTCTACATAGATCTCCTTGATGTCATAGTTACCAGCCAACATCCCTGCGATAAAGCCATAGAATGCATCAAAGCTATCAATACTGAACTGATCCGAATCACACCATCTTACCTTATAGCTGATGGAACGGCGCAATGTCTCGCCTTTTTCGATGCAGACTAAACAGCCGTTTGTGTCCTTCACTGCCGCATTGATCTTGTCGATCATGATCTTCGTCTTGCCGCTTCCCTTCTTACCAATTACCAGTTGAACCATAATATATACTCCTTTCAGATTTGATCCTCAGCCGCCCTGCAAGCCATGCAGGTTAATGCACGCGCGGATCTGAGGCATTTGCGTCATTTTACTTTGCCAGAAGTGCTTCGAGTGCAGCCTTCTGATCCTCATAGCCCGGCTTTCCGAGCAGCGCGAACATATTACGCTTATAGCTTTCTACGCCCGGCTGGTTAAACGGATTGACACCCAGCAGATAGCCAGAAATTGCACACGCCTTTTCAAAGAAATAGATCAGATAGCCTAGGCTCTTTTCCGAAACATCCTCGACCTCAAGGATCATATTCGGTACGCCGCCGTCTGTGTGCGCTAGTACCACGCCCTCCAGCGCCTTGCGGTTGACAACCGACATATTCTGCCCAGTCAGGAAATTCAGACCATCCAGATTTTCTGCATCCGGCTCTAAATAGAAGTCCTGCTTCGGCTTTTGGATATCCACAACTGTTTCAAAGAGAATGCGGCTGCCTTCTTGGATATACTGACCCATCGAGTGTAGATCTGTTGAGAATACACCAGCCGACGGAAATATACCCTTATTGTCTTTGCCTTCACTTTCGCCAAAGAGTTGCTTATACCACTCAGACATCATCACAAAGCTCGGCTCATAGGAAACGAGCATTTCCACAGTCTTGCCCTTGCGGTAAAGAATATTACGCAGAGCCGCATATTTATAGCAGTCGTTGTGCTCAAAGTCCGCCATAAAATCCTTTTGAGCCTGTGCCGCGCCTGCCATCAGTGCCTCAATGTTACAGCCAGCAACTGCGATCGGCAGAAGCCCAACTGCCGTCAGTACCGAGAATCTGCCGCCAACATCATCCGGAACCACGAATGTTTCATAGCCTTCCGTATCCGACAATTCTTTCAGCGTGCCCTTTGCCTTATCGGTGGTTGCAAAGATGTGATCCTTTGCGCCGTCCTTACCGTATTTCTTCTCCACCAGCTGTTTGAACACTCGGAATGCCAAAGCCGGTTCTGTTGTGGTACCAGACTTAGAAATGACGTTAACTGAGAAGTCCTTTCCTTCACACAGCGAGATGATTTCGTTAAGGTAAGTCGGGTTGATGTTGTTGCCAACATAGTAGATGTCTGGCGTATCCTTCTTCAGATTGTTATACATCGGCGACTTTAAGAATTCAATCGCCGCACGTGCACCCAGATATGAGCCGCCAATGCCGATAACGATCAACACATCCGAGTTGTCCTGGATCTTCTTGGCAGCCACCTGAATGCGTGCGAATTCTTCCTTATCATAATCGGTCGGCAGGGTCAGCCAGCCCAGAAAATCGCTGCCGAGCCCACACTTTTTATGTAACATTTCCGCAGATGCCTCTACCTGATGGCAGATGCCGGCAAGTTCATCCTGCCCCACGAAATTTTCTAAATACTTTGTATTCAATTTCACTGACATAATACCAATTCCTCCATTTTTCTAACCAGCACTGCATATCATGCACCATGTCCGAACAAGTACTAGGCATGATCCAGCTACCTTATCATATTTATCATACTATATTCTGCGTCGAATTGCAAGAGGATTCCAGATTCTTGTTTGATATACACAATTTTCAACATTATAATTCATGCAATTCCACAAGTATTTCTTCCCACGCATCCCAAAAATTACGTTTCCGCACATCCTGTGCCGCAACCACAGTAGTTTCGTAGAGCTGAGTATCCCCTTGATAAAACGCGACCGTCCCCACGATCTGGCCTTTTCGAACAGGTGCAGTGATAAATTCCGGCAATACAAGCACTGTTTCCAACTCAGCGCACGTACTCGGAACAACAAGATTTTTCAGATTCCCCGGCTCGATCAATACTGCCCGATCCACACCACCGCGCACTCTGACCGGATACAAAAACTCTGCAGAAAATCCAGGCTGAACGACCTTCCATCCGGCAAATCCGCGACGTAAAAGTGACTTTGCCACCGCAAAGCGCTCGTCATCCGTTTCACAGCCCAGCGCAATCGCAACACATGTCATGCCTTGACGCGATGCACCGGCGGCAATGCTCCAGCCATCCTTCTCAGTATGGCACGCCTTAAAGCCAATGCTGGTTTCATCGGTACGTGCAAGGATATTTTCGTTTACCAACTCGGTCGCATCACCGCGCAGATAATCATGCCATGTCTGGAAATATGGGATTAATACCGACATTTTGGCAAGCGTACAGCACAACAACCCCAGATCATGTGCCGTGGTATACTGGGCATCGGAGTTGTCGCCCTGCGGACTGGAAAAGCGAGTATCGCGCATTCCCAACTCAAACGCACGGGCATTCATATCCATAACAAATGCATCCGTACTACCGCTGATGTTCTCCGCCAAAACAAGCGCCGCATCATTGGCGTTGCCCACGATCAGCCCTTTCAGCAAATCCTCGACTGTCATTGTCTCACCCGGTGTAAGCCAGATCACCGCACCCTGTGTGCCGCTGACAACATCTCCCACTGTCAATTCGGTTTCGGTGGTCCAATCTCCAGATCCGAGCTTTTCTGCTGTCAGAAGTGCAGTCATCAGTTTCGCCATCATCCCACATGAGACCTGTTTCTCTGGTGCAGAGGAAAGTAGCACAGTTCCAGTCTCGGCCTCCATCAGTACATAAGCCGACGCTGCTATTTCTGTCGTTTCTTCGGCCTGCGCTATAAATCCTGTCATGCGCAGACACATCAAAACAAGCACTATCGCCAACCACATTGCCGCCCATCGTTTCCACATACGCCCACCTCCTGCAGTCTATTCTATGCAACAAAAGGTGGAATTAGAAATTATCTCTGCGCTTCCGGCAGGTAATGCAGTAAATATTCCGCATTACGCCGAAGTTCATATAGCGTGTGGATATATGCATCCTGACGATGCAGCTCAAGTTGTACCGAAACCGGAAGAGAAAGCAGATATCGCCGGGAAGAACTACTTGCTGCAATCAAATCACGTAAATTTGGATATGCCATTTCAAATTCACCTCTTGAATAGCTTGTGCCGATCCGGGTGAAATATATGGTATGCATTCTGACAAAAATCCGCACCGGAAAAACACCGGCACGGATTTTCTCTGATCTTTTGATACGATTGATTTTTGCAATCGGCTGCTTATGCATAGATCGTACGCTTTACAGTTTCCACCACGATATCTGCGCAAAGATCAATCCCAAGCGCACCACTATTGAGACACATATGATAGTTGTCCTTATCATACCAGTTCCCTCCAGTGTTAATGCTATAAAACGTCTCACGACGCTTGTCGATCTTACGCAGCATCGCTTCTACACGGCGTTCATCGACATGATACTGATTGATTGCGCGTTCAGATCGTGACTTTTGATCCGCATAGATAAAAACATTAAACAGATGCTCCATTTCGCGGAGAATATAGCTTGCGCACCGTCCGACGATCACGCAGTCTCCCTTCTTCGCCAGTTCGCGGATGATGTTTGTTTCAATGATGTAGACCTTGTCAGAAAGCGGCAAATTTTCTTCAATCGTCCGTGTCGGACTTGAAGTCAGCATCAAGGTATAGAGAAAACTTTTGGGGGCAGCTTCCTCCGCCGTTTCCAGATATTCCATGGAAACGTTACAGCGCTCCGATGCCATTTGCAGAATCTCACGATTATAACATGGGATGCCAAGACGCTGTGCGATTTGTTCGCCTACTTCACGTCCACCACTTGCATATTCTCTTTCGATTGTAATAATTCGATGACTCATATTTTATTACCTCCTGTTGCTCGTTTTTTCAAAACTCCGGCATGCTGCACAACATGCAGATACCGGGTGATTTCTTTTATTATAGCATATTTTATAAAAAATTGCACGTGTTGTTTGCATTTTCTTTTTTCATTGGTGAAAATCTACCTTTTTAACATCTTTATATTTACTGTTTTGTGCACTTTGTATAGTCACACATGTATTACCAGAGAGTCAATCTGCTGCGTCCATGATCGATTCTACAATTTCCGGATAAAACCATGTGCAATTTTCGCGATTCAACAGTCCGAAACCGGATGAATCTGTCGTGCCATTATCCCAGACGAAACACTTGATTCCATAAGATTTTGCAGTACTGATGTAATAGTGATACCATGCCGCACGATCTGAGGTATTGTTTTTATTCACCGCACCAAATTCGTCGATAATCACCGGTATGCCCTTATTGACAAAAGTATCGGCAAGGAACTGGAAGTTTGCGTCCAGTTCTGCGCGGTCTGCATCAGTTCCCCAATCGGCATCATCATTTTCATCGCCACAAAAATCCCATGGTGCATAGCTGTGAATCGAAACGATAATATGATCATCGTCCGGCACCACAACGGCATTCACTGCATCCTTTTCGATCGACTGTGCATACGAGCTGACAATCAGAGTTCGTCCTTCATTCTGTCCGCCCGCCGCTCTGACTGTATCCACAAACGCCTGGAACAGCCGATTGATCACATCACGCGACTCCTGCGTACCACCGGTCCATTCCTCCGCAGAACCAACAACACGCGGCTCATTCATACCCTCAAAGATCAGGCGGTGATCATATTCTGCAAACTCTGCTGCAATTTGTTCCCAAATATGTGTCAGGATCGCACGGTCGCTTTCATAATCCGCATTTGTGGGTGTAAGCCAGATATAGTCATCATGGTGCACATTCAAGATCACATATAAGCCGCAGTCATAAGCATAATCCACAACTTCTTTGACACGCGCCATCCAGTCAGCTTCGATTGTACCGTCGTCGGACATATGTTCGCCCCATGTAACCGGAATACGCACTGCATTAAAGCCGGCGTCCTGTACAGCCTCAATCATTGCTCTTGTCGTTTTGGGATTGCCCCAGCCGGTTTCTGTATCGCTTGTACCTGTATCATAGCTATCCAAAGAATTGCCCAGATTCCAGCCCACACGGATATCTTCTACAATCTCTGCGGAAGTCATGGCATTCACTTCTTCGCTTGATGGCATATCCACATCTACCGATGCTACTGCACCAGACCCCGACGCATCATCGTCCCTATCATTGGTATCGGCTTCAGTTTGAGTTGTAGTACCAGTACTGTTGCTATAGCGTACACTGACAGAATCGAGCGTAATGCTGTCCTGATCGCTCCACCAGAACCCCAACATCAGATCGCCGCTCTGATTGATCTCGTCTTTGACATCATCTGGAATGATCCAAGTCAGTGTCAGATTCGAGGAATCCGTGATCACGCAGACATTTTGTGTCTGATACCAGCCCTCATCTGTAGCACAGTCCGCATCTTCATCTACCGACACGCCGAATGCTCCGGTAAATTTCCCGAGCGATCCGCCGGAACTAATCTCATAGGTCACCGTCTGCGGTATATCCGCTTCGCCGATGAAATCAGAAAGCGGCAGGTTCGACGTCTTATCCGAATCGCTCTGGTGACGCAATGTTACGCCAGGATTTGTGGAATTTGTACCATCAACCGGCACTTCTCTGGTGCGGCTGAAAGTGCAGACAATGCTCGCGAGCCGAACCGTCTGGACACCGCTCCACCAGTGGCCGAACATCACTTCACCGCCAAGATCGATCTCCGACTGGATTTCACCTGGCACATTCCAAGTAAATTCCGCATAAGCGCTGTTGACATATTGTTCAAAGTCTTCCGACTGATACCATCCCTCATCTGTGGCACTCGCGCAATCCTCTGACACCGACACACCATAGCCGCCCTTATAGTTCCCAAGCGGCGAAGAGCCATCTTCAGAATAAACCACAAATGTGAACGATTGGATTACATCACCCTCTTCAAGTCCGAAATCTTGGAGAGACGCATTATAAGTATTGGTAGCATCGCGATTCAGCATTGCGTCGATCTCAGAGATCTCCATGCCAAGCGTGGAAGATACTGTTTCCACCGGACTGACATGCACCGTTGTTGCAACCGTTGTTTCTTCCGTTTCGGACGTTTCAGTTTCTGCAACCGCTGTAGTCCCTGTTGCTGTTTCCACCGCAGAAAGATCCTTGTTTGCTATGCCGCTTCCACCCTGTGATGCGCCGCAGCCGGTCAGACAAGATGCCGCCATCACTGCAGAAAGCAGGAGCGCCGCAAATTGTTTCTGATGTTTCATACTCTCAAATTCCTTCCTTTCTCTTTGCCAACATCTAATCGTATAGAAAAACTGCCGTCAGAAACGTTCGGTTCTATACGCATCCCCACGGCAGTTTTATTACGTTCTTTCAAAACAGGTAAATCAGTCCACCTGTACGATCTCGCCCATCAGATCACGCGGTGCGCTGATCGCATTGGATTCATCTGTATCGATATGCATCGCAGTCGCATAATTCGGGGAAACGCGGCATACAACATCGCCCAGAATTGCCTTTCTGCCATCTGTGTCTACGCGAACCCAGACAATATCCTTGTCCTTGACGCCAAACTTTTCCGCATCTTCCGGCGTAAAATGGATATGACGCTTTGCTACGATCACGCCCTCTGAGATCTCCAATTCCCCTGCAGGACCGACCAGCTTACATGCACCGGAACCAGCCACATCGCCGGATTCGCGGATCGGAGCCGCAATGCCGATCGAACGTGCATCCGTCGCAGAAAGCTCTACTTGGTTTGCGCCACGAAAAGGACCTAAGATCGAAACATTTTTCAGTTCTTTCTTCGGACCAACTACAGTGATGCGTTCTTCACACGCAAACTGCCCCGGCTGTGACAACATTTTCTTTACCGTCAGCTCTTTTCCCTCGCCAAACAGCACAGCGAATGCCTCTGCCGTCAGATGTACATGTCTTGCAGAAGTCTCTACAATGAATTTTTCAGCCATTTTCCATTACCTCCAAATCTATGCACCCGGTATTTCCGGAAAAAACAGCGCCGCCGAATCGCTGAAAAAATGCAGCGCTATTTTGTTCCATCTTATTGTACTACTTTTTCCGGATTTCGTCAAGGGAATTTCAGGAGTTTTTCCCATCATAAAACCTGTCTATCCATCACGAAACAAGCATTACTACCGTCATCAATCCGATTTGTACTGCAATCGCAATAAGAAGCCATGGCGATGAGCAAAAGATTCGGTTTCGTGCCACCTGTTTCTGGGTCGGATAGGGAAGCGGCTGGGGGCGTTCCTTCCAAAACCAGAAGATAATGCCAACAATCGCAACGCCATAATAGAAAAGGGACACAAGGGCTGTCAGCAACGATGTATCTCCCCATTCACTGACAAGCGACAATACCATTGACATGGTATTAATCCCCATGTGAACCAAGATCGAGGGTGCAAGAGAATTATGACGCGTAACAATTTTCCCGAGAAACAGCCCGACCAGAAAGCCCAGCAAAAATTGACTCACATTTCCATGCGCCAACCCGAACATCAATGCACTCACTACAATGCCAAACCGCACACTGACACAGGAAAGCGTTTTTAACAGAAAACCGCGGTATAACAATTCTTCTGTCACCGGTGCCAAAACACAAGTATACATAAATGTAGCAATTAGAGATTTCTGACTCTCAAAAAAGGAAAAGTCTGCTTCACTGAGTTCCACGCCGTTTTGTGCAAAAAGCTGTTCTACGATCAGATACACAATTGCAGCAACAAATTGCAGCCCGATCCCGGTGACAATATAGCGCAGCATTGTCGGGACTTTCAGACGCCGCGCAGAAAAGAGGCTTCTTGGCTTGATCTTTGCGCTATAGCAGCCCAGTAATGCTGCCGCCGTATTGATCACAGCGAATAGTAGACCATTGAGTGCGATCAGGATCGAGGATTCACTGATATAAAACTCAGCATCCACCGCGCCAGTATCCCGAAGCGAAGAAAAAGAAACGCCCATCAGCGCCAATATGATCAGTTCTGCTACAATAAACAGAATCTGAGGTGCAAGCGTACCGAGCAACATCCAGAATCCAGCAATATTCATACGCTTGCGGATTGCCCTGCGTTCATCACGTTCCGGAAAAAGTGGGATCCGAAATCCTGGCAAAAGGATCTGTGGCAGGATGCGGCGATAGTCTGTACGATATTCCGAATTTTCCATGGAATTTTCAAAAGGATTTTGCGGATCAATGCGCCGCTGTTCATTTGTTTCCGGGATCGGATCATGCCATTTGGTTTCGTTCATTTCATGTTGACCTCCTTAAAGCAAAATGACTGTCTATCGTATTATAGCATATTTTTTTCATTTCGTAAACCATTTTTAGATTTTTTTATGAAATTGACGCCGGCTTCAAACCAATGCATCTATGCTCGCCGCAGGCGATTTCCTGATCTTCCACGAAATACACAAAAAAGCTATGGACAAATTTCAGAAAATATGCTATAATAGATCCAACAAATCATCTCACGAAAAGGAGTGCGCATACCCTATGCAGCATGAAAAATCATGCGGTGCGATCGTATACCGCAAATCACACGGCAATACTGAGATCCTGCTGATCAAACACGTCAACAGCGGTCACTGGTCTTTTCCGAAAGGTCACATGGAAGAAGGCGAAACGGAAATCGAAACGGCAATCCGTGAGATCAAAGAGGAAACTGCCATTGATGTAATGCTTGATCCGACCTTTCGCGAAACTGTTTCCTACTTTCCGAAGCGAGATACACAAAAAACAGTCGTCTATTTTATTGCACGTGCCAAAAATTATGATTTTGCCCCACAGGAAGAGGAAATTGCGGAGATTCGATGGGTGGATATCGGTTATGCTTCAAGTATCCTCACTTATGAAAATGATAAGTGTATTGTGAACAAAGCAAAATCTGCCATTACTGGAAGTATGCACTGACTGCAAAAAAATACGGATACGCTGACAGCTGGAAAGGCTGTGCGTGTCCGTATTTTTTACACAATATTCCAGAAGATCGGCAATTCGCTTCGTCCCAAACGCTCTATCCACATGCGCGTTTCCGCAAGTTCGGAGCCCAGCTCATCGCAATCCGCAAGCAACATCGGCGTTAGATGGGACACTGCGATATCGATCTGTAACACTTTATCGCGCCACACCATCAGGTTCAGAATTTTTTCTGAACGTTCCCACTGCATCTGAAAAGACTGGAACGCTGCCTGTGTCTGCTCAGATGTACCGGTCTGTGTCAACAACTCCAAATGATCCAGTTCTGACAAAAGCCGATTCGTTTCACTTCGTACATACCACGCTGTCCCAATGCTCAGCACTAATAAAGCCAGCAAAATTGCCGCACCCAAACGTACCCGATTCACGCTTTGTCCCCCCATTTCTTTGGAATAATCGTACATTCGCCGTTCTCATCGCCAATCATTAACAGCACCTGATCTTCTGTTAATCGATGCTCCGCCAACTTTTGTTTGAGCCACACCGCATTCTTTCCGATCATGGCAAGCGACTTATTCATCACACAGCCATCCTGAATAATGGCGATCGGCGGATTTATTGCCTTCTGTTTCAAATGGATATCACCTTGTGTCAGCGGCTGAAACTCCGGCTTCAGGTAAACTGAAATGCTGCCGGTCGTTTCCATAATGGCATACTGCACCTGGCTAATATCAAATACGTCATTTTGACGCAGCGACATCATGACATCGTCTACCGAAAGACGCAGATCGCGAATGGTCGCCTGTTCCAATTTTCCGTCACGAATGATAATCTTTGGCCGACCGGAAACAATCCTACGAATACGAATAGATTTAAGCGTGATCCATGACATCACCGCTTCAAAGCAAACCAGCGCCAGGATCGGTAAAATTCCAAGTACTAACGGTATACTCGTATCCTCCAGCGGCAGTGTAGCAATATTCGAAATCAGAATGGTGATCACAAGCTCTGAGGGTTGTAATTCTCCAAGCTGACGCTTTCCCATTAGACGCACGCCAAAAATCACCACAATGTACAAGATCAATGACCGGATCAAGACTACACTCATCTAAAAATGCCTCCTTCCATACCGGTAGTATGGACAGAGGCATTGGTAATTATGCGTTTTTGGTTTGATTTTGTGCTGCAGGTTTCGCATCCTTTTTCTTGAAGATCACAAGCTTGCTGAAAATATAATTGAGCGTCAGGATCACCACCTGTGCAACAATCTTCACGATGAACGAACGCCATGTCACGATCGTACCATCCACCGTTGCGAAGAAATGATTACCGATCTCCATGATCGCAAGTTCCAGAAAATAGGTGACAAAGCGCGCGCTGTAAAACATAAAAAATTCGCGCCAGAACGCCGCCATAGTATCAGTATGGCTCTTGAACACATAGCGTTTGTTGGTAAAAAAAGCAAACGTCACCGAAACGATCCACGAGATCGTCGTCGACAGGAATGTATTGAGCCAACCTGCCATATGCATGCCATTGAAAATTTCAGTGGGAACCACCTGTGAAATCAGTGACACCAAGGTCGTAAGTCCGCCAACGAGAATATACATCCAGACCGATTCATGATCATACCAGAGCTTTTGCAGTGGCTTCGGCAGTTTGCCGATGATCCACGCAATCAACTTTTCCATATGTGTTTCAGATCCTTTCTCATCAATTCTTTGCACTATTTTTTCTTATATTTGAACAAAATCAGCGCCACCAGCATCGTCAATGCGACTGCAATCACCGTCGGAAACCACGTGTGTTCCGCACCGGGCAAATCCGACGTATTCATGCCATAAAAGCTGAATACCATTGTCGGGATCGCCAAAATGATCGTGACCATTGTCAGGCGCCACATGACGATATTGAGATTATTTGAGATTGCAGAACCAAACGCCTCGACAACGCTCGACAAAATGCTGGAGTAAATGCTCGCCATTTCTTGCGCCTGTTTCAATTCGATCAGTACATCTTCAAGCAGATCCTGATCCTCTTCATAAAGTTTGAGCACTCGTCCGCGCAGGATCTTATTCATCGTCACATCATTAGACTTTAGTGAAGTGGAAAAGTAAATCAGGGATTTTTCCAGCTCAAGCATTTGGCTCAGCTCATGGTTTTTCATCGCGCCCTGTAATTTTCGCTGGAGGGCGCTTGAACTCTTATCGATCTGTTTCAGATAAACCAGAAAAGACGAAGTAATGTTCATCATCAGCCGCAGTACAAACTGCGTACGGAAGTTCGTCTGGATATTACGCACTCTACCGCTTATTACATCGTCGATTACCTTATTTTCACGCAAAGAAATCGTGAATACATGATGATTGGTCAGAATAATTCCAAGCGGCATGGTATAAAAAATCAGCGTATCATCTTTCTGCACTTCTGATACTGCCGTATCGACAATGATCAGTGTCTGTTCTTCCTCCTGTTCCACACGGGATGATTCTTCTTCATCGAGAGAGGACTTCAAAAAATCGCTGTCCAGCCCGTACTCTTCTATCAGCATTTTCCGTTCCTGCGCTGTAGGGTCAACAACGGATACCCAACATCCGGGTACGAGCGAACTGATCTCAATCAAACGATTGGCAACAGTTTTATAATATGAGATCAAGTCATATACCACCTTTCCACAGAAGGCGGCTACAACTGTTGCAGCGAAAGCCAACCTTCTATATCATTTTTACGTTCATCCATAAGGGATATGGGTCAGCGTTCATGCTGCACCTCCTAATTGTAAATTGAAACGACGCACATTCTGACAATCATACATCGGCACAAACATTCCTATTTTATATTATAACAAAATAATTTTTGTTTTGCAAGTCATTTTTTAATCCTTCGCCAAAAGATATTTTTCAAAGGATGTACTGCAAAAAACAAGACAGCCATCCGAAAAGACAGCTGCCCATTTAAAGTTTATTTGCATTGTTATTGTAATATCAGGCTGATGATCGATCATTTCCTACTTATTTTAAGAATCCGGCAATAATGCGTTCTTCCGCCTCCTGCTCAGTCAAACCGAGCGTACAGAGTTTCAGGATCTGTTCGCCTGCAATTTTACCGATCGCCGCCTCATGAATCAGGGCAGCATCAACATTTGATGCCTCCAACGCTGGTGCAGCTGTGACAGAGCCTTCGTCCGCCAGAATCGCATCGCATTCAGAATGTCCGGTGCAGCGTGTCAGGCCATGCAGCTCTGATACAAAATGCTGTTTGGAATGTCCTCTTGCAACGGAACGCGAGATCAGATCGACGCCCGAATCCTCACCACGCAGAACAACGGAAAATTCAGAGTCTGCCTGTTCGTCGCCGTCAGTAAGAATACGCTCCTGAATCAGGATTTTTGCACGTGCCTCCAGCTCCGCCTTTGTTTTGCGGCGTGAATGATCAACACCCCCAAGCTGAACCGTATCCATTTCAAGTACCGCATCCTCTTCAAGATATGCTTCTGTCACCGGATCGATGACGCGATTGGCCTTTTGTGCACCGGTTCCGATATGCTTTTCCTGATAAAGGACATGAGAATTTTTTCCCATAAAAAAGCGGTGAATGCCATTGTGCATCGTTTCTGCACCGTGTTCCGCATGAATGCCGCATCCTGCAACGATTGTCACATCTGCGCCCTCACCCACATGAAAATCATTATAAACCAAATCATGATAACCCGACTGCGTGACACAAGCAGGAATAAACACCTTTTCGCCCTTTGTCCTCGGGTCAATGAAGATATCCAGTCCGGGCTGATCTGTCTTAGAAACAATGCGGATATGCTCAGTAGAATTACGCTCGGCACACTGTCCATTTGAACGAATATTATATGCGCCGTCATATTTCCCATCATAGTCTGAAACCAGTTTTAACAATTCCTTCAGTTTTGATTCCATTATCGACGCTCCTCCTTTCCAAGCGGGCAGCGTGCACTGCGTTCATCCGCAAGCAGTGTCGGTAAAATTTCTTCACGGCTGCCGGTCGTACGGATCTTACCATTTGCAACCACAACAATTTCATCCGCGATCGACAAAATGCGCTCCTGATGAGAAATGATCAGAAGCGTATGAGAATCGCTCTGCATTTCGCGGAACGTATCCACAAGACGTGTAAAACTCCACAAGTCAATGCCAGCTTCCGGCTCATCGAAGATAATAAACTTTCCTCCATGCGCCAATACGCTTGCAATTTCAATTCGCTTCATTTCACCGCCGGAAAGACCGGTATTGATCTCACGGTCTGCATATTCTTCCGCACACAGCCCAACTTTTCCAAGCAGTGTGCAAAGCATTTCCGTTGTCATGGAAGCGCCACCGGCAAGTTCCATCATATCTTTCACAGTCATGCCCTTAAAGCGCACAGGCTGCTGAAAAGCATAGGAGATTCCTTTTCTGGCGCGATCCGTAACACTACATTCGGTAATATCTTCGCCATCCAACAAGATCTTCCCGGATGACGGCGTCAGAATACCCGCAATCAGTTTGGCCAGCGTCGTCTTTCCACCGCCATTCGGTCCAGTAATAACGATCATTTTTTTATCGGGGATTGTTAGGTCGATCCCCTGAATTAAAGGAGTGCCATCTGGCAGATCCCATTTCACTTGTTCCAATTGCAGCATGTGTTCTCCTCCGATCATTATGTGCAGTTTTGTCACAAAAGGACATGATATCCGCCGATACAGGATGCTTGTCCGGCCAGCATCTTCCTTCACGATGTGACTTCATTCTTATTATACCATATATCTTATCAAAATGGTAGTCTTTTTTATGAATTTTTTTGGAATGCAAAAACGCCTCCGGATACAGCAAAAGCGACAGAATGTATCCTCTGCCGCTTTTTGCAAATTATACAATATATAAGCAATTACTTCATAATGCTCTTTGTCCGGAAATCATCCACAAGCATTGCAATCAGTTCTGAATTCGTTGGCTTACGACGCATCCTGTTAGTCGAACAGCAGAAATAAGATGCAATGGCATCTGGATTCCCCTGCGTCCACATAACCTCAATGGCATGTCGGATTGAACGTTCGACATGCGCCGCGGTAGAATTATGTTTTTCTGCCACAATAGGATAAAGGCGCTTGGTCACCGAACTCAGCAGAGACAGATCATCAATCGCCAACAACACCGCAGTTCTCAGATAGTGATATCCCGACAAACGTGCCGGCATGCCGAATTCACGGATTTTATTTGTAATAACAGTGATCAGCTGCGTTTCGTCTTTCTCTGCTTTTTTAGAAGTCAGGCTCAGAATGCGGTTGGCGAGTGTTGAAACTTCAAATGGCTTGAGCATAAAATAAGCAGCACCATGTTTCATAACCTGACATTGCAAAAATGAACTTTCGTAAGATGAAGTGACAATAAACAACGGTCGATTCTGTAAATGTTCTGTCTTTTTCAGTACTTCGATTGCATCCAGATTCGACATCACAGCATCCATCACCACAACATCCGGATGCTCTTTTTCGATCGAATCGAGGACAACGCGTCCATCCTGTCGTCGTGTAAACACATAAAAATGTTCTGTGCGCAGTTTATTTGCGCATATCACTCCATATTCCATACTATCTTCTGCAATCAATACTTTAATCTTGTTTTGCTGCATGCTATGTCTCCTTCCACTCACCTTGGTGCAATTGTAAATCTATGCATCGCCGCAAAGTGAGAATAACTATTTCCTACGAACCGTACATATGTACATATGATATCATAAGAAACACCTTTTTAACATATTATAGCATATCAGACGAAAAAACGCAATATTGATTTTGTCGAAATTTGACGTCATGAAAAAAAGTTTGATATTTTCCATGAAAGAGAGAATTTGGTATCAAAATGAAACAATATTATCTCAAAAAACATGAAAAAATAACTTGAGAGCCGCAATCACTCTTCCATCATCTGCCGTAGCTGTGCAAGATCAATGCCATTGACTACGCCATCGGCATTGAGATTGGCGAGGATGTATTGGGTTTCGGTGAAGGTGGTTTCGCCGAGGAGGTAGGATTGAAAGAGAGTGAGATCAGCTGCGGTGAGGGCACAGATTTTCAAATCAGATCTCGTCACATCTGACACACTAACGCATAGGAAACTAGAGAAAAACAGTCATAGTTCGGCCCATTTCGATTCGCCTGACTATAACCATGTGCATCATCATTCGCAATGCTGATCGCCCATTACACAGCAGATTCCATATGCGCAGATATTGCCTGCACATTGAATTCTGCAACTCTGTGCCAATTTAAAGTGAAGCAAATCACAATCACCACTGCCACCATTGCAGCAATCCATTTTTGCAACATAATTCCACTTTGTTTCATAATAATCAACTCCCTACATCGTTTTAAATGTACAACAAACGTTGTATTTATAGAAAATAATACCATATTTATTGTATTTTGTCAAGAAGTCTACATGATTTGTGGTATAATTTCGTTGGATTACAAAAAATAGGAGCGATCTAATTATGCAACATTACCAGAGAATCCGGGATTTAAGAGAAGATAATGATCTAACCCAAGAGGCGCTTTGCAAAAAGTTGTATATGCACAAGACCACTTATACCAACTATGAACAGGGGAAGCACACCGTGCCGTTGGATTTTGCCGTTCTCCTCGCCGACTTCTACAACGTCAGTCTTGACTATATCGCCGGACGCACCAATTTCCCAAAGGGCAGCGCAGACGCCGCATTACAAGACGATGTCCGCCAGATCATCGAAAAATACACTTCCCTCACCGAACGCAACAAAGGCAGGCTAGAACAATTCCTCGACACGCTTTGCGAACAACAGTGTGAGGATTTATACCAAAAAAGAGAAGCACCCTGACATTTTGGCGAACCCGAATCCGCCAAGGTCAGCGTGCTTTTTTTATCCCAGCGAAAACAACCAGAGCACCACCCAAAGCATGCCGTAGATCACCGGCTGGTGAACCAGATAGATCACAAAGGTATGACGTCCTAGCATGCAAAGGGGTGCAAGCCATCGACACGCCGTCTTCGTTTGGTATAGCTGTGGCTGTACCAAACGATAGAGCCAATAGCCCGTCGAAAACAGAAAAAACCATGGCAATAAGGGGAAATAATCTGTCGAATGTATTTCCGGATTGCGAAATCCCAACAGCATCATCCCATAGCCACCGCTTCGGAGCGATTCGGGCAACGCAATCAGATCCCAGCTTTCAAACCCGAGTGTACCGCGTTTCGGAATATTACGTGTCAACACAAACAATGCCGCACTCAGGGGCAAGCCACACCACACTGGCACGCACCGCAATAGCTTTTCCAACGGGATCATCAGCAACATGCATAGCCCAATACACGTCAAAATACCAAACACCACGCGGCTCTCCGGTGTGGCGAAAAATGTCACAAGCATAATCAACATACCCCCACCCGAGATCAACAATCCCCGCTGCAACGGATGATGTCCCAGTGAAAAGCAAAAGCCGGAAATCAAAAGAAAAGTCCAGCAGATCGCCTGCTGCCAGATGTACGAGATCGTCGTACCAAACCACGGAATCGCCACTCCAAACAGATGAGTCAGATCCCAGAGCATGTGATAGACGACCATATGAAATAAAGTAAAGCCGCGAAGGGCGTCGATCCATTCGAATCGCACTCGCGGCTTACTCAAATTTTCTTGCTGACGTACCACAGGCTCAGTCTCCGAACGAAACGCCCAGATTTCGGGCAGTCTGAACCAGCTGATCTTCAGGCTGGACAAACTTGGTCTTGCCGGCAACGTCATCCAGCTTGTTGGCAGTGATCTCGCCGCCGACCTTGGCAACTGTCATGCCATAACACTGTTTCTGAATCAGCTGTGCCGCATAGACACCGAACTGTGTCGCCAAAATGCGATCATAGGCACTGGGGCTTCCGCCGCGAAGCATATGTCCGGGTACACAGACACGTGCTTCCAAACCGGTCATCTGGTTAATTTGGGCGGCAATGCGGTTGGTGGCGGTGGTGATACCCGCCTCCGCACGACGCTTTGCACGCTCTTTCTTCTTAAGCTTTGCCTCGTCCTTATCGAAACAGCCTTCTGCTACGGCAATGATAGAGAAGTTCTTGCCGCTTTCATTACGTTTAAGCACAGACTTACATACTTTTTCAATATCATAGGGAATTTCAGGAATGAGGATAATATCCGCACCGCCAGCAATTCCGGCGTTCAGAGTGAGCCAGCCCGCCTTATTGCCCATGATCTCGCAGAGCAGAATTCGCGAATGACTACTAGCGGTAGTGTGAAGACGATCGAGCGCGTCGGTGGCGATATCCACCGCCGTATGAAAGCCGAAGGTCACATCTGTGCCGTAAATATCGTTATCGATGGTCTTGGGCAGACCAATGACATTGAGCCCTTCATCAGCCAAAAGCTTTGAAGTCTTGTGGGTACCGTTGCCACCAAGCGTCAGAAGGCAGTCAAGCTTTTGCGCCTGATAGGTCTTTTTCATATTCTTGACCTTGTCCACATTATCGTCGCCAATGACCTTCATCATCTTAAACGGCTGGCGCTTGGTGCCGAGGATTGTGCCTCCACGAGTCAGAATGCCAGAAAAATCATCAAGCTTCATCTCTTTGCAGATATTATGGATCAGGCCGTAATAGCCGTCAGACACGCCGACGATCTCAACATTCTCTGTGCCAAGCATTTCATAACACGCCTTCGCCACGCCGCGTATGGTGGCATTGAGCCCAGGGCAGTCGCCGCCGCTGGTGAGTATTCCGATTCTGTGTTTCATTTGGATCATCCTCCATCATATCAGGTTTTCTGCGGTATCTGCCACAGATTGTTCGTCCAATAAAACCGTACAAATAGCATGCCCTCAGCCGGGCAGATCATACGCATCTGTCGAAAGTGATGCGATGTCGTATGGAATAGTTTTAGACGACACCACACAAAAAATTGTGTTATGTTACCTCTATTTTCTTTATTATATCATTCCAGAACGGCGCTGTCAAGCATTCTGATACGACAGATTTCAGAAATTCTTAAGATCTGTAGTTCGAAGTGTCAAAAACATCTTTCAAGCAACCCTAATACAAAGCAATCATTTGAAATTTCAGATTATTCAAAAGCAAAGCACAAAAAGGTCGCTTTCTGCCCAAAGCAGCCAAACGACCTTTTATGTTAAAAATTCACGAATATCGATTAATTACTTTACTTATTCATATCGTCGCGAATACGTGCCTTCAGCCCCTCCATGATGATCCCTTTTGCTTCAATCGCCTGTTCCTTTGTTGCCGGCTCAATGCCATGCAGCGGATAAGGGATCCCTAAGTTTTCATACTTCACTTCACCCATGGTGTGGTAAGGCAATACATCAAGTGCTTTCAGATTATCGAGCCCGCCAATGAAATAGCCGAGCTCATACAGATACTTTTCATTCAAAGTAATCCCCGGCACAACTACATGGCGAATCCAGACGTCGATCTTCTTTTCCTTCAGATATTCTGCAAAGGCAAGAATCTGTGTATTCGGCTGTTTAGTTAATTTCAGATGCTCATCCGGATCAATATGCTTAATATCCAGCATTACAAGATCTGTTGATTCCATCAGCCGGTCAAATGCCGCACGGTTTTCCTCCCGAAATGTAATTCCGGATGTATCAAGACAGGTATGAATCCCACGCTTTTTTGCTTTCTCAAAGAGTTCAGTCAGAAACTCCATTTGTAACAACGGCTCACCACCCGTTGCTGTAATGCCGCCACCATGTAAAAACGACTTGACGCCCTCATATTCCTTCAGCAACGACTCTACAGTTCTGAGATTATTGATACCACCCGGTTCCCACGTATCCGGATTGTGGCAATACAAGCATCGCATCGGACATCCCTGAAAAAAAATCACAAAGCGAATACCGGGTCCATCGACAGTGCCAAAACTTTCGGTCGAGTGAATATGTCCTTCCATAGCTTCCTCCTTTTGAATTTCAGATACAACAATGGGCGCACAACCTCTGTACGCCCATCGTAAATACATGACTTTTTCATGTGCACCGGCAAAATTCTACCGGACACTCTGCACGACTTAGAGTGCGCCGTGGAATGTTCTGCTGATAACGTCATCCTGCTGTTCTTTCGTCAGCTTGATGAAGTTTACAGCATAGCCGCTGACACGGATTGTCAGCTGCGGATACTTTTCCGGGTGCTGCTGTGCATCCAGCAGTGTATCACGGTTCAGAACGTTTACATTCAGGTGGTGACCGCCTTTTTCAGCATAGCCATCAAGCAGTCCAACCAGATTTTCAATTTGCTTTTCGTTTGCCATAATCAATTCCTCCTGTTAATTTTGGTGTGCGTTTGAGCAATTTTATGATTATTCCTCATCCATCAGTTCAGTCGGCTGACAGCATGCCATGTTTCCCTTTGAGCAGTCCATACTGCGAAAGGTTTTGACATTCATGCCGTCCCCCATCAAGTCATCTTCTGAGATTGTCAGATGACCACTGCCACTTTCCATAAGCTTTTCGATCATATCTACCAGCTCATCGGACTTGTCGTGTTCTTTGAGTTCGTGCTGTGCCATGACGTGCGCCCCCTTTCTGAAATGCTGTGAGATCTGAAATAACGAAACCGTAATTATTCCTTCTCCATTGCCTCACGGATGGATGCAATGTCAATATCGCCTGCGAATACAGCCGAATCCTTGCCAAGAGCATCCGGAATAATTGTGAAGGTATTGGAGATACCATCCTGTGCGTTCTTCCATGGCAGCTTTGCAACCGAGGCCAAGGATGCAGCAGCACCGTGTGTATCACGACCATGCATCGGGTTTGCGCCCGGAGCCAACGGCTGACCCTTCTTTCTGCCGTCCGGAGTGTTACCGGTCTTCTTACCATATACAACGTTCGAAGTAATGGTCAGAATCGATGTAGTCGGAACACCACCTCTGTAGCAGTAGTTGCTGCGGATCATATCCATGAACTTATCCAGGATCTCAACAGCGATCTTATCCACTCTGTCGTCGTTGTTACCATATTTCGGGAAGTCGCCTTCAACCTCAAAATCGGTTACAACACCATATTCATCACGAACACACTTTACCTTGGCATACTTGATCGCCGACAGGGAGTCTGCCACAACAGACATACCAGCGATACCGGTTGCGAAGTAACGCTTTACATCTCTGTCGTGCAGAGCCATCTGAAGTGCTTCGTAGCAGTACTTATCGTGCATGTAATGGATGCAATTGAGGGTATCTACATACAGCTTTGCCAGCCATGCCATCATGTCAGTATACTTTTCCATGACATCATCATAATCGAGATAGTCGCCCTCTACCTTGCGGTACTTCGGACCCACCTGATTGTGCTTGCCGGTCTTCGGGTCGATTCTTTCATCGACACCGCCGTTGATTGCATACAGCAGGCACTTTGCCAGGTTTGCACGTGCACCGAAGAACTGCATTTCCTTACCAACGCGCATCGAAGATACACAGCAAGCAATTGCATAGTCATCACCGTGTGTCACGCGCATCAGATCGTCGTTCTCATACTGGAACGAAGAAGTGTTAATAGACAGCTTTGCACAGTAGTGCTTAAATGCACTCGGCAGACGCTTCGACCACAGAACAGTCAGGTTCGGTTCCGGAGCTGTGCCGAGGTTCTCAAGAGTATGCAGATAACGGAAACTGTTCTTAGTAACAAGCGTTCTGCCATCAATGCCCATACCACCGATGGATTCCGTTACCCACTGCGGATCACCGGAGAACAGGGAGTTATACTCCGGCGTTCTTGCAAACTTCACCATACGCAACTTCATAATGAAGTGGTCGATATATTCCTGTGCCTGTTCTTCTGTCAGAGTACCATTGTCGAGGTCACGCTGGATATAAATATCAAGGAAGGTGGAAGTACGACCTAAGCTCATTGCTGCGCCATTCTGATCCTTAACCGCGCCAAGGTATGCAAAATAAGTCCACTGAATTGCTTCGTGTGCGTTTGTTGCCGGTCCAGAAATATCATAGCCATACTTTGCAGCCATGTTCTTCAGAGCCTTCAACGCCTTAATTTGATCTGCCAGTTCTTCACGCAGACGGATCTTTTCTTCCGTCATAGTACCACAGGTCACAGCCTTCTGGTAATTCTTATCTTCGATCAGGCGATCTACGCCATACAGTGCAACACGACGATAGTCACCAATGATACGACCACGACCATAAGCATCCGGCAGACCGGTGATGATGGCGTTGTGACGAGCCGCACGCATTTCCGGTGTATATACATCGAATACGCCCTCGTTGTGTGTTTTTCTGTAGTGCTTGAAGATATAGCTGATCTCCGGATCTACTTTATAGCCATAGGATTCACATGCTGTTTCAGCCATGCGGATACCGCCGAACGGCTGGAGAGAACGCTTGAGCGGCTTGTCGGTCTGTAAGCCTACGATTTTTTCAAGTTCCTTGTGGATATAGCCCGCGTCATGCGAGTCAACTGTAGAAACAATTTTGGTATCCATATCCAGAACGCCGCCGTTTTCGCGCTCTTTCTGGAACAGATCCATCACTTCGCTCCAAAGTGTCTTTGTTGCTTCTGTCGGTTCTGCCAAGAAGCTTTCGTCACCCTCATACGGCGTGTAGTTCTTCTGGATGAAGTCGCGGACATCGATGGATGTTTCCCATGCGCCGCCGACGAAACCTTCCCATGCATTTACCATAGTCTCTGCCATTTTAAAGATCTCCCCTTTGCTGGATGATCCAGCGGAATTAAAAATTAGATTTGTCACAAATCACAGCTATGTCTACCGCAAAAAATTCGTCATTTTTTCATAGGTGTCCTGCTGTTTTCACAGCTGTATTTGACCTGTCTTAATAATAACATATCTCAACAAGTATGTCAATAGCTTTCGCAAAATTTCCCGAAAAATTTTTTTGGTTTTGCTTTGCTTTCAATGGTAATCTGCATAGTTTTCATTGCATTCTTAAAAAATAAAGGATATATCATTCTTTTATTTGATTTTTAAAAAGAAAAGGGCATATAAGGCATCTTGACCGTTAAAAAAAATCATGCTATACTGTTTTCATCGATCATCTACATCCCATCACTGAAAGGATGTTTTTCAAATGCCCGAGAATTTCATTCGCTGCGCATACCTCTGTGGCTGTTCCGATGGCATTTCTCCGGAAAATCAAATGCCTAAAACCGTACAAAACTTTCTGCAAAAGCAATTCGGCATAACATCAACCATTGCTTCTACGCTTTATTGTTCTCATGACGGCAAAACAACACTGCCGCAGGCACGTGCCGAAACGCTGCATAAGGCATTTTCCGACCCGGAGGTCGACGCCATCTTTGACCTTTCCGGCGGAGATGCAGCAAATGCGGTACTGGAACATCTTGACTTCAATTTAATCTGCCACAATCCAAAGGCTTTTTTTGGATATAGTGACCTCTCAGTACTGCTTAATCCCCTCGCAGACGCCGGGTGTCCGGTCTTTTACTTTCAAGCGCGGTTTCTGGCGGAGAGCCATGCAAGTCGAATACATCTGAATGCTGTCCTGACTCAAAAAGCGGTCTGTCCGCTCACAGACTATCGTTTTTTACAGGGCAACAAGTTACACGGCAAGCTTGTCGGGGGTAACATCCGCTGCACCCTAAAGCTTGTGGGTACGCCATGGCAGCCAGACTTCCGGGATAAAATTATATTTTTAGAGAGCTTTTCCGGTGGACTCTCCCGCATGGAAACCATGTTATGGCAATACCGACATATTGGTGCCTTTCGTCAATGCCGGGGGATTTTATTGGGGAATTTTACGGAGTTATCACAAAAACAGCAACTGGAGGAGCTATACCGGATGGTTCAGAAAATCGTCAGTGATCCGGCACTCCCTATCGCTGCTACGACTCAAGTCGGACATCAGCCAGACTCCATTTGTCTGGCGTATCATGTGCCGCTATCTCTGCACCGAGAGGAGACAAACAGATGAAACAGTGCTGTTTTCAGCTGAGCCGCGGCGTCTTTTTTATCACGCTGTGCGGACTCATCGGGTGGTGTTATGAGACGATTCTGACATCTATTTTATGGGAGCGATTCTGTGGCTTCTTTGCACGGGGATTTTTGCATGTGCCGGTCTGTCCCATCTATGGCTTTTTCGCGCTGATGCTCCTTGCAATTTTCCAGATCCCATTTCTTCGACGGCTGCGCAGCTGGAAATATGCTGCCGCTGTGTTCCTGATCGGGACAACCGTCAGCACGGTACTGGAATTGATCTCCAGCTATCTGCTGGAGTGGATACTCGGCGTATCCCTCTGGAGCTATGCCGATTGGTGGCTGAACTTTGAAGGGCGCATTTCTCTTTTCAGCAGCCTTTTGTTCGGCGGATTGGCGTTAGCGTTATTTTTCGGTGTACTACCATTATTTTTCTGGATGGAAAAGAAACTTTCCCTAGAATGGCGGTTTGTGATCGGGTTTAGCTGCGGTGCAGTGCTGATTATCGATCTCATCCTTACCCTGATATAACAAAAAGACTGCTCAAGCCTTGGCGATCACACCTAGGTGCAGCGGTCTTTTTCACGAGATCGCCATACCGCTTGCCGCCAACAACAATAACGCCAGCAACCCGAAGTTCACCAAGGAAAATACTGCTAAATAGTACCTATTCACAGACAAATGTGATTTGCTATAAAACTGATAGGAAATCAGACTCGCCAAAGAGGCAATGGGTGTACCCATACCCCCAATATTGACTCCGAGCAACAATGCTCGCGCCTGATCGGTAAAGCCGGCAAGCATGACAGCCGCCGGGACATTGCTGATACACTGGGACACAAGCGCAGAGATAACCATTTCCTGTCCTGCTATAATACTTTGCAAAAAGTCCCGGATGACATCGATTCGTGCCAAGTTGCCGACAAATATAAAAAAGCAGACAAAGGTCGCAAGAAGCGCATAGTCCACCTTTCCGAACAACTTACGATTGAGCACCAGCGCCATTCCCACGATCATAAGCAAACACGCCCAGTCCGGTATCCACCGGAACACTGTGGCAAGACAACACAAAAACATCACACCATATCCCAGCACATGGCCTTTCGGTATTGTCACCGAATTAGTCAGATTCGCTCGACAAAGCTCCTTCGGCAGCACCAGACAAAGTACTGCCAGACAGACAAAACTAATCAGCCCTACAGGCAAAAGCGTCTGAAGGAAAGTGCCGG
>CASEUJ010000002.1 GCA_949291125.1 uncultured Ruminococcus sp.
TCACTTATCAGCGCTCGTCTTGCCTGCTGTTCTTCTGTTCCTTTTCTTCCTCTTCTGCTCATAATTAAAACCTCCGAAGTAGTGTCTCTTCTATTTTACACTACTTCAGAGGTTTACACAAATTCTGGGATAGACTCGCTATGTGATGTTTTAACAATGCGCTATGTGATTTTGTTTTTATGAGTACATTTATCATGCTCTTAACAAGTCAAAAAACCTGTCTACGCAATCTCAAATGTAGACAGGTTTTGTTTGTATATATGTCGATAGTTTAGCTTTCTGCGGATGCAATTGCCTCCATCAGCGTCGTGTAGCAATCCAGCAAGTTTCCATTATTACTCAGAGTCTTTTGTCGTATTGTAACGCGGCTAAATTCTCCGTCAATAAATGCCCAATAGATGTTTTCTTGATATGGGACGAGTTCAACGGTGTGTACTGTTTCATCGTGAAGCGTATAGGTGAGTCGCAGTGCGACATCCTCTTCAGTATATATCGGCTCTTTTGCATTTTTCTCGATTGATTCATAACGTAGATTTGACGCAGCATTGAAGAATTCCCGGAACGCTGCCACAGCGTTTTCAGAGCCGGAAAAATCTGTACCATTACAAGCATATGTCGCATTTTCAGAATCAATCGTGAAGGAAGTTTCGATATCCAAAGTCTGGTCGTTGTATGATCCTTGATACTGAATGGTCATGTCGGTAACCGTGTCGATCCCAGGAGCATAAAGCGTATTCATAAGGTAATCATCTGTATCTGCCTGTAAAAAAGAAAGATAAGAAGAGTCGAAGATCAGCACTTCGCCAGTTTCGACATTTAGGCAGTCTACATAGCTTGTGACAAGCGGATCATATTCTTCGAATAACAGCGTAGTCTTTGTACCATCAACTTGTTCAAATTCAAAGACGAAACCTGGATCATCAAACCCGTATTCAGCATAATCTGCCTGTGTTACACCTTCATCGCCGAAATCATCGATCTCTAGCTGTTGGATCGTGATGACCAGCGATGAGATTTTGGAACTGTCCAAACTGATCGGGATTTGATAGGGCTGCATCATAACCCAGCTGCCATCTTCCATAGAAAGGTCATAGACAATATCATCACCGTTTTGCAGCATGATCCGGCAAAAATCGGATGTTGAATCTTGTACAACATAGCGATAACGCAGTTGTGTTTCCGTTACATCAAGATAACCGGCTACGTTGGCATCCACAAGATAGACGTGATCGCTGCCACCTTTCATCATGTAGAAATATTCACCTGTTGAGGTTTGCTTTCCGACATAGACGGTATAGGATGTATCATCGACATCATATGTGATCGAAACCGGATCGTCTAGACCATATTTAGCAAGTGTTTCATTATCTGTCGTTCCAAGGTCTTCTTTCGCAGTCAGTGTGCTGCCATAACTACAAAGTGCTGTAATGTAATACGTGTTAATTTTCAGATCTTTAACGTTTGTCACAGTCCAGTTTTTGGTTTCGTCATCAATTTCTATCGTATAATCCTGCTCGGTGGTATGCAGTTCAAGTTTTGTGACATTGTCGGCGTTAAAACTGGTGAGCTGCAGAGCAGCGGCTTTCTGCTCGGCATCTTGCTGCTGTTTTTGCTGGAAATGGTCAATAAAAAAGTATGTTCCCGCAGCGATTATAACCAGCAGAACTAAAACCAGCCCCAAAATGAGTTGTCGTTTCATGAGATCTGCCTCCTGCGATTAGGAATTGCGGCGCTTGACCCAGATCGCGACACCAATCACCAGAATTACGATCGGAATAATCGTCAGAACAACGATCAGCGTTGTGGCAAAGGATTCGTTTTGCAATGCAATATAGTCGTAAGATGATGATTTTGCATCAATACCCATATCCATATCGCTGTCATACATCCAGCTGATTGTACTGAGCATCAGATATACTGGAATAATAACAGCTTCACCGATCGTTTCGCTTGTAATATGTTCATCATCCAAAAATTCTGCATTTCCAAAGACTACCATCTTAGATGAATTCCATGCATTGTTGGTAGAGTGCGCTGCAAGGATCATATTTGTTCCTTCAATTTCTTCCGGGTCGTCACTGACGCCACCATATGGTTCACCGACCGCAGTATCATATGTAGTGATCAAGGATGCGATAGTGTATTTGCCGCCTTCATCATAATAGGTGAAGCTACGAGATTCCGGCATAAAGGTATAGATCCCTTGATTGATCAGAGATGATGTGAGGTCTGCTGCTTCGCTGTCATCCTCTAACTCAGTAAGTTGACACAAAACCATAGTATTGTCGCCAGAAAGGTGGTAATTCGAATTGGTCTCATAAACACGGTCATAGTCCATGTGGAACCCATAGTTTTCCATAATGTTTTCAAGATTAGTATAGGCAAATTCGCCGTCATTTGGAGACATCATCAGAGTGATATTTCCACCGGCCTCGAGATATGTGTTGAGGATCTCTTCTTCTGCTTCAGTGATATCGGCTGTCGGAGCAGCAACAAGGATTAATGCAGCATCATCTGGTACAGCATCTGTCTCGGAAAGATTGAGCTCTTTTGCCAGATAGTTATAGTTAATCAGATTGTTGGTGAAGGTTGTATATTGATCCAGAGATTTTTCACCGTGACCAGTCAGAAAATAAACAGTAGGTGTAAAGTCTTCGACAACGCTTTTGATTGTTCCGGTGATGAGGTTTTCACCGGAGAATTCCTCATCAATCGTGTTTCCCTCATCATCTGTATAAGTTAGATACATCGAGCTCCCCGGAATACGCCGCGTATTGTTACCACATCGAATGATCATATCGCCGGTTGAGAGCGAGTATACTTCATCAGGATTGATTGATTCGAGCGTTTCAGTGTCTACATTTGGGTCAAAGTCGATCAGGTTGATACAATCGTGATTTTCATAGGCACGTAGTACCCGGTAGAGGGTTAGCGAATTGATATCGTTTTCGATATCGTTCATATCTGCCAGCAGATAAAAGTCAACAGTCACATCCTGCTCGTCCAATTCGCTGAGATAAGATTCTGTGGTGTTGCTCAGACTGAACTGCTTGTTGGCAGAAATATCCCAGTTAAAGTCGAGCCGCATGACGATCATATTAATAATAACCGCAATCACCAAGATTAGGATCACCAGAATCCATGCCATGCTAGCAAATTTGGTGTTTTTCCAGTTGCGGAATTTGTATTCTTTTTGTTGTTTTGTACTCATATCAGGTTACCTCCTGCTCCAGCGTCTTTTTTCTACAGAAATGATCGTCCATGCTAGGAAGACTATGATCTCTGTGACATAGCCCACCAGGTCGGAAAGCTGGATCAGCCCCTGGGAAAAGATATCAAATTTTGTTTCATTTGAAAACCAGTCGAGCACGTCAGATAAAACTGGAACACTTGACAAGAATGCAGTTGCTGCCATATTATCTGTCAGCAGCAAGATTAACATTGCAAGTTCGCTAAAAACAATTGCGATCAGTGGCATTTCAGTCAGAGAAGAGATCAGAATACCGACCGCGATGCAGACCAGGCCAAACAGATAAAAGCCAATGTATGTACAGATTAGACTTGACCAGATCACACGGCCATAGATTGAAGTGATAATCGGATAAACCAGCGTTGCTGCAAGTAGGATCAATAAGACTGTCGCAGTTGCAAGAAACTTTGCCAATACGATTTGCGTGACATTCAGCGGACTCGACAATAACAGTGTTTCTGTTCCGTTTTTGCGTTCTTCTGAAAAAGCCCGCATTGTCAGAAGCGGCAACAGGATAATAAAGTAGAATAAATTTACATAAAAAATCGATGCGAATGAAAATTCATATGTTGCCGATGTGACGTTTGAAATATCCATGATCAACGTCAGAGAAAACGTCGCCATAAAAAAAGCAATGACAACATAGGCAATGGGAGATAAAAAATAACTTTGTAACTCCTTTTTATATAGTGCAAACATGGCGGCATTATTCCTCCTCTTTCTTTGCCTGAGGTGCAGTCTTTTCTCGGTTATCAGATGTCTGTGGCTTTGTTTTGCCTTGCGCATCTGTTTTCACCTCTGGCTCTGCTTCCATTTCTTCAAGCAGATCCTTCAGATTTGCACGCTTGTCCGGTTGGTTAACGAGCTTGACAAATACCTGCTCGAGATCCTTCTTCTCCGTGGTGACCTCTAATACTTCCATGCCGCGCTGTAACAACGCCGACAGTAAAGGGTTTCGCACGCTTTCGTTTTCAATTTCCACATCATAATTGTAGACACCAGTTCGTACAAACTGAATGTTGTCGACGCGTACAACTCCATTCACGCTTCTTGCAACACGCGGTACTTCACGAGAACTGCCTTGTACTGTCAGACGCAGTATGATGCCAGATTCTGCATTATCCTCAAGATGTTCAATCGTATCATTTGCCTTGATTACACCGTGATTGATAACAACGACCCGGTCGCACACAGCGCTGATTTCACTTAAAATATGTGAGCTTAAAATGATCGCATGATTGTGGCGCAGATCCAGAATCAGATTGCGCACTTCCAATAGCTGCGTCGGATCAAGTCCTACTGTCGGTTCATCGAGGATCAAAACCGGCGGATCGCCAAGCAGTGCCTGTGCAAATCCCACACGCTGTTTATATCCTTTTGATAGATTGCGTATCAGACGTCCCTGGACATCCGTGATCTTTAACAGTTCCATCACACGTGCGACTTCAGTGCTGCGTTTTGCACCGGGAACACCTTTCAAACCTGCTGCAAAGCGCAGATATTCTTTTACCTTCATATCCGGATAAACCGGCGGGATCTCGGGGAGAAAGCCGATACAGCGCTTTGCCTGAACAGGTTGCTGTGCGATATCATACCCCTGAATCTTCACGGTACCTGCTGTAGACGGAATGACTCCTGCCATGATATTTAAGGTTGTGGACTTTCCAGCGCCGTTTGGGCCTAAGAAACCCAACACCTCATTTTCTTTGATCGTAAAGCTGATACCTTTTAATGCAGCTTTATTTCCATAGTATTTGGTCAGATTCTGAATTTCAACCATAAAATGCTCCTTTCCGCTTTTTTCTTTCGGCAAAAAAAGCAGCTACAATCTATTATCGCAAAATAATATGTCGTTGTAACATATATAAAATTACAATATTATGAAAATTAGAAAAAATGGATAAAAGACTCTATCGAACTGTCAGAAATGCTGGCAAGTATCGCAGAAATTATATAAACCGATAGACCGATATAACGATTTCAGTATGCCATAGCTATGTGATAGTAGTATGAAAAAAATCAGGGCGTTCAGCGAAAAATCAAAAAACACGGAAATCTTACACGAAAAAAGAATAGGATAAGACAAATTGCACAAAACAAGAATGCGAAATCTGTACATTGCTACAAAAATAACTGTGCTTTCGCTCTAAAATTGTGCAAAGGGTTGACATTGAGCCGGAAGGGGTGTATAATTTTTGATATGAAAGTGGATATCCTTGTGTTCGTTTTGTGAGAAATGAGAGGATTTCTCCACGAAAAGGCTGTTTCGTTTTGACATAAGCGATTAATCTGCCGGATGCCGCCGTACAAGGCGGAGCGACGCGGAAAACGGCCGCATCCATTTCTATTTTCTTACCTTATTTCTTATTGAGAGGGGAAATTCAAAAAATGCAATTCAAAAAGAGCAAAACATTTTTGGCTGCACTTCTGGCAACTGCGATGACCTGTTCGGCACTTGTACCGACTGCTGCATCTGCTGCCGGAACGAGAACCAAAGACGAGGCATATGGTGATGACACCTATGCAGCACGTTTCATGTCGTTATATGATGACGTGGTAACAAACGGTGTGGCGAATGGCTATATGTCGTCGACATCTACTGTAAGCGGCGGTCTGGGTGTTCCTTACCACTCGGTAGAAGAGTTGTGTATTGAAGCACCGGACTATGGTCATGAGACCACTTCCGAAGCTCTGTCCTATCTTGTATGGGTTGCTGCGATGCGCGATAACATTGTTAACGCTGCAAAAAATGGTGAGGTTACGGTTGCAAATGTAAAGGATGCATCGACCGAATCCATCGGCGACCTTGTAAAGGCTTGGACAACGCTGGAAGCTACCATGATTCCGGATGTACAGAGCGGTGGCGGTTCAACTTTCATGTCTCAGGGCTCAAATTTGAGCGCTACTTACAGCAGTGAGTGGCCACAGATTGAACTGTATCCGACGGCTATGAAGAGCGATAAGACAGCAAGAAACCCGATTCATCAGTATTTCACAAGCGCTTATGGCAGTGACGAAGGTCTTTACCTGATGCACTGGTTGGCTGACGTAGATGACTGGTATGGATACGGTGCTGCAAATGGTTCTCAGTATTCTCAGGAAAATGTTAGCGGTAACTTTACACTGATTAATACTTTCCAGCGCGGTGAGCAGGAATCTTGCTGGGAGACAATTCCGCATGCCTGTGTAGATGTACACAATAGAGGATATGGTCTTTATGGTACAACTGGCATGAAGGGTTTCTTCAATACCGAAGAACAGCCAGGCGAACAATGGTCCTATACCAACGCACCGGACGCAGAAGATCGTGCAATTCAGGCGGTTTATGCGGCAAACCGTTGGGGTGTTGGCGACCAGAGCGTCAACTCTAAGTGGGGTGGTCAGAAGACTCTGACACAGCTGGCTGCAAAAATGGGTGACCAGACACGTAATAATATGTATGATAAGTACTATCAGAACATCGGTATTGGTGCGAATTATACTTCCTCCCAGAATGCAAATAATTATGGAGTTCAGTGGACTAGCCAGGATTTAGAAGCTAGTAAGCACTATCTGATGAACTGGTATACTTCGTGGGGCGGCGGTCTGACTCAGAACTGGGCATGGCAGATTGGTGCGTCGCATTGTCACCAGTTCTATCAAAACCCGCTTGCAGCATATGCTCTGGCTTATGATACTGATAGTGATGGTGATCGTGGTCTGTCTGGTAATATGCTGGCACAGGGCGCGCAGAGCGACTTCCAGACTTCTTTGGAACGTCAGATGGAATTTTATCTGTGGCTGCTCTCGGCAGACGGTCCGATCGCTGGTGGTGCGACAAACTCCTACACAACAGAAGGAGGCAGCTACACTGGCTATAGTGATTTGGATATCGCTACCTTCTATGATATGGCATATGTAGAGCATCCGGTATATGCCGACCCAGGTTCCAACCACTGGATTGGTAACCAGGTATGGTCTATGCAGCGTCTGGCTGAACTGTATTACTATGTAAACGGCACAGAGGATGGTAACATTCAGATTGCACAGACTGGTATGACACTTTCTGAGGCTCTGGAAACTGTTCTGGACAAGTGGGTTGGCTGGTTTATAGACAACACAATCTTGGGTGTAGCAAACGGTGAAAAGACATTTTCGGATTACTATGAACCGTATGATACCACAATGACTGAGTTCACGATCCCGGATCTGTCTCAGGGTATTACAGATGATGGTGAATCCTTCTCTATTCCGTCCAGCCTGATCTGGTCTGGTCAGCCGAATACTTGGAATGGTTCTTATCAGGAAAACAGTGATCTTCACTGCACCATCGTTGGCTATGGTGATGGTGACCTCGGATGCGTATCTTCGCTGGCAAATACGTTGATCTACTATGCAAAGGCAAAGGGCGTTGAGGGCTCTGATCTGGCTGATGCTGAGGCTTCTTACAAGAGCAAGACTTCTGCTGCTGAAACAAGTGCAGATGATCTCGCAAAGCAGTCGCTGTATTTGGCAAAGGAATTGCTTGACAGAGAGTGGAATAAGTATCGTGATGATATCGGTTTGGGTGTATCTGATCACAACACGAACCTTAATAGACTCTGGGAGACCAAGCTGGTTCTGCCGAACGGCACATATGTAACCGGCGATGGTCAGACGCTCCAGGCTTCGCGCTATACTGGTACCATGCCGAATGGCGATACGATCCAGGATGGTGTTGCATTTGTAGATATTCGTTCGAATTATAAGAATTCTGACATGTATCAGACTGCACTTGACTACTACAATGGTAATGGCGAAGATGTAGACGGCAACGGCTCGGTTGGCGTAGAAGACTACTACTTCACACTTCACCGTTTCTGGCATGCAGGCGATATCATGATGGCTCTCGGTGCAATGTATGAGCTGTATCCGGATGTAACACCGGACGACGCGACAACTCCAGATCCGGAAGGTGAACTTGTTCTGACTCCGAGCGATGTTGAAATCGAAGTTGGCGAAACTGAGACCATTGTTCCGACTGTTGATGGTGAAACTGTAAGTGGTGCAACATTTGAGTCGAGTGATTCTTCTGTTGCAACTGTTGATGAGAACGGTACAGTAACTGGTGTTGCAGAAGGTGAAGTTACTATCACGGTAACAACTCCGGATGGTCAGACTGCTACTGCTACAGTTACGGTTACTCCTGCTGATACTACGACAACAGAACCGGCTGACACTACAACAGAACCAGCTGACACTACAACTGAGCCTGCTGATACCACAACGGTTGCTACTGCTGATCCGGATAGTAGTGGATTGCTTGGTGACGTAAACCTTGACGGCAGTGTAAATATGTCTGACAGTGTTCTGTTGAACAAGTACACTGTAAACGCTGTTGACTTCGTTGCGCAGCAGGAGGCAAATGCAAACTGCTTCAATGATGGCACAAACAACATTGATGGTAACGACGCAATGTCTTTGCTGAAGTTCCAGGTACAGATCCTGAGCGCTCTGCCGGAAACTCCGTGAATGGATTGATCTGAGTTCAAACGAATCATTATTGCATGATTTTATGCATATTTTGAAAAGTACCATAGTTCCATTTTAGGAGCTATGGTACTTTTTGCGTTCTTGGACGCAATTTACTTGGTGTTGCTGTAAATCTTAATTGTGCGAATTGTTGCAATAGGAATCATAAGGCCATCAGTTAGATAAAGTTGGTGAAACCATGTGTCAATGCGATTCACATTACCTTGGGCAGTTACATAAGAACCCCCTTCTTTTTGAGTATCCGGTACAAAATATGTCACACAAATAAATGGTTTTTCTTTGATAGATTCCATAATCAATTGCAGACAGCTATTGATTTGCGCAGCATCGTCATCGTCTACTTCTTGAAAACATGCTGTCTGCCTTGTTGATTCTGTAATTGTTGCATCAAATCCGGTAAGAGCTGCAAACGGTGCGAATTGTGCTGCACGGTTGTGCCGTGACATTTTGGAGTGTACATGGGATGTATGGTGAGGGAGATTTATAATATCAGCATAACGATTCAAAGGTTCTTTTTTCATATTAAACCGCCTTTCTTCATGTCTATGCTCTATGGCCGCCTACCTGTCCGTTGCGTAGTATTGTGGTTGCACCTTCTTCCAGGTCCATTCCTTTCAGAATCGCATTTTTTCCATACTTTTTTTTGATCTCAAGTATTGCTATTTGCATATTTCTTTCGCGTGTAAGTTGATTTTTCTCTTCAACTTGTTTTTTTCGCTGCATCTCATAATCGGTAAATAGATCAAGTTGCGTAAAATGTGGGTGAGTTACAACCGAATGTTCGTGTGTTACATGATTTGCAACTACATATATGCGGCGAACAAGTAAGTCACGGTTTACAATATTATGATAAAGTTCAGATATCTTTTTTACAATCGTTTTGGTGGAAGATGTGAATTTACCAAGATTAATTGAGCCATGTGCTGATTTTGGGATTCTTCTGCCATAACGGTCAATTGTCATTTTCCCCATGTAGTCTTCAGGAATCCCTTCTGTGTCATATCCAACGGTAAGCACCATTTGATCTGTGACAAGTCCTTTGTCTACTAGATCAAGCGCAAGTAAGTCTGTCATTTCTCGGACAATTAAGTTGCCTTTTTCAAAGTTATAAGGACATTGTAGTACTTGTCCGGAACTAATGCTATTATTTTCTGGCACATATGCTTTAATATCTGCAATTGTGCACGGCTCCCAGCCCCATGCATGGTCAATAAGCAATTCTGCATTTACCCCAAACATTTTGTATAATAAATCTTCGTGATAAATGGAACATTTTGCGATGTCGCCCATCGTAAAAAGATATTGCGATTCTAGTTTTTTTGCATATCCCGTACCAATACGCCAGAAATCCGTTAGCGGACGATGTTCCCATAGCTGTTTACGATAAGAAGCTTCGTCTAACATAGCGATCCGAGATCCATTCTCATCGGCAGGAATGTGTTTTGCAACTATGTCCATTGCAATTTTGCAAAGATACAAATTTGTACCAATTCCAGCTGTGGCAATTATTCCTGTTTCTTTTAGTACATCGCGTATGAGCATTCGGGTAAATTGATATGCTGTCATGTGATATGTTTTCAGATAATTTGTTGCATCGATGAATACTTCATCAATCGAATAGATATGGATATCTTCCGGTGCAACATACCGCAAATAGATGTTATATATTTGTGCACTGACGGACATATAATGTGCCATTTGTGGTGGCGCAATGAGATAAGAAACCGCAAGCGTCTTATCAGCTTGGAGCTCATTGACGTTGTACGATTCGCCCATGAGGAAACTATTACACGTGCGGCGTCGGCTCCAATTCACTTGTTGAATAGTTTGCATAACTTCAAAGAGTCTGGGACGTCCGGGAATTCCATACGCTTTAAGTGAGGGCGAAACAGCGAGACAAATTGTTTTTTCTGTGCGGCTTTTATCTGCAACCACAAGATTTGTTGTCATGGGGTCAAGCCCGCGTGCAATACATTCTACAGATGCATAGAATGATTTCAGATCAATGGCAATATATCTGTGCAGTTCTATTTCAGATGCCATTTGTTTCATCTCCTGTGATACGTTTATGCAATCGTTTTTCAAATTGATTATACCAGAAAAGACTATAGAATTCAAGTGGTGAATTTCTGGAATTTTTGATCTGTAGTCAATAAAAAAGTGCATTTGCTGAAACAGCATCTGCACATCTATATTTTATATGAAATTCTGGATGAGAGCACGATCAGTATCGGAGATGATTGTGCAATTTGTTCTGGAATAGAAATTATCCGTTACATCCCATAATACAGGGACAAATCCATATTCTGTTATCAGCTGAAGCATTTGTTCTAAACATTCAGTCGATGTAGTATAATCTGCATTTGCAATAATGTGTTCTGGTTCGTAAATCGACGTGCATTCTCCAATAAATACCGGGTATCCGTTTTTGGTAAAAGCATCTGCTAAAAGTTCACATTGTTCTCGACTGTAATCAATCCATGCCTGATCACCAATTTGATTTGTCCAGTATTTTGCATTATCCACATAGTGTACGGAAACCATCATGCGATCCTGTGTTGAATCTTCCGGCATCAAAAACCGTGCATCTGTTGTCAGATCAATGTTGGTCCAATATCCTGAAACAATAAGCATACGCTCTGCATTGTTACCACCTGTGCTGCGAACCGCATTAACAAATGTTTGATTCATCTCATTAACATAGTCAAATAGTTGATCATCCGTATAGCTATCGTTTTCTTGTGAGGACCCCAAACTTTCGTTAAATCCCTCGAAAATCAGATAATCGGAATAGTTGCGAAACCGCTCTGCAATTTGTGTCCATAATGTCTCTGTAGCTTTTAGAACATCCTGTTTATTATGATTCTGAATCAGATATGCATCATAGTGATGTATGTTGATAACCACATAGAGTGCGTCTTTGCGGCAGTATTCGATGATTTCTTCTACTCGGTCAAAATATGCATCAGAGATCTGAAATGTGCCATCGTCTTCCATCATATTTCCCCAGTATACAGGGATGCGTACTGTATCAAATCCAGCGTCACGTATGCCGTCGATCATTTCTTGTGTTGTGATTACTGCACCCCAACAGGTTTCATAATCTTGCGGTGTGTTTTCGCCAATGGTCATACAGCCGGATGTAGTATTGCCGAGATCTTCCCAAAATGCCTCCATGGTATTTCCGAGATTCCAACCAATACCCATTTCTTGAGCCATTTCCTGTGCTGTCAGGTCTTCGCGCATTTTACCGTTATCAACGGTGTTATTTGCAGTCTGCGTAGTGATATTGCATCCGCTAAAGAATACTACACTCAGACAAACGGCAACGGTCACTGCGATTTGTTTGATCATATTTATGTTTTCCTCCTGAAATTAAAAACAGGCGCGCACTGTCCGTACACGTCTGTTTTTACGATTTGAAGCGCATTTCTTCCATTTTGCTTCGTGTTGATCATTTGAAATTTCTCTTTTTCCGTGGGTGTTTAACCTTGGGATTCGTCATCTGTACAAATTGTGGCATCTGCCTGAATCACAATTGGTGTATTGTCATCTGAAATTGTCTCAGTCGTTGTTTCGTAGGAAGCGTTTTGCGCTGCTTTTTCTGCTTTGCGTGCTTCTCGCTCTGCACGTTCTGCTTCTTTTGCAGCACGTCTGGCTGCTTCTGCCGCCTCTGCTTCTGCCTTCCATTTGCCAAAGGCATTATTTTTTGTGCCGCATTCTGGGCAGAATTTCTGGTGATCGTTCACAGCTTTGCCGCAATTTGGACAAAGTGTTGCATGATCAAGTCCCGCTAATTCCGCTTTTAACACATCGATTTGCGCTGTCAGATCTGTTGCTCGTTCAAATAGCCCTGCATATTGTGGTTCCGGTTCACACTGGTTTTCCACATAATATCTTTCACCAATTTCGGTGTATATAGATTGTAGTGCAGTATTACATCCATTGATCATGCGGCGAATTCTTGCTTTTGCCGCTGCCTTTTTAGACGAGCCTGCAACATCGCGCGCCATTTTTCCGACATCGTCGCTTACTTTTCGAAATTGATCCCGAAAATCCATTTGCTTTCCCTCCAGAACATTCACGTAGAATATAGAGCTTTATCAGCCGAAATGTGTTTATGCAGCTAGAATGGATGTTTCCCATCATAGCTTGCAGTAGAAAAACTTTTCCTTGTTATAATATGAGAATGTTGCCAAAAACTTTCCGATTATTTTGTAGATGAATGTGTCTTAACCGCAGGTATAAGCAAAACGTGCACTCTTCAGTCCCAGGAGATTGCTGAACGCAAAGCCGCTGACTGTTTTTTGCCCGTCGATGTGGACATAGCGAACATAGCCGCTGCTACCAAGCTCCAGCTGGAACCAGTTAGATGGATCAGCAGAAAGGCTGATACCATATGCGCTTTCAATACAAGAGCGTACTGTATCAACAGAAATGCTGGTGATCTCGCCATAATTGGGATCATACAGTGCATCATATTCGCACGGAACACTTACCAGATAAGGATAATTCGTTCCAAAAATATCTCTGGAATCTGCCGTTGCACCGCCGCTTGATGCACCATACACAGTCATTGCATAGTTGCCATCATAATAAAGTGCCTGTCCGGCTACGGATGCCACAGCATCCACTACATTTTGTGGTGGATTTGGTTTCAGAACCAATCCGCTTGTACTTCCACCGTTGCACATAATGTAAGTATATGCAGCAACTGCTTGTGCTTTCATTGCTTCAGGGTGCATGACTGAACTCATTTCGTTGTACACGATTTGTGCTAGTACATTCACCAAGCCTTCTGTTGAACCGCCAATGGTATTGGTCGTATCTTCTTGTACCAGTGTTGTACCTGGATAATAGTGGAACAGGATAGACTGATAATCATATCCGCCATAGGACGCATAGTAATTTGCACCATTCTGGCTGAGTCCGACACCGTGTCCATAGCCATATGTAGTGAATGTAAACTGTCCCGCTTCTGCCACGCCTAACGCAATGGCAGCACCGGCATCTACACTGCCCACACCGTTAGAAGAAGCAAGCGTTTCTGTTGATCCCGCATTACCGCCTGCTTGTATCATGAGATCTTCGCCGTCTGTCGCAGTTGTATCCTGTTTCATTGCAGCTTCAATCGCATTGATCTCATCTTCTGTCGGAGTGACTTCTTCGTATTGTACTAATGATAAGCTGGAATCATAATCTGAAATTTCAGCTTTCCACAATGCATTTTCGCTTTCTTTTGCAGCATTAGTATTAGTAGATGCTGATGATCCAGGAGTCGCTGAATCATCAACAGCATAAACATGTGCTGCACAAGTTACTGCAAGAAATGCCGCAATTGCAATCGCAATTGTTGCCTGTGGGTAACGTATTTTCATAATAAAACTCCATTTTTACCGACAAAATTGTCGGGTAATTTTTGCACAGGGCGTACCGGAAAAATCAAAATAAGATCTTCCGGTCGTGCACGCACGTGCAAACGAACGCAGTATTTCAATTGTCCGCTTGTCACTCCTGTGCAGTACTCTCTTCACCATCCTCTCCTTGAATGATTTCCAACAGCGATTGTGTAGTTTCATTTTCACGCAGTCTCCTAGCAACGATCAGGAAACGGCTGTTGTCTTCATCAGAATAACAGGTCGAAAGTGTCAGCAGACTATCGCCGTACTGCACATCGATCGGGTTATCAATCATGTTTTTGGATTCTACTGAGCTAATATAGCTGTTAAATTCTTCTTGATCCATGTTGATCAATCTCCAATAGGGGAAGTCTGCATCAGCATTTCCACTAGTAATGACTAATCCGACCATGACATAGGTGTAATCAGCATAATTTGAACTAAATGTGATAAATGGATAGTCATGATAATATTCCGGGTCTTGACGATATCTACGCAGCGAGCCGAACATTGTGTTGTCCGCCATATTATGTCCATACAGAACAATATTTTCTGACCACTCATCTGGATATGCACCGAATTTATCCTCATAGTCCATGAACACAGTTCCGGCACGGAACTGCTGACCGTCAAAACCGGTATCAAGATAATATTCATTGTCCACAGTCTGTACTACAGGGTTATCTACCTGTGTCCCTTCAATCGTGATGTATCCGACCGTGTCGGGGTTCTGTTCCAGTAACTTTTTCGCACGTTCTGTCAGTTCTGGTGCTTCTGTCGGAGCTTCGGTTGGTGCTTCAGTTATCGGAGCTGTTTCAGGCACTGCAGTCTGATCGATTTCTTGTGCACATCCTGCTGTCAGAAGTGAAAGACAAAGCAGGATAGCCAATGTACGTATGTTACGTTTTTTTATCATTTCGATTCCTCTTTCCATCAATGTGCACCGCGTTTGAAATCAACCATATGGTACGAAGGGTGCATCTGGGTCGTAGGTATTTTCGTTCCACAGATAGTAAATACTCGGCCATTTAATATTGGGATTTGCTGTTGTGCCTGCAACACGTTCATATGGATCTTCATCTTCGCGGACTTGCCGCGCGACAATGACAAGACGTGCTGTATCAAAAACACTGTTGCATGTGGACAAAGTCAATAGCTGATCGCCGTATTCTACATCCACATTTGTCAGACGCAGCGTACGTCGTTTTACTTCATTGACGTAATCATAAAACTCTGTTTCATCTGCAAAGTTGATAGCGTTCCAATATTCAAACCGTGTTTCTGTGGTGTCCTCTGCATCCGCAATAAAATATCCGAAAATCTTGAATTGATAAGTTTCGTAATTGGAATTCAGTTCAATGACCGGGTGCTCTTCATAGTAATTCTCATCTGTTCGGTAATATTTCAGCGTTCCGAACATAGAAAGATCACGCATGTTATGACCGTAGATAATCAGGTTGTCGGAATTTTCAACTTCAAGCGTACCATCTTTGCCCACGCGGTCAAAGGAGCAACGATAATCCAGAAAAATTGATCCTGGTTTTGAATCTTCTCGTTCGACATTGCGGTAAAGATAATATTCATTTCCTGGTTCATCGTCAAGATGCTGGAGCACCGGATAGTCTACATTGGTGTCGGGAATCGTGATCCAGCCGACGATTTCATCGTTGATTGCAAGAAGATCTTCTACTCCCGGTAAGAGCGTGTAGATTTTTTCTTCTGGTTCTTCCACTGACTCTTCTATGGATTCGGTGACGCGTTCTGGAAGTCGGGCATGATAAGAAGTACCAATTTCATCATAGAGCTTGCTTGCGCGATATAGATCAATAAAATAAAGTGCAATCAAAACCAAACAAACAAGAAACACTGTCATCGAGAGCAAAAAGATCGATTTTCTGGCAATTTCTCCACCGCTATCACCTTTTCGTGGGAACATATTGACTAAAAAATTTCCATTCTTCTTTTGATGCCGATCAGATGGCTTCGAGAAATCCGGCGGTTTTGCCACGAATTTTTCTGGATGTTCTTTGTGCTCCTTGACCTGCTTGATCTGATATGCTACACGAAGAGAAATCATTTCCTCATCCTCTTGTTGTGCGATCTCATACAGACTGGTGTGAATTGCGGTAATTTTATCTGCCGTCGATAATGGTGCATTTATTTGTTCAGCATCAGCTGTATCATCTGAATCCGGAGAGTCGGGCATCGCTGCATCTGATGAATCCGGCAGAGGCGGATGATCGGTTTCAGTTTCTTCTGCCGCCTCTGTCTGCTTTTCTGGGAATGATTCAGGAGATGCAGATAATTTTACCGCAGATTTTTTTTCTTCCTGCATTCTGCTTCCTCCATCAGGTAACATTTTGCAATACCAAAGGCACATACTGCTGCGCCGCGACGAATCTCTTCGCGTGTTTGCAGACCGTATTGCCATAGTTTTAAGTGTGCCACAGCTGTTGTTGTGTCATACGCTATACCGACATAGACGGTTCCGACCGGCAAATCAGGTGTGCCGCCGCCAGGACCAGCAAGTCCGGTCACAGAAAGGCACAACTGTGCGTCAGACAGTGTTTTCAATCCACATAGCATTGATGCGGCAACCTGAGCACTGACAACGCTATGTTGCCGGATCAGATCAGCCGGGACGCCCAATAGCTGCGTTTTCATGCGCTCTGCATAGGTGCATACGCCCACCTCAAAGACGTGCGATGCACCTGGGACAGAAGTCACAAGCTGAGAAAGTAATCCGCCGGTACAACTTTCTGCCGTTGCAATGGTTTTACCTTCTCTATCTAACCATTGTACAATATATGCTATGGTTTTGTCAAGGGCTTTTTCAGTCTCTTTATATATCCGACATATTTGTGTTTCATCCAACATATGATATTGCATGTTTTCACAAAGATTCGTCATATTCCACCTGCTTTACATGTAGGAGAAAATTTTCATTTCAGTTTCTGCAACAGCCTTTTCAATCATTTCAGTAAAATCAAATCGGCTTTGTGCACGCGTGATTTCCGCCAGTGACGGACGCACTTTGGGGTGCTTTGGTGTGAAGACAGTGCAACAGTCTTCATAAGGGAGTGTCGATGTTTCAAACGTGCCAATCGCACGCGCCGTTTCGACGATCTCGGTTTTATCGAGCCCGATTAGCGGACGGAACACCGGAATACGGCTGACAGCATCGGTGCAAGCGATTGCCTGCATGGTCTGGCTTGCAACCTGTCCGACGCTTTCGCCGGTGATCAAGGCAAGACAATTGTCCTTTTCTGCGATTTTCTGGGCAATCTCCATCATCAGCCGCCGCATGATTACCGTAAAGTATTCCTCCGGACAATGCGTTTTGATTGCCTCCTGAATCTCTGTGAACGGAACGCAGAAGAAGGCGATGTTGCCGCAGTACGGTGTCAGTTCCTGACAGAGCTGTTCCACCTTTTCCTGCGCCCGGTCAGAAGTGTATGGTGGGCTAACATAGTGGATTGCGGCAATCTGTACGCCACGACGTGCCATGCGATAACCAGCAACGGGACTGTCGATACCGCCAGAGAGCAGAAGCAATGCCTTACCGCTGCTGCCCACTGGGAGTCCGCCAGCACCTTTCAGGTTTGCGCCATGTACAAATGCGTTGGTGTCACGGATCTCTACCATGACTGTCACATCCGGATTGCGCACATCGACCGTCAGATGTGGATATGCCTCGGATAAAATGCCACCAAGCTGTGCGCAGATTTCTGGCGATTTCAGTGGGAATGCCTTATCCGCACGCTTTGCCTCTACTTTAAAGGTGTTTGCATTGATCAGCACCTCTTCCAGATATGGGACAGCTTTTACTGAAATATCCTTCATGGTCTTTTCACAGATGCATGCGCGGCACAATGTTGCAATGCCGAATACGCGCTGCAGATCATCCAACACTTCGTTCAGATCGATCTCGTCGGCTTTTGGTTCAATATAAATCGTAGATTGTGCTTTTGTCAGGCGGAATGTGCCAAATCTGCGCAGTCTGCGGCGAAGGTTTTTCATAAGGATATCTTCAAAGGTATTGCGATTGAGCCCTTTGAGCGCCATTTCACCGTATTTTGCCAATATCAGTTCATTTGTCATTGCGACAACTCCTTTATGTAATAAAACATGGGGATATTATTTTTAATGTACCAGTTCGTGTTGTGCAGACTGTAATCCTTCAACAAGTGCAAGAATATCTTCCTGGGTGTTTTCTGCGCAAAAGCTGATGCGCAGTGCACTGTCCACAGCTTCTGGTTTTGCACCAAATACCTCAAGTACGCCACTGCTTGCGCCTTTAGAACAAGCAGAACCGCTGGAAATGTAGACATCTCGCTTTTCAAGATAGTGTAGTACGATTTCTGAGCGATAGCCCAGTAGAGAAAGATTCAGCACATAAGGGGAGGCATTGGGAAGATTTCGGATCAGAACGCCATTCATTTCGTTTAGACGTTCAATCAAGAAGCTGCGGAGTGCGAAAACGGATTCATAGCGTTCTTTCAAAGTTGGAGCCAGCTTTTTCACTGCCGCCCCAAATGCCGCGATCAGTGGAACGCTCTCTGTTCCCGGTCGGATCTTTTTTTCTTGATTCCCGCCGAATAAAATGGGTTTTATACGAACGCCCTGTTTGACATAAAGTGCACCGATTCCCTTGACACCATGCACTTTGTGACCGCTAATGGAAATGAGATCTGCACCAAGTGTTTTTGTCCGAAACGGTACCTTCAAAAAGCCCTGCACTGCATCGCAGTGGGTGATCACTTCTGGGTCGCGTCGTTTCACTGCGTTGAATACTTCTTCTACTGGCATGCGATATCCGTTTTCATTGTTAACTAGCATTATGCTCACCAAACAAGTGTCCGGATCAACTGCATGTAGAAAATCTGCGGCATGGTAGTTGCCATCATCACCCGGCATTACGCGAACGACTGTAAACCCTTGTTCTTCTAAGTAGGTGAGTGTCTGTCGGATGGAAGCGTGCTCAACAGCACTCGTTACGATCTTTTTGCGACGTCTGCCGTAGGAGGCTGTGATTCCGCGCAGTGCAAGATTATTGCTTTCAGTTGCGCCGGAAGTAAAATAGAGTTCCTGCGGCTTGCCACCGAGTGCGTCGGCTATTTGTTTGCGTGCCTGATCCATGACGTGCTGTGCTTCCAGACCCATGCGATGGAGCGAAGAGGGGTTGGCATATGCTTGTATCACGCTTTTCATCATTGCTTCTGCTGCTTCTGCACACGGCTTTGTTGTGGCAGCGTTATCTAGATAGTGTTCCATATATCATTCCTCAGATTTAAAAAATCACAATATCTCTATGTTCTGGTACTATTATATCACAAGTACACAGGTTGTGCAAGGGGGAGCTTCGACTAACCGGACATGTCTTTAAACAAAAAGCCCCGGCAAAGCCGAGGCATTCATAAATATGGTGCGGATAAGAGGACTTGAACCTCCACCTCCTTGCGAAGACTAGCACCTGAAGCTAGCGCGTCTGCCAATTCCGCCATATCCGCATGTTTTTCATGTCAAATCCAGCAACAATAAATATTATATCATAACATATAAAATTTGTCAAGACGGAAATTTCAATTTTTTCGATTTTTTTGTTTACTTCCTAAAAAATGGAGATATATGAAAAAAGCACTGTTTCTTATTAAAACACAGCGCTTTTTTCTTATTTATGATAAGTTTAAATGAATGTTAGCTTATCCCTGCATACCGCGAATGATCCAATCATACATGCCCTGATATTGCAGTGCCGAGCTGCCCCACGAGAAGTCTTGCTGCATACCGCGGCGAACGATATCATCCCAGTCATTGCGGCATTCAAAGTAGATCTTCTTTGCATAGTTGATGGTGTAAAGCAGGTCGTTTGCGTTATAGTGTGTGAACGTAAAGCCGGTACCGGTCTTTTCGTATTCATTATACGGAAATACGGTGTCCTTTAGCCCTCCGGTTTCGCGAACGATCGGCACTGTGCCATAGCGCAGGGAGATCAACTGAGTCAGACCGCACGGTTCAAACCGGGATGGTACGAGCATGGCATCTGCTGCCGCATAGAGTTTGTGTGCTAGCGGATCGGAATAGAAGATATTTGCCGAAACGCGATCCGGGTATTTCCCTTGGTAATAGCGGAACATATTCTCATACCGCTCTTCTCCGGTGCCGATGATAACAAACTGAGTAAATTCGTCGGTGATCCGGTCGGCAATCCAGTCTACCAGATCCAGACCCTTCTGGTCGGTGAGACGAGAGATGATCGCGATCATGAACTTGTTTTCATCTACTGGCAGTCCAAGCTCTTGCTGGAGTTCCTTTTTCGCTTCTTTTTTCTTTTCTACGGCATCCTTTACCGTATAGTGCACAGGGATCTTCGGATCTGTCTCCGGATTATAGACATCGTAGTCAATGCCGTTCAAAATGCCGCGCAGCGACTGGGAGCGTGCACAGAGCAATCCATCGAGCTGTTCGCCGTAATAGGGTGTTTTAATCTCTTCGGCGTAAGTTTCGCTGACTGTTGTGATGTAGTCGGCATATACCAGTCCACCTTTAAGCATATTAGCATCTTTCTTGAATTCCAGTTTGTCTGGTGTGAACATATAATCTGGAAGATTGGTGTTATAGACAAAATGCTTGATATCCCAGATTCCCTGGAACTTCAGGTTATGGATGGTCATGATGCTTTTTGTGCCCCAGTAGAAGCTGTGAGTAGCAAAAGTGCTGCGCAGGAATACCGGGATCATACCGGTCTGCCAGTCATGGCAATGGATGATATCCGGATGGAAACCGATAACCGGCATTGCCGCTAGAACCGCCTTTGAGAAAAAGATAAAGCGTTCAATATCCCAGCGTGTCGAATCACTGTATGGACGGTCACATTTGAAGTAATACTCATTGTCAATAAAGTAGAAGTGTATGCCTTCATAGACATATTCCATAATGCCGACATGCAGGTTTTCCACATGTTGACCATAGTCCATATAGAAGTGACTGACATAGTGGAACTGACTGCGGTATTCCCACGGAATGCAGGTATAGTTCGGGATGATGACTCTGACGTCATATTCTTCTCGGTAGAGACTTTTCGGCAATGCGCCGACAACATCTGCAAGTCCACCGGTTTTGATGAAGGGGACACATTCAGATGCAGCAAATAAGATATTTTTCATGATTCAGATACACTGTGCCTGTCGGCACATACTCCTTCCCCATGGAATTGGAGATCAGCTTGCGAAATGTATGTATACGCTGCCAGATCTCAGATAGCTTTCAAAACATCCTATAGAAATCCCTGTATGTGCCCACAGGCATGTATCAGTGACTTCTGTTTATATTATACAACATTTTGAGGAATACGTCAAGTGATTTTCAAAAAAACATATATGTTTTTCACAACTATCTGTCGCTTTTTGTAAATATTGTACAGACTTAGATAGATGAGGCAGATTTGAATCGACATGGAAGTGTGGCAATAAAGCAGATGCCGTTTTCTCGGCATTGTGCACGCAGTGTTCCTCCATGTTGGCTTGCTGCTTTTTTTGCGATAGATAGCCCAATGCCGTGTCCACCGGTTTCAGAAGAGCGTGCATTGTCCGGGCGATAAAATCGATCAAAAAGTCTGTTGCAGTCAATGCCGGGTTCTAAATGTGCTGTATTAAACAGTGTCAATGTTGCGTGTCTACCATTTCGTGTGAGTGAAATGCGAATCGCACCATTGTGCGACACATATTTTACGGCATTTTCTGTCAGTACTGAGATCATCTGCCGTAGCTGTTCTTCATACCCTTTGACAGAAATGTGTGGGGTGATATTGATTTGCATGGATACATTTTTTTGCGCTGCGACTTCCTGGAATGGCTTTACAGTTTCTTCGACAAGTGTGCTGAAATCAAGAGACGTTTGTGCAGATTCATGTGCCAGTTCATCCATTTTGGAAAGCGTAAGCAGATTTCCGATTAGCTCACTCATGCGCTTGGTCTGCGTTGTAATATTTTCAGTCCAGCTGTTTTTGCCGTTTTTGTACTGCAGCACTTCTGCATTGGCGGAAATAATCGCAAGCGGTGTTTTCAACTCATGACTTGCATCTGTGATAAATTGCTTTTGCCGCTTGGCATTTTGTTCAAACGGACGGACGACATATCGCGAAAAGAACGCAAAGATCAATGTTACAAGAAAGATGATCAGAATTGCAATGCAGATCACGATCTGCATCGTAACATGACGAATGCTGAAAGATTCCGTACAATCGAGAAAGATTACAGTATTGCCATTATTACTTTTGGTGATGCGATAGCGATATTGTTCAAGGTAACCTGTTTCATTGCCCCCTGCTATGGCGTCTTCTGCCAGTGACAGCGCAGTTTCCTCACCGACTGCGGCAATGTGATCAGTATTCATGTTGGAAAGTTGTGCTTGTTCATCGAAGTATACAATAAAATAGCGTGTGCGGAATTCAGACTCTTCATTAAATAGCAGGGGATGCGGAATATCATCCGTATAATCCTCATTTTTATACTCCTGAAATTCCGGAACCATGCCGCCGTTTAGGCTGATCAGCTGTGTCATCCCATCAGCCTGATGGGTGTTATACAGTGTGAGTGCACCATATAAAATGATTATGACAGCTAAGAATACACCTGATGCTGCGAAGAATACCATACAGATGAGTTTATATCGTAATTTTTTCATATAGATTCCACATCCTCTAATTGATAGTAATCTCCATATTGACGAATGACGACAGAAGCTTGAAGCTGCACCAGCTTATCCTGCAAATAAGAGATGTAAAGGGCTACAATTTGTGTATCATTTGCTTTTTTCCACAGTTTTTTCTGAAGTTCATTCGCGGAGAATCGTGTAGATTTGTGCTTCATAAACAGAGACAGAAGCTGCGTTTCTTTATGGCAAAGCCGCAGACTACTGACATCTGAATGCAGTTCACCCGTGGCACAATCCAACGTAATATTTCCGACAATATATACAGGATTCTGATAACTTGTATCACGCCGCAGTATGGCACTAAGTCTTGCCAAAAGTTCGCCGGCAGAAAACGGCTTTCCTAAGTAATCATCTGCACCAGCAGAAAGTCCGACGATACGATCTTCCACTTCTGCCTTCGCTGTTAAAAGAATCACTGGCGTGTAATCTTCATTTTCACGCATTTGTCGGAGAACAGCAATGCCGTCTGCTTTTGGCATCATGATATCAAGAATGACCGCATCATATGCACCTGTTTTCAAAGCGTCAATTGTCTGTATACCGTCGTATACTGCTTCAACTTCGTATCCTTCCATTTTCAAAATCTCAACAATCGCCATAGAAAGGGATTTTTCATCTTCAGCATATAGAATTTTCATGGTTTTACTCCTGATCTTGGCTTGAGTTACTGCGAATCATCTCACGAATTGTCTGCATCGTCAGATCGGTCGATGCCATTTCTTCTGCACATCGCAATAGTTCTGCACCGATCAATGTTGCATTTGGGATATGTTTTTTGTATCTCATCTGATGTTCTAAGCTTGCCCAACAGTCCATGGCGATTGTCCTCAGCTGAATCTCTACTTGAATAGAGGAAAACAAACCGCACATAAATGGCACACGCACAATCATGTGCAGGCTACGATAACCACTTGGCTTTGGTTTGGCAATATAATCTTTGATGCGGATAACTTCCCATCCTGTATGCTTGCGAATCTGATCAGCCATATGGTAGACATCACCGATAAATCGCATCACCACACGGATTCCAATTACATCAGAAAGATTTTGAAGTGCTATTTCCGGTGTCGGGGTAAGGCTGCGACGTTTCAGTTTCTGACAGACACTTTCCGGGCTTTTGATTCGGCAGGAAAGGTGTTCTGCTGGGACATCGCCATCCTCCTGCGGAAGTGTATTCAAAAGCTGATGTAGCTGTTCCAGTAGTTTCGCTTTCAGCTGCACCAAAGTATCTGCATATATATTATAGAATTGAAGCTGTTTCGTTTGCATGTATGATCTGCTCCTCCTTTTCTATGGGCAACGCCGCACAAAGAGCGTCTGATGGCTTTGCGTTCCATTTGTTTACATATAATATTCGCTCCGCTTTTTATTTTATCTGACGAAAAATCTGACGAGTTTATGCTCGTAGAGGACATCTGACACATAATCTCTGTGCTGTATTGCCTATACAAATAAGCATATTGTAAAAATGTGTCCAACCAGTGACAAAATGGAAGGCTCCGAATGATAAAATGAAGAAAGTTCCGGCGTGATCCTGAATGAAAAATAGCAGCTTACACAAAAATAAGAACTTAATTTACGAAAAAGATGTTGACTTTTTCATGATTATCCCGTATAATTAAAAATATATTGTAGCTTTTCGACAAAAGACTTCGCAGGATAAGATCGGCGAACTAGAAAGGAATCGTTTTATGAAAAAAGTGACACATGTTTTCAAACGGATTGCCGCGGCATCAGTCAGCATAGCGATGCTTGCAAGCGCATGTGCGTTTGGTATGACGGAAAGAGCGCATGCGGATAATTACGACACAGAAGCCAATTTTGCACGGGCACTGCAATATTCCATTTATTTTTATGATGCCAATATGTGTGGTACAGAGGTTAGTGAAAATAATCGCTATACCTGGCGTGGCAATTGTCACACCTATGATGCACAAGTGCCGCTGAATTCGGCAGCGACAAACCTTAGTGATTCGTTTTTGACTGAAAACGCAAAATATTTAGACCCGGACGGGGATGGCTATATCGATGTTTCCGGTGGGTTTCACGATGCCGGTGACCACGTAAAGTTCGGTATGCCGGAAAACTATGCAGCGTCCACCTTGGGATGGGGATATTATGAATTTCGGGATTCCTATATCATGACTGGCCAGGATGACCATATTGAAACGATCCTGCGGTACTTCAACGATTATCTTATGAAATGTACTTTCCTGAATGAGAATGGTGAAGTCGTTGCGCATTGTTATCAAGTGGGCGACGGCGACATTGACCATGCCTACTGGAATGCGCCTGAGATTGATGACATGGATCGACCCGCCTTTTTCCTCACCAAGGATAAGCCTCAGACCGACTATGTTGTTTCAGCGGCAGCATCTCTGGCAATCAACTATCTCAACTTCAAGGATACTGATCCGGAATATGCTCAAAAGTCTCTGGACTATGCCCTGGCACTGTTCTCCTTTGCAGAGGAAAATCCCAAAGAACTCAGTGACAATGCCGATGGTCCCAAGGGGTATTATATGTCCTCAAAGTGGGAGGATGACTACTGCTGGGCGGCAGCATGGCTGTATAAAATCACGGAAGACTATCACTATCTTGAACAGATTTTCCCGTATTATGACTATTATGCGGCACCCAGCTATGTCTACTGCTGGAACGACATGTGGGGTGGCGTGCAATGTATCCTGGGCGAGATCACCATGGAGCAGTATCCTGACTTCATCAAGGACTATAAAGCGGCTGCCGGTAAGAGTGAATATGAAGAGATGGATTGCTGGGGCTCAGTGGCGGAGGCGATTAACAAGTACATGACCGGCGGCGTTGGCACAATTACGCCGGCTGGGTACTTCTGGCTCAATACCTGGGGTTCAGCACGATACAACACGGCAGCACAACTGATGGCATTGGTGTATGATAAGTATAATCACAACGGTCCTTCTACCTTTAGCGATTGGGCCAAGGGACAGATGGAATATCTTCTAGGGGACAATCCGCTTGGACGCAGCTATGAGGTGGGCTATGACGATAACTCTGCCAGATTTCCACACCACCGTGCCGCATCCGGTCTGTCCAAGTGTGAGGATACTAGTGAACACCGCTATGTCTTGTATGGTGCGTTGGTTGGTGGTCCGGATGCAAGTGATAATCACGTGGATACCACTGCAGACTATATTTACAACGAAGTGACTATTGATTATAATGCGGCGTTTGTGGGTGCGTGTGCTGGACTCTATGCCTTTTACGGTGATGAAACCATGGAGATTACACCGAACTTTCCTCCAGAGCCGGAGCATGGCAGTGGATCCGGCGGAAATGATTTTTGGGTTTCTGCATATGCGGTGGATGATGTCCAGACCAGTGGTGCAGGTGTGACGAAGATTGCTATGCTGGTGTTCACAGATTCTATTGAGCCGAAGACAGATCTGTCGATACGCTATTTCTTTAGCATCGAAGAAATGGAAAACAAGAGCATGATCAGCGAAGTGAAAGGCTCGGAACTCTATGACCAAGCAGCTGTCGAGGCTGGTGCCGACGGGATAATCTCCGGGCCTTATCAGTATAATGCTTCCTATGACCCCAATATCTACTATGTGGAGATCGCCTTTGATGGCTATAAGATCGCTAACTCCAATAAGAAGTATCAGTACACTGTAGGGCTCTACTGGGGTGATAACTGGGATCCAACCAATGACTGGAGTTATCAGGGTATCACCAAGGCACAGGATACCTATCAGGACGGCTTAGAAACACGAACAGATTATATCTGTGTCTATTCCGATGGTGTATTGGTAGGCGGTATTGAACCGGATGGCAGTGTTCCAGAAATAGATGTGCCGGATGTGACGACGGAAAACACGACTACTGTAACGCAATTGACGACAACAACGATTGCCTCGACAACAGCGAGCGTAGCAGAAACAACACAAACGATAACAACCGATAATACTTCGTCAGAAACTGATTCGGATAAAACAACAGCCACTTCAGTCGAAAGCGGATCAACACTGACAACGACATTGTCTGAAACAGAAACAACCTCGCTAGCAAGTGAAGTCCAGACCATGGAGACATCCGATTCTTCCCCGGTGACTACGGACTCGACAACAGCTGTATCGATAAGCATGCTTTGTGGTGACATCAATCTCAATGGTGAGGTGGAAATGTCAGATGTCATTTTACTTAATAAAGCAAGACTGAATATTGTGACTTTAACAGGGGCGCAGGAGGCAGTATCAGACTGTAATGGTGATGGTGTAAGAGATGGAAACGATGCGATGAAACTGCTGCGGTTTATGGTGCAGTTAGAAGACTCTCTCGGCACGCTCTAAAGGGCCCATCTATTCCATAAAATAAGATATTAAATAAGGCGACGCCATACAAAGAGCGTCTGACAGTTTTGAGTGCCATCTGTTTGTATATTTTCCGTTATCTTTTACAAAAATGCTCGTGAATACACAAAGTATTCGCTACGCTTTTTGTTTCATTTGACGAAGTTTATGTAGAGTACATCTACCGCACAATTTCTTGCGGTATTGCCTAAAAATTTGCAGAGAATGAGATCTGGAAATTATATCAGGATGACAAGACATCCGGAAGGAAGTGACTGAATATGAAAATGGTATTCATCGGAGCTACTCATGAAGTAACAGGAAGCTGTACATATCTAGAAATCTGCGGACGGCGCTTGCTCGTGGATTTTGGTATGGAACAGGGGAGAGATACCTATGAGAATGTTAAGATCCCTTGCGCACCGAATCAGATTGATTATGTGCTTCTGACGCATGCGCATATTGATCATTCTGGCTTACTACCGCTGTTATACGCCGGCGGATTTTCTGGAGAGATCCATGCAACAGCGGCAACAGTTTCACTTTGTGAGATCATGCTGCGAGATAGTGCACACATTCAGGAATTCGAAGCAGAGTGGCGTAACCGCAAGGCCATGCGCAACGGCGGTGAACCATATGAGCCGCTCTATACAATGAAAGAGGCGCTGGGGGCGTTGAAGCTTTTTGTGCCACATCCTTATGATGAAATTATCGAGCTGTTTCCAGGTGTTAAAATCCGTTTTCTGGATGCAGGTCATTTGCTCGGTTCCTCTTCGGTCGAAATTTGGATGACGGAAAATGATGTGACCAGAAAAATTGTTTTTTCCGGTGATATCGGAAATTATAATCAGCCTTTGATTCGTGATCCGCAAGTTCCAGATGCGGCAGATTATGTCGTCATGGAATCAACCTATGGAAACCGCCTGCATGATAAACCAAAGGGGTATATTCCAGGGCTGGTACAGGTGCTATGTGATACATTATCTCGCGGCGGCAGTGTGATTATTCCATGTTTTGCCGTGGGACGAACCCAAGAACTGCTTTATTATTTCAAGCAGATTAAAGATCAGAATTTGCTGCCGGAATTCCGTGATGTTCCTATTTATATGGATAGTCCTTTGGCAATTGAGGCGACGGAGATCTTTATGCGAAATAAGGAGAGTTGCTTTGATGAAGAGGCACTCGCCTATGTCCATCGGGGTGAGAATCCCATTGGTGTACCGGGACTGATCCCGGCGGTGACCAGCGATGCCTCCAAGGCCATCAACGGGGACAAGCGTCCGAAGGTGATCCTTTCTGCTAGCGGCATGTGTGAAGCTGGACGAATCAAGCACCACTTAAAGCACAATCTCTGGAAGCCGGAGTGTACGATTCTATTCGTTGGATATCAGGCAGAAGGATCGTTGGGCAGGCGGCTGTTGGATGGGGCGAAACAGGTGACATTGTTCGGGGAGTCCATTCAAGTCAACGCAAAGATCGTCCAGCTCCCCGGCATGAGTGGTCATGCCGATCAAAAGGGATTGATCGCATGGGTACAGGCGATTCATGGTCTGCAAAAGGCGTTTATTATTCACGGTGCTGCGCAGTCAGCAGACGATTTCCGGGATAAACTCTGGTTGGAATACGGTTTGGATGCCTATGCACCCTATAGTGGCGCAGAAGTAGATCTAATGACTGGAAAGGTGCTGTATGACGCGCCGCCGCAGCCCATTTTGCAGAAGGCAAAACGTTCAACAACCACATATGATCGCCTGACACAGGTGATGCAGCGCATTGCGGCTGTGATTCAGAATAGCCGCGGACTCTCGAACAAAGAGCTTGCAAAGATGGCGGATCAACTCAGCGAGCTGTGCACAAAATGGGAGCGTAAGTGACCAGATCATATCAAATAGTAGGAAGCGATGATGCATGAAGGATTATTTTGAAAATACGACACAGATTACAGAAGATGGCTACGCTGCGATTTTGCGATCAAAGCGAAAACGTCAAAGGCTTGTATGCCGCTGTTTTAGTCTAGTACTCTCTGCTCCGTTTTTAGGGCGACTAATATATATTTTAGTTCTCTGGATCAGCGGTGTGGGAGATCACGTACAGTTTCATGTTTCTGATTTGCTGGTTGTGTTGTCATTGCTCTGTGCAATATGGATCTGGCGTTATCCGGATATGCAGATCAGAGAATACATTCATCATAAGCGTGCAAAACTGGATCTGGATGTAGTAAATCACTATACATTTTTTCCGGATCATCTACAGATGATGACAACTTCTTCTTCTGAACGATTTGATTTGAATTATCATTCGCTTACATGGGTACATTCCAGCGGAAATTGGCTTGTGCTTTATTTTGCACAACAGAATTTCACTATGCTGGTGGATCGAGCTGGTTTCACCAGGGGTACAGCAGATGCTTGCCTTGCGTTTTTACGCAGCAAGTTAGCATCATAGAAGTCAGCATTATAAAGATTGCAAAACTATGGATAAATAGAAGGCAACACGATCGAAGTATGTGAAATAAAGCGATGGTGTTGTCCTTTTATTATTCAAATATGTACGACAGATCTTCAAGTCAGGCATGATTTTTGGTAGGTTTATTTTGGTATTGCTTATTAGTCGCATTCCAAGCTTACTGCCGATGTTATTTGCTCCTGAGGTGTAAATAGTGGATTTCCATTTATTCGCCGTCGTTTTTCAAGAAAACCATAGGATACAAATAAATAATAGTACTCTTCATGATTCGGCAAACCTTGATGGAGGGATAGATACTTCTGTTTCTTAGCATAATATTCAAAATATAGAAAGTGCTTTTGTGCAAAATACAGAAATTCCCGCATATCTCTTGACCTGGAGTACGCTCAAAGTGATATAATAAAGAAAATCCGTATGCACGATCTGCACAAGTTGCTGACGGATGTACTTGGGCTTTGTCGACATGAAAGCACAATGGTGAGGAAAACCGGACGTTTTTGGGTTTTGCACCGTTATTCACGTGCAATACAGAAAGGATATCAGGATATGGATCAATGGAATGCAATACATCAGCAATATCTCACAGGAGAACGGGCACTTTTTCAGGCAAAAGATCTCGCAATATCCGACACCGTCTTTACAGATGGCGAATCGCCGCTGAAGGAGAGTCAGAATATAACGCTAATTGGCTGTTTGTTTCAGTGGAAATATCCGCTTTGGTATTCGAAGAATATCGAGCTAGAGGACTGTGCCATATTTGAAATGGGCAGAGCTGGAATCTGGTATACTGATGATATTTCTATCCGGAACACTATTATCGAAGCGCCGAAAAATTTCCGGAGATGTCATGGCGTAAGGCTTGAACAGGTCAACTTGCCTAATGCAGCGGAAACCTTGTGGAATTGTCAGGATGTGGTGATGAAAGATGTAACGGCAAAGGGCGATTATTTTGCCATGAACTGTCAGGATATGCAAATCGATGGCTTCACTCTTGTGGGAAACTATTCGTTTGATGGCGCAAAAAATGTAGAGATTCACCATGCTAAGCTGCTCTCAAAGGATGCGTTTTGGAACAGCGATAATATTATGGTCTACGATTCTTTTATTTCCGGTGAATATCTTGGCTGGAACGCGAAAAATCTGACCCTTGTGAACTGCACGATTGAAAGCCTGCAAGGATTTTGTTATATTGACAATTTGGTGATGAAAAACTGCAAGTTAATCAACACCACCCTTGCCTTTGAATATTCCACAGTGGATGCGGATATTTCCAGCCATATTGATAGTGTATTGAATCCTACAAGCGGTACTATTCGTGCGGAAAGCATCGGAGAATTAATCTTGCAAAAGGATAAGATTGACCCTACGCAGACGACAATTATTTGCAAAGGGGAATGATCGTTATATACCGATTCATAATAAAAAAAGGAGGGAATTGAAATGCAATATGATTTTGATGCGCTGATAGATCGCAGCCAGAGCCATAGCCTGAAATGGGACGTGAAAGCGAAAGAGTTGCCAATGTGGGTGGCAGATATGGACTTTCAAACAGCGCCAGAGGTAATTACAGCAATTAAAAAACGTGCGGCACATGGCATTTTTGGCTATACAACAATCCCGGATGCGTGGTATGACGCTTACATCGACTGGTGGAAGTCACGGCATCAGTTTGTCATAAAAAAAGAATGGTTGATGTTTTGTACTGGTGTCGTACCCGCAATCTCTAGTGCGGTGCGCAAGCTCACCACGCCCAATGAAAATGTGCTGATCCAGACGCCGATTTATAACATCTTTTTTAATTCCATCTTGAATAATGGCAGACGTGTGCTGGAATCTCCATTACAGTATGACGGTACATGTTATACAATAGATTTTGATGATCTTGAAAAAAAGCTCTCCGATCCGCAGACGACGCTGATGATCCTGTGTAATCCACAGAATCCGGCTGGCATTATCTGGGATAGAGAGACGTTGGCAAAAATCGGAAAAATTGCTGAAGAAAATGGTGTGGTCGTGATTTCGGATGAGATCCACTGCGATCTAACTGATCCAAGACGTGAGTATGTGCCATTTGCTTCGGTCTCCGAGACCTGTCGGAACAATTCAATCACATTGATTGCGCCGACAAAGGCGTTCAATATCGCCGGGTTGCAAACGGCCGCGATTTATGCGGCAAATCCCCGGCTGCGCTATAAGATTTGGCGCGCCATCAACACAGATGAGGTGGCAGAGCCCAATGCGTTTGCGGTGGATGCAGCGATTGCGGCATTTCAGAAGGGCGGCGCATGGCTCGATGCACTGCGGCAATACATTTTCGAGAACAAGCAACTCGTTTTGTTCTTTCTGGACAAAGAGTTGCCGAAGATCCGACTTGTAAAGTCGGAGGCAACTTATCTGCTCTGGTTAGATTGTACCGCATTGACGGATGATTCCAAAACTTTTGCCGCACGCATTCGTGAATCTACAGGATTATATCTGTCCGATGGTGCAGAGTACGGCGGCAATGGGAATTACTTTTTGCGTATGAATATTGCGTGCCCTAGGTCGCGGGTGGAAGATGGTCTGCACCGGTTAAAAGATGCGGTAGAGCAGTTATTGTGAGAACGCCGCTCAAAGATGCTCCAGTAACTCTTGTATGGTTTGCTCCAATGACTTTAGTTCTGCATGCTTTTCTCGGATTTCCTGGCGGATATGCTCCCAGTGTTCAGACAGGTGCACTGGATTGTCTAGAATTTCCTGTTCTTTCATCGGAAAATCTCTGCGGATGTGTGCAACAGTCTTTTGTGTTTCCGCCAGTTTTTGACGCAGCAGGAGGATATTTTCTGTGACGCTTTCTGGCGTTAGTTCGCGTTCTTCAAATGGTGTGATGTCCAACTCCGCCACTTCTTGCTCTATAATCCATAAATCTTCTGGTCGACTGCGATTGCATGCTTGTGTGACACGCTCTAACAATACTTTACGAGTCTCATCGTATTCCGCATTGAGAAATGGATGGAGCACCAACAGCAGCGACAGCATGGTCTGCTTCATTTCAGTACACTGTTCTATCGTCAATTCCGGATTTTGCCGATAAAGTCTGGCATTGTAAAGACGCATCTGATAAGCGTTGATTTCTGCCTGAGCTTCTATTGTGGCTGGATCTTCCTCCATCTGACGAACAAGCTTTTCAAAATGTACTGTCTTTCCGCGGAAATTGCGTTCCCGGATGCGTGCAATTAGTCGGCGTGTATAGCCAAGCTGGCTGCGAAGTTTAACAAGTTCAAGTTCTTCTTTGCCGTAGGTTTGGGCATAGTGCATCAGATATTGCGGTACCGTGTGGTAGAATAGCCAGATCATTTCCGTTAACTGTGTAGCAAGTTCGTTTCGCAGGGTGAACATCTCCTGCTTTTTTTCTGCATCTGTTTGTTCTGATGAATAAAATGACAGTCCGTTATCTGGCGTTTCAAAATATTCCATTCTAGAATCGCTCCTATTGCATCTGTTTTTCATTAGTCCCAGGCGAATTTCGTGAGTGCGCCTTCAGTGGATAGATTGGGATAGTCCCATTGCCGTAGTACCTCATAAACAGCGATAGCCACTGAATTGGATAGATTCAGGCTACGCAGAGTGCTACGCATAGGGATCCTCACACAGAGCTCCGGATTCTCATAGAGCAATTCTTCCGGCAGTCCCTTGTCCTCTCGACCAAAGATCAGATAGATAGACTTATTTTTGGGATAGACCAGATCACTGTGGACGGTTCTACCCTTTGTGGTGAAATAAAAATATGTGCCGTCTGGATTCGCGTCAAAAAAATCTGCGAGACTTTCGTGATAGTGGATATCCAGCTTATCCCAATAGTCCAATCCGGCACGTTTCAGGTGCTTGTCTGTTACGGTAAATCCCATGGGCTTGACCAGATGGAGACATGCGCCAGTCACGGCACAGGTGCGGGAGATATTTCCGGTATTTTGGGGGATTTGCGGTTCTACGAGTACGATATGCAGAGGTGCTGCCATATTTTCAACGATCCTTTCTTTACCATATCTGGCACACTTCGACAGGGATAAAATTCGTGTCAGATTGGTATACTAAAACTGCATCAGGAATCCGCAAAACGCGGCTGTGCAGAAAGGGGGACAATAGTTCCCATGACATTAAAATCAATTGTACGTGGTGTGACGATCGGCGCAACTGTCGGTGGTGTGTGCTATATGATGTCCAAAGCCACCTCAAAGCAAAAACATGATATCAAGAAGAATGCCGGAAAAGCGGTAAAGGCTGCCGGCTGTGTGCTGGATGACATTACTTCGCTGATGTGGTAAGCGCCGATGTTCTGGCACGACCGTTTGATCTTGTTTTAGTATAGCACATTTGCGTTGCTTCGTCAAATCGAAAAAATCCTCTCTATTTCCAAAGTGGAAGCAGAGAGGATTTTTGTATCAAAGTTTGTGTTTCAGAGCCTGTCTTCACAAGATGCCGCGGCTTTTTAGTATCTTTGCACCATGACTTTACCCGAAATCCTTGCAAGACATCCAGTATTGCTGTGGTTCTCGTATTTTGCCATGGCACAAATTTGCCGAAAAATCAGTAGACAATCTCTTCTGATCCGCCCGGCTGCATGGACAGGAAGTACGCTCTGATGTCATCGTATGTAATGATAATATTACGATAACGTGCAAGATCAAATCCGTTTACGTTGCCATCCTGTGTCAGATCGGCATTGGAATATGCCATGCTGTCAAGCGCAGCATCTCCAAGCAGATATTTTTGCAGCAATACAAGATCGGATAGGTCATAGTTGCCATCCATGTTGATATCGCCATAGTTGATGATGTCCGGTGTTGGCTCCGGTTTTGGTTCTTCTCCAAGGGTTGCCGCCGGGATAGAAGCAATGGCATAGATGGTCATGTCTGCGCCGGCACGGGCAAAGAGATGTGCCGCCGTGCTTAAATCGCCCCATGCGTTCTGGATGCTTTCAGAAGAATAGTAAGCGATGCTGTTTTCCTCATCAATGTCATATGCACTGATTTCTGTCCAGTTGCCCCAGCTTGCATCTGTCAGCGCCAGGATCGGCGCAACACTGCCCTGATATTGGATTGCGATTTCTCTGGTGTAGTCCAGCTGTTCCGGAGTGATGTTCAATCCCGATGTACAATTTCCGCCGTTTCCGTCGCTGGCAACAAGATTCAGTCCATCAGGATTGTCATAGATAATGTCGCCGTCTGCTAGATTGCTGTGAATCCAGTTTGGCAGGTGACGGCTGCTGCCCCAGACGATGGTGTCATCAGACATGACTGTCATCATGGTGTCCACCACTGGCTCAGAAGCCTCATACCAGGTATCATTGGAACGATTGAGATAGCCGTGTGCTTCTGATGCAGAAAGCGAATTTGAGATAGCATTGTTGTCCCAGAGGACACAGGGGATACCGAGTGTTTTGGTCCAGGTTAGATAATATTCTGCCCAATCACAGCGAGCATCAGTATTATCAAAGTTTGACGCGCCGAATTCGCCCATGACCACGGGAATATCGCGGTCGGTGAAGTAATACTGAATATCAGAAAACAACGAGTCCAGATCACTTTTATACCGATCTGAAAATACGGTATGGTCACCGTCGCCCATGGCAAATGCATAGGGTGTGTAGGCGTGGAGGGATACGGCAACGTATGCATCATCCTCCGGTACTTCTAAGTAAGAATAGGTGCTGGCATAGGCGGATGCCGCATAGGACGGGATCATCAGCAGACGAGTGTCTTGATAGGGCGAATCAATAGAACGCACAGTTTCAATAAAGTCGGCATTCAACTGATTGACAACTTTAAAACAGTCGGTATTGCCCTGCCATTCGTAAGTAACACCAGTCTGGCGCGGTTCGTTCATGCCCTCGAAGATTAGATGTTGGTCATAGTCCTTGAAGTAGGTGGCGATCTGTGTCCACATCTGGATCAGTCGTGGAGACATTTCATTGTAGGCATCTGGAAAATCTGCACGATTGATCCATTCCTCGTGGTGAAGATTCAGGATAACATACATATCTTGGTCATAGGCATAGTCCACCACTTCCTTGACCCGTGCCAGCCAGTCTGCATCGATCGTATAGACAGGGTTGCCGTTTGCATCGCTGGTCTGGGTCACCTCAGTATACCATGTGGTAGGAATGCGAATGGTGTTGAACCCTTTTTCTTTGACTGTGTCAATCAATTCTTGTGTCACTGTTGGATTCCCCCAAGAGGTCTCATGAGTTGGATAGAGACTGGAGCTGTCCAAAGAGTTGCCGATATTCCAACCAATCTCCATCTCTTGAGTGATCTCTTCTGCATTGAGAGTAGCAGTCGCAGAGACCGAGCTTTTGGGGAAAATGGAAACTGTAGAAAGCAGCACCACTACGGATACAGTAGTAAAGAGCAATTTTCGGATGTTTTGATGCATAATTCTTCTCCTTTTCGGGAATGGCTTGCTCATGGCATGTAAATTTATTTGTTATTATACCATGGAATAAGAAACAATGTCAACAAAAATCAATTTAATAGTGGACGAAATTTTGCACAAAATAGAATATGTCCCATTGTCCAAATTGCCCAGAATCCGTGTAATTTTGCTTTAGCCTTGATTTTCTTGTTCAATTAGATGATCGCCGCAATAGCGCTTGCGCAGCAACGGTTTTTCGATTTTGCCAGTGGCGTTGCGAGGAACTGGCGCAAAGATGATCTTTCGGGGGCGCTTATAACGAGGCATATCCTGACAAAACGCCATAATTTCCGCTTCTGTGCATGTGACTCCCTGTTTTAGCTCGACAATTGCCGCAGCAATTTCACCTAAACGATGATCTGGCAGCCCAATAACGGCTACATCCTTGATCTTCTCAAATTTAGCCATAAAGTTTTCTATTTCTACTGGATAGATATTTTCACCACCAGAGATGACCACGTCTTTTTTACGGTCCACCAGAAAGTAGAAACCATCCTCATCCTGCCGCGCCATATCGCCGGTATAGAGCCAGCCGTCATGAAGCACTTCTGCGGAAGCCTTAGGATTATTGTAATAGCACTTCATCACACCCGGTCCCTTGACTGCAAGTTCGCCGACTGTGCCTTGGGGAACATCGTTTCCGTTTTCGTCAACGATCTTTACTTCCCAGCCATAGCCTGGCACACCAATGGCACCCACCTTGTGGATATTTTCAATGCCAAGATGTACACATCCCGGGCCGATGGATTCGCTTAATCCATAGTTGGTATCATACTGGTGATGGGGGAAATATGCTTTCCAGCGCCGGATCAAGCTTTGCGGTACTGGCTGCGCACCAATGTGCATCAGCCGCCATTGATCCAGCTGATAGTCTTCCAGCTTGACGCTACCATTGTCGAGAGCCTCCAGAATATCCAGTGCCCATGGAACCAATAGCCATACGATGGTGCACTTTTCATTGGAAACAGTTTGCAATATTGTTTCCGGATTGACACCTTTTAATAATACGGCACGTCCGCCAGTAAGGAGACTACCCAACCAGTGCATTTTCGCACCGGTGTGATAGAGGGGAGGAATACACAAAAAGACATCATTTTTTGTCTGGTGGTGGTGGTTCTGTTCCACGACACAAGCGTGCATCAGGCTCCGGTGCGTGTGTAGAATTGCCTTCGGGAAGCCTGTCGTTCCAGAGGAAAAATAAATCGCTGCGTCGTCGTCATCCTGAATCTCGATGCCGGGGGAAACACTTGCACAATTTGAGGTCAGCTTGTCATAATCCTCTGCAAAAGACGGGCAGTTTCCACCGGTGTAGAAAAGCAATCGGTTTTTGCTGATTTCTTCTGCAATGTTTTCGATGCGCCCGATAAATTCTGGTCCGAATACCAGAACTTTTGCTTCTGCCAGATCCAGACAATAGCGGATTTCCTCTGCGCTATAGCGGAAGTTCATGGGAACTGCAAGTGCGCCTGTTTTCAGGATGCCGAAATAGATCGGAAGCCATTCAAGGCAGTTCATCAGCAAAATTGCGACCTTATCCCCTTTCTTTACCCCTCGACTGATCAGTAGCTGGGCAAAGCGATTGGCTTTTTCATTGAAGACGTGCCATGTGATTTCTCGACGATACCAAAATGATGAGGTTGGCTGGATCAGGTCATAGTCCTTCCAAAGCATCCGCCGAGTCTCCTGAATCTGAGGATTCACTTCCACCAGACAGACATCGTCTGCATATTCTTTTGCGTTTTTTTCTAATAATTCTGTAATTGGCATGTTGGTTTACTCCTGTCCTGCATTTGGCTCATTATAGGCGTATCCAGCGAGGAATGCCGTTTGGTTGATCTCTACCGTTTTGGGTGGCACAGTTTCAGCGATCACACGCAGCCAATCTTCTTTGGAAAATTCCATGTGTTTTGCAGCAACGCCTAGAATAATCACATTGAATACCCGGGGATTTCCAAGCTTTTCCGCTTCTGTAGTGGCATTGACGGCAAGTACTTGGTGAAACTTGCGCAGATGTTCCACAATTCCCTCTGGATAGACAGCGGCACCAGTAACTACAGACATCGGGTCAATGCGGATATCGTTGATGATGATGGCGCCATCGGGTTTGAGGAAGTGTGCGTATCGCATGGCTTCGAGTCGTTCAAAGGCGATCAAGATGTCGGCCTGTCCCTCTTCGACAATAGGTTCTGCCACTTCATCGCCATAGCGGACAAAGGTCACGACGCTGCCACCGCGCTGAGCCATGCCGTGAACTTCGGACAGTTTGACATCATAGCCGCCGGTGAGTGCGATTGCCCCCAAAATACGGCTGGTTAGTAGGGTGCCTTGTCCGCCAACGCCGACGATCATTATATTTTTGGTCTGCATCATGCCTTTCCTCCTTTTTCACGTGGGATCAGCTCAATGGCATTGAATTTACAACGCTTTGCGCACAGTTCGCAACCGTTGCACATAGCGGCATCGATTTTTGGAATGCCATTTTCCTGCTTTTGCATCGCCGGACATCCTGGCGTGAGGCATTGACCGCACTTCTTGCAGGATTCTTCGTGGATGATACATTTGCCCTTCGGCACAAATTCCTTAAGCAGCGCACAGGGCGACTTCGTGATGATAACCGAGAGTGCATCACGCTTTGTCTCGCGCTTTAACAACGCTTCCAGTCCCACAATGTCAAACGCATCGATCTCATAGACGTGTTCCACTCCCATTGCTTTGCACAAATGATAGATGTTAATGGCATAGGTGGTTTCGCCCTTCAGAGTCTTTCCCGTTGCAGCGTGATCCTGATGACCAGTCATGCCGGTGGTGGAGTTGTCAAGGATGATGACAGTTCCTGTCGCCTTATTGTACACCATATTCATCAACGAGTTCACGCCGGTGTGCAGAAATGTCGAGTCGCCGATGAGCGCCACCCAATTCTGCACATATTCCTTGCCCTTTGCCTTTTCGATGCCGTGTAAGGTAGAGATGCTGGCACCCATGCAGACGTTAAAGTCCATGACTCCCAGCGGTGCTACTGCGCCCAGAGTGTAACATCCGATATCTCCGGCGCCGTGAAGCTTTAGCTTTTTCATCACAGAAAAGACGCTGCGGTGGGGACAACCAGGGCAAAGGATTGGTGGACGCTGTGGCACCTGCTCCGGCGTGATTTTGGCAATTTCTTTGTGTAGGATCGCCTTTCGCAGCATATTGGCACTATATTCGCCCTGTACGGTAAAAATCTCCTTGCCGATCACCGGGATGCCCCATGCACGAACCTGCTCTTCGATTACCGGTTCTAACTCTTCTACCACATAGAGTGTTTCTACTTCTTTTGCAAACGCTTCGATCAGCGCTTTCGGCAAGGGGTGCACCAGCCCGAGCTTCAACACCGATGCATCCGGCAGTGCCTCACGGACATACTGATAGGGGATGCCGCTTGTGATTACGCCAATCTTCTTATCGCGATATTCGGTGCGGTTGATGGAAAAGCTACATGCATCCTGTGCCATTTGCTTCATCCGCTGTTCCACGATAATGTGGCGTTTTTTTGCGTTGGCTGGCATGAGAACATTTTTCTCAATATTGCGCACATAGGGCTTATCCGGCACCTCTTCACGTGTTTCTGGATGTACCACCCCCTGAGAGTGGGATAGACGTGTAGTGGTGCGGATGATGACCGGCGTATCATATACTTCACTGTATGTAAAAGCAAGTTTGGTGAAAATGCGCGCCTCCTCACTGTCCGAAGGCTCCAGCACTGGTACCATGGCGGCACGTGCTACCATCCGGGTGTCTTGCTCATTCTGGGAACTATAGATACCAGGGTCGTCTGCCGCCACTAAAACAAGACCGCCATTGACGCCAGCATAGGCGATGGAATACAGTGGATCAGCAGCCACATTGATCCCGACCAGCTTCATCGAAGCCATGGCACGGACGCCGGCAATGGATGCACCGATGGCGACTTCCATTGCCACTTTTTCGTTGGGGGACCATTCGGCATAGACCTCCGGATATTTTGCGATATATTCACTGATTTCAGTGCTTGGGGTTCCGGGATATGCGGCCGAGACCTTGACGCCTGCCTCGTAGGCGCCCTGTGCAATGGCTGCATTGCCCAGCATAATTCTGGAATTATTCAACGAAATTCCCTTCTTTCCATGGAATTGTGCTGTTTCTAATAAGAACAGCGAAAAGGAGACACCGCATAATACAGCATCTCCTTTTTATTATAATACATTTTTCGATAAACCACAAGACATTTTGCAAGCTTTGTTTATTTTGTATAGATAAAAAGCGGATTCTTGTGCATTTTTACGGTATCGTCGGATCCCGGACAGGTCGACTGATGTTAGCCTATGATCTTCTTATTCAAACGAGTCAAAATCGATTTCAGCCAGTAGATCTTTTAATGTGGCCATTTCATCTGCGGAAAGTGTTACGCCTTTTCCCATCTTGCTGTGATCCGGTGCCCAGTCTCGGATGTCATACTTGGGCTCGCGTTCATTCCAGCTAATCATATTCAGCTCTTTGCTCCAGCCTCTTGCGTTTTCGCCGAGGACACCGATATGTTCGGTGATCTCATATTTTAATTCTGCCATGATGATAATTTCTCCTTTTGATTTAAATTTGCGCAGTTACCTGAAACTGTACTTGTTCTATTATACAAGAGCAGTTTCAAAAAAGCAACCATATTTTTCACAGGATTTTTCGGAATCGGTGATTTCACCAAAATCATTAAGATTATTTCAAGCATTGTATTCTATAATGACAACAGTTGATTGGAAAGGAGGTACTCATGTCGGGTAACGCCGGCTGGGGCACAACATGGCAATTCAAACATTTGCACGCAAGGAAATTAAGTTTTTACTGACTGCCGAACAATATCGATCTTTCCTACCACTTTTAGAACAGCACATGCAACCAGATAAATTTTGCATGGATGGAAGAGAATATGGCATATATAACATTTATTATGACACACCTGATGATTTTTTGATTCGTGAGTCGCTTTCCAAACCTTATTATAAAGAAAAAATTCGATTACGGAGCTATCTTTCTCCGGCCAATCAAGACGACACGGTATTTCTGGAGATCAAAAAGAAAATCGGTGGCATAGTCAATAAACGTCGGGTCACCATGACCTTGGCGCAGGCAGAGGCCTATATGCTGCATCACGAGATCCCCGATCTGGGCAGTCAGTATCTTCAGCATCAGGTGATGGAGGAAATCGAAGTTTTCCGTAACCGCTATGATGTGGCACCGAAGGAGTACATCAGTTATCAACGTGCTGCCTATTTTGGTAAGAATGACCCGGACTTTCGTTTGACCTTCGATCGGGCATTGACGGCAAGACGCAGTCAGGTGACGCTGGCACAGCGCAGCTTTGGCACGCTCTTGATCCCGGAAGACAGTCGACTAATGGAAGTTAAGATTGCAGATGCCATGCCTATGTGGCTTGCAGAACATCTGGCGGCGCTGCGAATTTATAAAACTAGTTTTTCGAAGTATGGCACCGCTTATCAGATGTACGTAAAAGAACAGCATACATGGAGTATACCAAACATTCAATTGGAAAAAAGGAGACGTTACGACTATGCTTAATGAGTGGATTACGAATTTATCTGGGAATATTTCGGCGATGACGACGGCTGCCACAGATACATTAGGAGCTGCGTTGAATGATTATTCCAACTATCTATACGCATGCCGATATGGGAGAGTTATTATGGGCACTGGGACTTGGTGTAGTGATGGGATTTCTAATTAGTCTGGTATACATCCTTACCCACCGCAAAAGTGGGTATTCGCAGAGCTATGTAACAACAGTATTAATGTTGCCTCCGATTGTGGCAATCGTACTTGTGATAATCAATTCCACCGCAAGTGCCTTGAGTCTCGCTGGCGTATTTACTTTGTGTCGGTATCGTACTGTTCCGGCCGACCCGAAGGATGTTTCCTATGTATTTTTCGCTATGGCGGCAGGTGTGATCTGCGGTATTAGCAATAATCACTGGATTGTCTTTTTGTTCTTTGTGGTGATTGCAGCTGTACTGGTTTTTGTAGAAACTGTAGGCTATGGTAGATGCAAGACCACCACCATGACGCTGAAGATCACCATTCCGGAAAACCTCAACTATGCCGACTTGTTCGATAAAACACTGGATCTGTATACCACAAGCTGGAAGCTAAAGCGGGTTAAGACCACGAGCTTTGGTTCGCTCTTCGAACTGATTTATATGATCGAGATAAAGGAAACGACTGACCAGAAGGAATTCATCGATGAACTGCGTAGGCTTAATGGCAACTTGACTGTAATTTTATCGCTGTTTCGGTATGAAGATATGGTTTTCGACGCTAAGTAGTACTTAAGAAAAAAAGATAATATAATTTCATTTTTATTGTCAATTTAATTTTTCAAAAAGAATTTCGCGGTTTTTCTTCGATTTTCTTTATATTTCAAGAATTTTTAAATTGACATATATAACCCTATTGACAAATTAAATATATGTGGTATAATAATTACAGAGATGGAAAGAGGGGTGAAGCCGATGAAACGAAGTATGTATAGTGTAATTTTGATGGATGATGTCATTGCTGCTATTGATCAGATGGCACAGCAGCATGGGACAAGCCGTTCGAATTATATCAATCAGGTCTTAGCGCAGCATGCAGGCTTTGTGACACCGGAGCAGCAGATGCGCCAGGTTTTTTCCTGCATGATTGAACAGATGGATTCTGCATTTCGTGTGCAACATCAGGGGTCGGACGCTATGCTGTCGATCTTTGGGGCATTACAGTATAAATATCGTCCGACGGTGCGTTATAGCGTAGAATTGCTGCGCGATCAGCGCCAGCAAGAAGCCGGGCTTTTGAAGATCTCATGTCGCACTCAGAGTAGTACTCTGTTACAAGCAATGCAATCATTTTACCAATTTTGGATTCATTTGGAACAACAACTGAACCCAGATATGGCAGATTTTACTAGCATTTATGAGATTGATGGTGGTAAATTAACGCGGGTTTTATTACGGACAGAACAGATCAAAGATGATGCGCAGTTTGGTGCGGCGATTGGCAATTATATCCGGATGTTCCATGCAGTGTTGCAATCCTATTTTACTGGATTACAGAAAGATTTGTCGGCACCAATCTTACAACATGTGCTGGAACAGCAATATTTGGCGTTGCGAAGTAGCTTGAAACCTAATTTATAGAGTCAGAACAAACTTCATAGGGAAGAGAGAATTTATTAAGGAGGAGTTTTTATGAATGCACAGAAATTGACGCAAAAGTCCATTGAGGCCATTCAGGCAGCCAATGGACTTGCCATTGAAAATCAGAATCAACAAATCGAACAGGTGCATTTGTTCAGTGCGTTGCTTTCACAAGACGGTGGATTGATTCCACAGCTGTTCGAGAAGATGGGAACTTCGGTTGATAATTTGCAGATTCGCTTGAAAAACGCCATTGATGAACTACCAGCAGTAACCGGTAGTGGCAGAAAGGCGGATGAAGTATATGTTTCTCGTTCGGTGGATCGTGCCTTGCAGGAGGCAGAGAAGGAAGCCGGACGCATGAAAGACGAATATGTCTCGGTAGAACACCTGATGCTCGGTCTGTTTAATACGGCTGATTCGGCATTGCGTGAGGTATTCAAGACTTTTTCGATTACCAAGGATGCCTTTTTGCAAGTGTTGATGCAGGTGCGCGGTAATCAGCGCGTGGTGGATCAAAATCCAGAGGAAACTTATGACGTTCTTACCAAGTATGGACAGGAACTGGTCGAACAGGCACGTGCCGGAAAGTTGGATCCCGTTATTGGACGGGACAGTGAGATCCGCAATGTCATCCGTATTTTGTCGCGAAAAACAAAGAATAACCCAGTTTTAATCGGAGAACCAGGTGTTGGTAAGACGGCAATCGCAGAGGGTCTTGCGCTGCGGATTGTCCGCGGCGATGTGCCAGATAACCTGAAAGAACGTAAGATCTTTTCGCTGGATCTGGGTGCATTGATTGCCGGTGCGAAATACCGCGGCGAATTCGAAGAACGTCTAAAAGCAGTACTCAACGAGATCAAAAAGAGCGACGGCAGAATTATCCTTTTTATTGATGAGTTACACACCATTGTAGGTGCAGGCAAGTCAGATGGCGCTATGGACGCCGGGAACTTGTTAAAGCCTATGCTGGCTCGTGGTGAACTCCATTGTATCGGCGCAACAACGCTCAATGAATATCGCCAGTTCATCGAAAAAGACGCTGCATTGGAACGTCGGTTTCAGCCGGTCATGGTGGATGAGCCAAATGTAGAGGATACCATCTCTATTCTGCGTGGCTTAAAAGAACGCTATGAGGTATTCCACGGCGTTAAGATCCAAGATCAGGCGCTGATTGCGGCGGCTACCCTTTCCAACCGTTATATCACTGATCGGTTTTTACCGGACAAGGCGATTGACCTTGTCGATGAAGCTTGTGCCATGATTCGCACAGAGATGGATTCCATGCCCACAGAACTGGATGAGATTCGCCGCAAGATCATGCAACATGAGATCGAAGAAGCTGCGCTGAAAAAAGAGGACGACAAGCTATCTAAAGCACATCTGGAAGAAGTGCAGAAAGAATTGTCGGAGATGCGAGACCAGTTCCACGAAATGAAGGCAAAGTGGGAAAATGAAAAGGACGCCATTTCAAAAGTGCAAAAGCTTCGGGAAGAGCTCGAACAGGTTAATGCTGAGATCGAGCGTGCAGAACGTGATTATGATCTGAATAAGGCGGCAGAACTGAAATACGGTAGACTTCCGGCGCTGCAAAAGGCACTCGAGGAAGAGGAAGAGCTTGCAGAACAGCAGAAGTCACAGAAGGATTCGCTGCTGCGTGACAAAGTGACAGAAGAGGAAATCGCTCGGATTGTGGCACGTTGGACTGGTATTCCTGTAGCAAAGCTCATGGAGGGCGAACGAGAAAAGCTATTGCATATGGACGATGTGCTCCACCAGCGGGTCATCGGTCAGGACGATGCTGTAGAAAAAGTCAGTGAAGCGATTTTACGTTCTCGTGCCGGTATTCAGGATCCGAATCGTCCGTTGGGATCGTTCCTGTTCCTGGGTCCGACTGGTGTCGGCAAGACCGAGCTTGCGAAGGCGTTGGCTGAGGCACTCTTTGACAACGAAAATAATATCGTGCGTATTGACATGAGCGAGTATATGGAGAAGTTTAGCGTCAGCCGTTTGATCGGAGCACCTCCTGGATATGTGGGTTATGATGAGGGTGGTCAGTTGACAGAAGCGGTTCGCCGCAAGCCCTATTCGGTAGTTTTGCTGGACGAAGTGGAAAAGGCACATCCGGATGTGTTCAATATTCTGCTCCAGATCTTGGATGATGGCAGAATCACTGATTCTCAGGGTAGAACGGTGGACTTTAAGAATACTATCATTATCCTGACCTCGAACCTCGGTTCGCCAAATATTTTGGAAGGAATCGATGCATCCGGTAATATCTCTGACCAGGCAAAGGCAGAGGTTAATGCGCTGCTGCGTCAACAATTCCGACCGGAATTTCTGAATCGTCTTGATGAGATCGTCTTTTATAAACCACTTCAGAAAAAGGAAATCTATCAGATCACTGATCTGCTCCTGGCTCGGCTTCAGCGGAGAATGGAAGAGGAAAAGCATTTGCATTTAGAGGTGACAGATGCCGCCAAGGATTATATCGTTGCACAGGGTTATGACGTCAACTATGGCGCACGACCGCTAAAACGGTTTATCCAGTCGAAGTTAGAAACATTGATCGCCAGAAAGATTATCGCCGATGATCCGGCACCGGATACGATGATCCGCATCGATTATGATGGTACAAAGCTGTATATTGCAGATTAACCTTGATAAAAAATAAAGTGTGCTGTACAGAGGCGTAGTAGTACTTTGTACAGCACTTTTTTGTGTGCTTTTTCATAAAAAGCAACCCGAAAAAGAGCGGAATTCCGTGCTTATGTCATTTTTTTGCGAAGTTCTTGACAAATCAAAAGGAATGGTATATAATGCATTAGAAGCAATTGATATTGCGGTACATTTGCATTCATATTTCATGGGAACTGATGATGTGCCACATGAAATACCGCAAAAAAATGAAGGAGTAAAATTATGACAAAAACTGATTTAATTGAAAAGTTGTATGAGGAACACTACTGCACAAAAAAAGATGCTGAAACACTGGTAAATGCAGTGTTTGACACGATCCGAGAGGCATTGATTGCCGGAGATAAGGTGACAATTTCGAAGTTTGGCACGTTTGAAGTACGCGAGCGCAGCGCAAAGGAATGCAAAAATCCACGAACTGGTGAACCGGTGCAGGTGGCTGCATCTAAGGCACCGGTATTCAAAGCAAGCAAGAATCTGAAAGCATCTGTAAACGAATAATTCAGCAGAGGGGGAAAAGGAGATGGCAAGAACGAAAAAAACGCAGGCGACTGCCGAGAAAATAGCAGCTGCTGTAACACAGACAAAAAAAAAGACAATGTCGAAGTCGACCCCTACAAAAAGATCATATGTTCGCAAGACTGTATCCGTACATGTGCAGTTTAATGGCATGGATTGGGACACAGATCGTTTGGCTGATTATGCATCTGAAATATGGGCAAAAGAACATGGGCAGAAAAAAACAGCTGCGAAAGATATTCGTCTTTATGTTAAGCCAGAGGAAGATGCAGTGTACTTTGTGATTAATAAAGATACAGGGTCATTTAGACTCTCGGATCATGGTGAGCTATCCGTTTGACAGGTAATTAAAAAAACTGGATATGGAATTTTTTATGAGATAAAAAATGATAATTTTATGGGTTGGTTTGAAGATTGGGAACAAAAGGAATGTTTTGATGTCATCATACTATTTTGAAGATGATTATAACAATTTTATTTTGAATATTTCTTCTCAATTTTCAGTTAAACAACAATCCAATTTTTTATACGGAGTAGAACCACAATCACGTGGATTTTGCTCCGTATTTTTTGGCCGTAAGTTAAAGGTGAAATGAGCTTGCACCTTTGCGATGTATGTAATCACATAAGACGGAGATGAGAGGTGAGCAAGTGTGAGAAAGCGGCTGAACACATCAAACGGCAGGATACGATATCCAATCTTGCCGAGGAAATTCACGTTTCAGTGCACACAATCAAATATGACATAGAAGAATTGACACTTGCTTATCCCATTGAAATAATTCTAGGAAGAAAAAAGGTAGCGTTCGAATGAAAGATGGTTACTATGTTCAAAAAAATTCTGAATGAAGAGCAGTAAAAGCTTTTGAAAAAGTTGTTGTCAATATTAGTGAGAGGAGGACAAAAGATCGTAGAAACAATTGTACATAGCAATAGCGTAGCACTGCTCATGGAAATGGGTTATTTATATAGTTTCATTTTAGATTTCCTTCAAAAAAATAAATCCCCTTAGTGCACCCTTGAAATTTTTATTTTTCGAGGGTTTGCGCTAAGGGGGTGATATTATAGCGTAGGGAACTACCTGTTATTCATCTAATAAAAATAGACAATAAAAATTATAATCCAACTTCATCTGTGTCTGATCCTAATACAGCACTTGCTAGGTAGAGTGAACCACAGATAACAACTATGCCGTCATCTTGCTTTGCCTGTTGAATCGCAGTCTGTATTGCTTGCCGAAAAGGCGCAGTATGAACGGAGGATAATTGTGGAAAAAATTTCATAAGAACATTTGCAGAAACAGAACCTTCTTCTGTAAAATCATCAACGCAGATCACGCTATGCAGTGTCTGCTGTAAAATGCAACATGCTGTTTCATAATCCTTTCCTTTCATCATGCCACAAACGCCATGGATTGGCGCATGCGTGGTATGTTGCAGCAAATCAGAAAGCGCAGCGATACCAGCCTGATTGTGACCACCGTCTAAAAGCACCAGAGGGTCTTTTTGTAAAATCTGGGTTCTTGCCGGTACACGTACTTCGCTAAATGCTTGATGCACAATGTTTGCTGTGATTAAAAATCCATGCATACCAAGAATTCGGATAACCTCAATGGCAGTAATGGCATTGTAAACCTGATGTCGACCCGGCATATGCAAGGTATAGGAAACACCGTTGTAAGTGAAGGTAGTTTTTGTGATCGTTTCCTCTATGATACGGCAGTCCATCATAGACGGCATCACCAGCATAGCGTTTTTTTTCTGTGCTGTTTCTTGAATCAGACAAGTGACATCTACGGAATTGTCCGGCGATAAGACTACCGGACATCCCGGTTTAATAATGCCTGCTTTTTGTGCTGCAATCCGTGTCAGAGAATTGCCTAAAATAGACATATGGTCATAAGAAATAGATGTAATAACACAAACTAGTGGGTTTTGGATGACATTTGTTGCATCTAATAAGCCACCGATGCCGGTTTCTAGGATCACTAGGTCGCAGTCCTGTTCCACAAACCAGAGCAATGCAATAGCAAAGGTGATCTCAAATTGCGAACAATCTAAAGAAACTGTACAATTTTTGACACGTTCACAATGTCGACACAGTGCTTCCGTCGGAATATCCTGACCATCAAACCGTATGCGGTCGCGATAATGGCGGATGAAGGGTGAAGTCAGTGTTCCCACATGAAATCCCGCCGCAGTTGCCGCAGCAGCACAAAAACTCAGAACCGAGCCTTTACCATTTGTCCCGGCGATATGCACGACACGAAGTGTATCTTGGGGATCACCAAGTTCACGGAGCAGTGTCCGGATTCGTGAAAGATCGTGAACAGGCCTACCGCCTTTTTGAAAACTCTGGATATAATCCATGGTTTCTGTAATTGTCATGACAATTCACCGCTTCCTTTCAGTCATTATCGTATAGTTTCTACTTTTTCAAATTTTCTATTTTGTGAAAGAATGCTCCAGCGATCATTGCGTATTCATCTTTTGTACAGAGATCTTGACAAGCTTGTTCATATTCTTTGGAACGCGCTAACATTGTCTTGATCTTTTCGCAGGGGAATATACCGCATTGGTTACATTTTTCCACGCCATGTTCTTTGGTGCAGTCAACCAGCTGGTAGGTGCAAGTTTTATGGGAAGAACAGCCTGTACATCGGATTTCTTCCCGTGTCAATAGTCGATCGCTCATTCCGATCCGATGCCACAACTCCCGGACATGGTCAAGCGCCTCATCCGTTTGCGCCAGATAGCGTGGACATTGCAAACAATCATCGCCACATAGTATGATTTTTTCCATAGAAAATTCTCCTTATTGCAATGCCTCTAGCGACTGGACAATTTTTTCCATCTTCTCCTGTGCCTTCTGGAGCTTTGCCTTTTCAGCTTCGATTAGTTTCTCCGGTGCCTTCGCCAAAAAGCCCTGATTGGACAGCTTTTTGCTCAGGAAGTCCAAGTCTTTCTGCACTTTCTTCTGTTCCTTTTTGAGTCTTGCCAGTTCCTTGTCCTTGTCTACCAATTCTTCCATGGGGATGAAGATACGAACAGAATCAGTTACAGCAGTTGCAGCATCGGGCATATCGAAGTGTACACTTACTTCAACGGAAGAAGCAGATGCCAGCTTCTCGAAGAACATGGCAGTGCTTTCATAAAGTTCTGGCTCTGTGGTTTCGATGCAGACTTTTGCCGTTTTAGATGGCGGCACTTGAAGTTCTGTGCGGCGGTTACGGATGGCACGAATGGCGTCGATAACCTTTTCAAACTGTGCCGCATCGTCATAGTGATACGCGGGATCATATACCGGATAAGATTCAGTGATAATCAAGGATTCGCTGCCGGTAAGCACCTGCCAGATCTCTTCAGTGATAAAGGGCATAAAAGGATGCAGTAGTTTTAACATGCCGCGCATGACCCAAACCAGAACTGCCTGTGCCTTTCTCATGGTTGCGCCGCCTGTCTGAATCCGCGGTTTTGTCAGCTCAATATACCAGTCACAGTATACATCCCAGATGAAATCATAGATCTTGGCGCTTGCCACACCGATCTCGAATTTGTCTATATTTTCGCCGACTTCCTTTGCCACGGCATTGAACTTTGATACGATCCATTTATCTTCCAGTTCCAGCTCCTCCGGCAGCCCAGTGTAAGTAAAATCTTCCGGCAGGTTCATCATGATGAAGCGAGATGCATTCCACAACTTATTGGCAAAATTCCGGGCAGCCTTGACTTTGTCGTCGCTATAGCGCATGTCGTTACCTGGTGCATTGCCAGTAGCCAGCATAAAGCGCAGTGCATCCGCACCATATTTGTCGATGACTTGAAGCGGATCAATGCCATTGCCCAAAGATTTGGACATCTTCCGACCCTGTTCATCTCGCACCAAGCCATGGATCAGTACCGTCCGAAACGGCACTTCACCCATGTTCTTCAGACCGGAGAACATCATGCGGACAACCCAGAAGAAAATGATATCATAACCGGTGACAAGCGTATTCGTCGGGTAGAAGTACTTGAGATCTTCCGTTTCATCCGGCCAGCCCAGTGTTGAGAACGGCCATAGGGCAGAGCTGAACCATGTATCTAAGGTGTCCGGATCCTGACGCATTGGTTTGCCACACTTCGGGCAAACTGCGCTGTTTTCCTTGGTGACCACCATTTCACCGCAGTCATCACAATAGAACGCCGGAATCTGATGCCCCCACCATAGCTGACGAGAAATACACCAGTCTTTGATGTTTTCCAACCAGTGAAAATAAATCTTGTTAAAGCGTTCGGGTACGAACTTTGTCTTACCGGACTTCACCGCGTCAATCGCTGGTTGTGCAAGCGGTTGCATCTTAACAAACCACTGTTTAGACACACGTGGCTCTACTGTTGTACCACAGCGATAGCATGTGCCGACATTGTGGTTATAATCTTCAATTTCCACCAGCGCACCCTCTGCTTCCAAATCTTTGACAATTGCCTTGCGTGCTTCATAGCGATCCATGCCGGCATATTTCGGATAGTCGTCAGTGATCTTTGCATCATCTGTCATGACATTGATCACAGGCAGATTGTGACGAAGACCCACTTCAAAGTCGTTCGGGTCGTGTGCCGGCGTGATCTTTACGACACCTGTCCCAAAGTCCATTTCTACATAATCGTCTGCAACGATCGGGATTTCCCGATGTACCAGAGGCAAAATCAGCGTTTTTCCCACCAGATCGCGATAGCGTTCATCATTTGGGTTGACAGCAACAGCAGTATCACCGAGCAGCGTTTCCGGACGTGTGGTGGCAAGTTCCAGATAACCGCTGCCGTCCTTGAGCGGATAACGCAGATGCCAGAAATGTCCTGCCTGATCTTCATATTCCACTTCTGCATCTGAAATAGAAGTTAGACATTTTGGGCACCAGTTAATAATACGTTCGCCGCGATAGATCAGTCCTTCTTTATAATATTTGATAAAGACTTCCTTGACCGCCTTGTTACAGCCCTCGTCCATGGTAAAACGTTCTCTTGTCCAGTCACAGGAAGAGCCAAGCTTTTTGAGCTGTTCCACAATTCGTCCGCCATACTGTTTCTTCCAGTCCCATGCACGCTTTAAGAAAGCGTCACGTCCGATATCTTCTTTTTTCAGTCCCTCTTTGCGCATTGCCTCCACAATCTTTGCTTCCGTTGCAATGGAGGCATGGTCTGTGCCCGGTAACCACAGCGTGCTGTAGCCAGACATACGTTTGTGGCGGATCAGGATATCCTGCAATGTTTCATCAAGTGCATGTCCCATATGCAACTGTCCTGTGATGTTGGGTGGCGGAATAACAATAGTATACGGCTCTTTTTTTGAGTCCACCTGTGGGGTAAAGCTGCTGCTGTCATTCCACATGTGATAGATGCGGTCTTCAAAGTCTTTTGGCTGGTAAGATTTTGCCAGTTCTTGTTTCATATTGGTATTTTCCTTTCCAGATATAATATCACCAGATTGACGGGATAAAAAAACACCCCGGCAATCTGAAACGATTGCTCAGGGCGAACAAGTTTTGTCCGTGTTACCACCTGAGTTCGGTACGATCATGGCACCGCACTCTGTGTAGGATCTTTCTTCTACATGAATCCTACTGCGCAATAACGGGCGCACCCGTCGTAGACTACACATTCTGGCATTGCAGAACTTCATCTACGCTGCTCCAAGGCTACCTTTTCCTGCACCGCCCAAAAACTTACACCAACCGTTTTCTCTCTGTAGGGTAAGCAACAGGATACTCTTCCTATTCATTGCATTTCACATATACTTATTCTATTATATAGAATTCCAAGAAATTTGTCAAGTTCAAATTCGGTAAAAAATCAAGAATGGCAAGCAGAAAATCGTAGCTGTTAACCTGTCAGTCCATTAATCTGTGTCAAGTTTCAAAACGCTCATAAATGCTTCCTGCGGCACTTCTACGGTGCCAAGCTGACGCATACGTTTTTTGCCTTCTTTCTGCTTTTCCAAAAGTTTCTTCTTTCGCGTAATATCACCGCCATAGCACTTCGCCAATACATCTTTCCGCATTGCCTTGATTGTTTCTCTGGCAATAATTTTTCCGCCGATCGCTGCCTGCACCGGAACTTCGAAGAGCTGACGCGGGATATTCTCTTTAAGCTTTTCTACAATTTTTCTTGCACGTTCATACGCTTTGTCAGCATGGATAATGAATGAGAGTGCATCCACCACATCACCATTTAAGAGCACATCCAGTTTGACGAGCTTGGACTGCTGATATCCACAGAGTTCATAATCAAACGAAGCATATCCGCGTGTGCGGGATTTTAACACATCAAAGAAATCATAGACGATTTCATTGAGCGGCAGTGTATAGCGCAAAGAAACGCGTGTATCATCAAGATACTGCATATTTTCAAAAATGCCTCTGCGATTCTGACAGAGTTCCATAACATTTCCAACAAAATCAGACGGTACTAGAATCTCTGCCTTAACCATCGGCTCTTCGGCCTTTGCAATGACAGCGGGATCCGGATAGTTGGTCGGGTTATCAATATATTCCACTTCGCCGTTCGTCAATGTAACACGGTAGATTACCGATGGTGCAGTAGTGATCAGATCAAGGTTGTATTCTCGTTCCAGTCGCTCCTGAATGATCTCCATGTGAAGCAATCCTAAGAAACCACATCGGAATCCAAATCCTAATGCGATCGATGTTTCCGGTTCAAAAGAAAGGGAAGCATCGTTAAGTTGAAGCTTTTCCAGTGCCTCACGTAGATCGCCATATCTTGCACCATCCGCCGGATAAATGCCTGAAAATACCATTGGGTTTACCTTTCGATAGCCAGGCAGAGGTTCATCACATGGTCTATTCACATGCGTCACTGTATCACCAACTTGCGTGTCTCCGATACTCTTGATAGACGCAGTGAGATAGCCGACATCTCCGGCACGTAGTACACCTTCATTGATAAGTGTATCTGTTGTCATATAGCCTGCTTCCACAACCGTAAATTCAGATCCGGTTGCCATCAGACGTATGGTATCGCCGACTTTCACTGTACCTTGCTTTACACGAACATAAATAACTACGCCCTTATAAGAATCGTAATAGCTATCAAAAATCAGCGCTTGTAGCGGTGCATCTGGATCACCATTTGGTGCAGGAATTTCAGAAACGATTTTTTCCATAACTGCTTCAATATTGATGCCAGCTTTTGCGGAGATACGTGGCGCATCCATTGCAGGAATTCCAATAACGCTTTCGATCTCTTCGCAAACACGATCTGGATCTGCAGCAGGAAGATCAATCTTATTGATGACAGGCACAACTTCCAAATCGTGTTCAATTGCCAGATACGTATTTGCCAGCGTCTGCGCTTCAATTCCTTGTGAAGCATCAACCACTAGGATCGCACCTTCACAAGCTGCAAGACTGCGGGAAACCTCATAGTTAAAGTCGACATGTCCCGGTGTATCGATCAGATTAAATGTGTATGTTTCGCCATCTTGTGCATGATATTGCAGACGGACAGCGCGCGCCTTGATCGTTATACCGCGCTCTCGCTCAATATCCATATTATCAAGGATCTGATCTTCCATCTCACGTTTGGATACGGTGAAGGTTTGTTCTAAGATGCGGTCAGCCAGTGTAGATTTTCCGTGATCGATATGTGCGATAATGCAAAAGTTGCGAATATGATCCATTCTGTTCTTTCCTCCTCCATATGATTTAATCCAGAAAATCCTTGACCTTCTTGCTCCTGCTCGGATGACGAAGTTTACGCAGTGCTTTTGCTTCGATTTGGCGGATCCGTTCACGAGTTACTTCAAATTCCTTGCCCACTTCTTCCAGCGTCCTGGATCGTCCATCCTCTAGACCAAAGCGCAGACGCAATACTTTGGCTTCGCGATCTGTCAATGTAGACAGCACCTCATTCAGCTGTTCTTTTAGAAGCATCAGGGAAGCAGCGTCAGCTGGTGCCGGAGCGTCATCATCAGGGATAAAATCTCCGAGATGGCTGTCTTCTTCTTCACCGATCGGTGTTTCCAGGGAAACCGGATCTTGTGCAATACGCATGATTTCACGAACACGTTCCGGAGCCATTTCAAGGCGGGCTGCAATTTCTTCTGCGGAAGGATCATGTCCGGTTTCATGAAGCAGCTGACTGGAAACTTTTTTGACCTTTGTGATCGTTTCTACCATATGCACTGGAATCCGAATGGTTCTTGCCTGATCGGCAATTGCTCTGGTGATCGCCTGACGGATCCACCATGTGGCATAGGTCGAGAATTTAAATCCCTTTGTATAATCAAATTTTTCGACTGCTTTCAAAAGTCCTAAGTTGCCTTCCTGAATTAGGTCGAGGAATTGCATACCTCTGCCAACATATTTCTTCGCAATGCTGACAACCAGACGCAGATTTGCCTCTGACAGACGCTTTTTTGCATAGCTGTCACCCTCTGCCATGCGCTTGGCAAGTTCAGTTTCCTCATCGGGCGTGAGTAACGGCACACGGCCGATTTCTTTCAGATAGATCTTGACCGGATCATCAATCGAAACACCTTCTGTCGAAAGAGAAAGCTCTAAATCATCTACAAGATCAATATCTGTATCTTTGAGCGCATCATCGTCCACGATCGAATCATCTACAATTTCAATGTTCAGCTGTTCACAGCTATTAATGATAGACGTCAGCTGATCGGTATCAAAATCCAGCTCATCCAGGACATCTGTGATTTCTTTGGTTGTCAGCTTACCATTTGCTTTGCCCTGTTCCATCAATGCATCAATGGTCATTTTTTTCTGTTCCATATTATGAATTCCTTTCCATTCGCACGAACTTTTCGTGTGCAGCATTTTTCATAGATTCGCATTTCATTATGTATGATCAGATCCGAGTTTCTTTTTTTGAATCAAGGAGATCAAGTCATCATTACTCTCGATTTGTTTGTCAAGTGATTGACCGAGAATTTGCAGACAGTCTATTGCCTCTTGTTTTGATGCAGGGAAATCTTGTTGTTTTGCCAGAATCCCGGTTATTTTACCCATTTCCTCATCAGATAATACGTTTCCAAGCATAGAAAGCGAAATTTCTCCTTTTTCCTGAAAAAAATCAAATACTTTTTGATAGAGTGGATTTGAGAGATTATGCAGATCCATCGATCCTAAAATCCATGCACTTTCCTTTGGAAATGTAAATATATAATACAATACACGCTGCGCAGCACGTGTTTCGCGAATCTGTTCCGGCGTCTGCGGTAAAGCTTGCTCCGATTTTGTAGTATGATCAACAATCGTCTGCCACTGCTTTGCCTTTTCTAACCGTTTTTTGCTTTTCAATTGACGTTCCACCTGTTGATGAAGCACGTCCACTGTAATATCCCATTTGTTTGCTGTGCGGGAGAGATAAACCTCACGCTCCAGAGGATCCTGAATTTCAGTCAGAACAGTAACCAGACGCTTTAATAAATTTACTTTTCCTGCTTCGGTTGTTGTATCAATGCCTTCTTCACAGCGATCCAGCCGGAAATTAATTGCATCACCAGCCTGTTCCAAAAGCAGCCGGAAACGCTCCGAGCCAAACTTTTTGATATATTCATCCGGATCCTTTGCGTCAGTCATATGCAGAATTCGTGTCGGAAGTCCCACTTCACTGAAGCGATTGATCGCTTTTTGCGTTGCTGTTTGTCCAGCGCCATCGCTATCATATGCAATTATCATTTCTCTTGCGTATTGCGTCAGCTTGCGTGCTTGTTCCGGCGTGATTGCAGTGCCCAGTGTTGCGACAACATTTGAAAATCCTGCTTGGTTGATTGCAATGACATCCATATACCCTTCTGCAAGAATCATAGAGCTTGAATTGCTGTTCTGGGCAAAGTTTAGAGAGAAGAGATTGCGTCCTTTATCAAACACCGGTGTTTTTGCAGTGTTGAGATATTTTGGCTGGCTATTATCCATAACTCTGCCGCCGAATCCGATCACTGCACCGCGTGTATCGACAATGGGGAACATTACTCGGCATCGATATACATCATACAAATTGTTTTTGCTAGAACGATGAGAAATATCTGCTGCGATCAATTCTTCTTCTTGAAATCCTTTTTTTAACAGGTGGTCTGTTAGCTCTGTCCAACTATCCGGTGCATAGCCAAGTCCATATTTGCGGATTGTTTCTGGTTTTAGTTTTCGTGAGATCAGATATTCCAGTCCACGTTTATCTTTTCCGGAAATTAGATTTCGGAAATAAAAATTTGCCGCTTCACGGTTAATGGCAAGGATCTGTGTTCGTAATTTTACCCGTTGTTCTGCCTCACGGTCGTTTGGGATTTGGATACCGCTTTTTTCCGCAAGAAATTTCACTGCTTCTGGAAATTCCAGACCTTCAATTCTCCGGATCCAGGTGATTACATCGCCGCCGGCGCCGCAGCCAAAACAATAAAAGCTCTGAGTATCCGGAAATATTGTACACGACGGTGTCTTTTCAGAATGAAATGGACAATTGCAGACATAGTGACGCCCGCGTCGCTGTAAATTGACATAGTTGGAAGCAACTGATTCCATGGGAGAAGAGGCGCGTATTTGCTCTAAAAAATCATCGCTGTATGTCATAATATCCCACCCTTCACATCAGTAAAATGAAAGAGATAGAAGTTGATTCAATGCCATCCTCTCGGAATGAATAAATCCTGATAAAGGTTTACTGCATAGCTGTCACTCATACCAGAAATATAATCACACACTGCACGATGGACATCTTCCTTTTTTGCAATTGCTAGATATTCTTCTGGCAATTCGTTCGGATGTGCAATGAAATAATCGTAAAGTGTTTCGATCAACAGTTTTGCTTTATTTTCTTCCTGCTTAGCAATAGGATTGTAGTAGACACGTTCGAACATAAATGTATGAAGCTGATCATGCTTTTTCTGGATTTCCGGTTCCATGCCAATTTCATCAGTTCCATGGGCAACAACAGATGCCACAAGTGTTGTGATTCGATGCGTTTTGGTGTTTCCAAGTATATCTGTTACATCCGATGGAATGTCATCTGTGTGTAAGATCCCAGCACGAATAGCGTCTTCGATATCGTGGTTTATATATGCGATTCTGTCAGCGACACGTACAACATTGCCTTCTTTCGTATCAGCAATTTTATTTGTGTGACAGAGAATACCATTGCGCACCTCATATGTCAGATTCAGCCCTGCACCACCTTTTTCGATGCAATCAACCACACGCAGGCTTTGTTCATAATGGCGATATCCATGGGGACAAATGCTATTGAGAATAGATTCACCGCTGTGTCCGAACGGAGAGTGCCCTAAATCATGTCCGAGTGCGATTGCCTCTGTCAGATCTTCATTAAGGCGCATTGCGCGTGAAATCGTTCTGGCAATCTGTGACACCTCGAGTGTGTGTGTCAGACGCGTGCGATAGTGGTCACCGACGGGAGAAAGAAAAACCTGAGTTTTTCTTTTTAATCGTCGAAAGGAGTTGCAATGTAAAATGCGGTCGCGGTCACGCTGAAAATCGGTGCGGTAAGAGCAAGGAGCCTCCAAATGCTGACGCTTTGCATGTCCGCTATTCGGGCATGCATCCGGGCTTAAAAATTGCAATTCTCGCTGTTCCAATTCTTCGCGGATCGTCATAATATCACCTCTGTGAATTTAATTCCATTATTTTATACGCACGATCTCTCAAAAAGTCCTTCTTTTTTATTGCTTTGGCGTGCTGTCAGAAAAATCGGCATATTGCATTTCACCAACCTGTATAATTATCTGATTTCCAGACAGCTCTACCAATTCTTTTTGCAGCACATTCCATTGCGGTACATGTACTAGAAATCGCATTTTCACCTGATCCGTAAATTGCGTATCTACTTGTGTTAGATGATTTTCCGGCAGCCGATATAAGACCTTACCATATATTGTATAATCCATTTGCAGCGAAACTGGATATGCAGGCAGCATAATTTTCAGCTTTGCCTGTGCAACTGCTAGTGCAGCGCTGTGGGAATAGGCACGCACTAGACCATTTGCACCGAGCAAAACGCCACCGAAATATCGCGTCACCACACAGCAAATATCCGTTAGTACATTTTTTTGTAATACCTCAAGAACCGGCATCCCGGCTGTACCCTGCGGTTCGCCATCATCAGAATAGCGCGTGATGTGATCTTCTCGCAGACAGTAGGCATAGACATGATGCCTTGCTTTTCGATTTTGTCGGCGAACTTCTTCAATGAATGCCATTGCTTCATCATTTGTTTGAACTGGCATAAGTTGTGCTATAAATTCCGATTTTTTTTCGATATAAGATGCGCTGTTTGATGTGGCAATGGTGCGATATTCTTTTAGATCCATATTTTACGGCCCCCTTTCTCATGATACAGAAAAAGGACGGTAACATAAACTACCGCCCAATTCACTGCAAAAGTAAAAATACTCGATTTAGTCCAGATTGAAACGCTTCTTGAAACGATCCACACGCCCACCGGTATCAACAAGCTTCTGCTTACCGGTAAAGAACGGATGACACTTTGCACAGATTTCAACCTTAATGTCCTTCTTCGTAGACATTGTTTCCATAACATTGCCACAGTGGCATGTAATAGTAGTCTTTTCAAAAGTCGGATGGATTCCTTCCTTCATGGTATTTCACCTCCTGTATCGTCTGTATCTATCATCTACAGCAGCCCATCGGCCAAAACACCGACAGTAGTCCTGAGAATTCATAAATTTATGGCATAACAACCACAGCTATGAATTATAGCACAAGTCGCCATAAATGTCAAGTGATACGATAAAAATTTTCACTTTTTTCATTTTTTTGATTACCATTCAAAGTTGATTGATCTGTTTGAACATATCCTGCATCTTATGATCAATGGATGCGATTGTTTCTGCACATTCTTTCAGTTCATCAGTCAATGTTGATGCAACAGCTTGATTTCCGGTAGATTTATAGTGAAGTTGGTGCTCTAAGCTTGCCCAGAAATCCATTGCAATCGTGCGGATCTGGATCTCAACAGGTGCGATTTCTTTCCCTGTGGACATATGCACCGGCACATCGACAATCATGTGAAAACTGCGATAGCCGTTTTTCTTTGGATTTTTGATATAATCTTTCACCTTGCGTAGTGAAAACGCGCTATGTTCTGTCAGAAGATTAGCAATGGCATAAATGTCATCAATATAACAGCAGATGACACGTACACCAGCAATATCCATAAGATTCTCTCTGGCACTATCGGGTGTGACCGGAAATCCTTTACGCTGCAATTTTCCGACGATGCTCTGCGGTGTTTTAATACGGCTTTCGATATGATGAATCGGATTTCGCTGAAACCGCATGCTAAATTCATTATCAAAAATGTTTAGCTGCGTCTTGACAATTTCGATAGCAGAGTCGTATAAGTGTTCTAACTCTAGAAAAGAATAAAACACATGCTGGATCTCGTTTTCTTTGTGTGCTGGTACGACATCGCGGATCGCATCCAGATAAAAATCTTTTTCGTCCATAAAATCACCTCTTTCAGGGGAGGGGAGATGGATAAAAATTTCGATATGGGGGGATTACGGCAGTAGACGATTGATATCACGCGGGAACATGCTTGCCTGACGAATATTTGAGAGCTTGAGTAATTTCATAACTAGACGTTCCAAACCAATACCAAGACCGCCGTGTGGCGGCAGACCGTATTTATGTGCTTCTAGGTAGTACTTAAAGTCTTCTGGATCAAGACCTTGTGCGCGCATTTTATCTAGCTGTTCCTGATAGTCATGAATTCGCTGACCGCCGCTTGTGATCTCCAATCCGCGGAACAACAGGTCAAACTTATATGCCAGACGCGGATCTTCTTTTGAATTCATTGCATAGAATGGGGGCTTGGATGACGGAAAATGGGTGACAAAGATAAAGTCACTGTCAAACGTTTCTTTTGCATATTCGCAAAGTGCCACCTCGTCTTCTGGTTCTAGATCAAGCTTGTTCTTCGATCCCTTGTTACCCAGAATTTCCTTTGCTTCCAAAAGCGTTACACACGGAATCTCACCAATCACTGGAATATCTGCTTCTAATAAATCCAGTTCGTATGCATAGTGCTCGCGTAGATAGTCCATAATGAAGCGTAGCGTTGCAGTTTCCATTGCCATAACATCATACATGCTGTCAATATAGCCCATCTCAAAGTCCAGACCGATATACTCGTTGATATGACGCGAAGTTGCGTGCTTTTCAGCGCGGTATACCGGTGCGATCTCAAACACACGATCGAAGAACGCAACGGCTGTCTGCTTATAAAACTGTGGAGACTGGTTAAGGAATGCAGGCTTGTCGAAGTATTCTAGGTGGAAAATATTGGCACCGCCTTCTGCACCCTGTGCCACGATCTTCGGCGTGTGAATTTCAGTGAAGCCTTCCTTTAGCATGAACTGACGGAAACCGTTTGCAACACCTTCTTGAATGCGGAAGATGGAACGTTCATAGATGTTTCGCAATGCAACAGAGCGGTTGTCGAGGTTGATATCCAGACCGCACCCCAGCTTTTTATTGGAGACCTTCAGCGGATATTCCGCATTAGAATGTGAGATTACTTGCAAAGAAGAAAGCTGAATTTCAACGCCGCCCACTGCCTTTTCATTTTTGGTCACAACGCCGGATACACAGACAAAGTTTCCTTCACGCAGACCGCTAATCGAATCTTTGCACTGTTCCGGAACATAGAGTGATTGTATCAGATAACGCCCTGTTCGCAGGATGATAAACGCGAAGCCACTCATCTGTCGAATCTTGTGCACACAGGCGCGAATTGTGATAGATTCGCCCACATGATCGGAAGCATCAGAAAAGTCGAACTCATGGATCAGAGTGTCACCGCTGATCTGTAATACATCATTTCTTCGGGACGGTTTATAAGGATCAGGATTGGAATATGCAGTGCATTCATAAGTAACTGTAGCAGTAGTGTCTGCTTTCTCATCTGCACGTTCTGCCTGTGCTGTTGGCTTTGCTTCAGAAAGTTTCTGCTCCAAGATCTGCTTGATCACAGCCGGTGTGCAAACGCCACGCAACGTCTTTGTACACTGCCCCATCAAAAAGCCGAATACCTTCTTTTCGCCACCCTGATACTGCGAAACTGCTGCTGCATTTTCGGTAAGGATCTTTGCAATTTCAGCCTCTGCCTTTGCGGTATCATTCTGGATTAGCATGCCGGATTCCTTTGCAATTGTCATGGCATCTTTTCCGGTTTCAATCATGCTGCGCAGAATCTTCTTTGCATCATTTTTCGACACCTGTTCAGTATCCGCCATTTTCACAAGTTGTGCAAATTCTTCCGGTGAGAAGGGGAGCGCCTCGATCGAAACTTCGCCCAAGTTTACACGGCGCAAGAGTTCAACAATAATGAAGTTTGCAATGTTTTTAGGCTGAGGATACGCAGTGACTGCTGCATCATAAAAATCAGAAACAATCTTCTGACCAATAATGATCTGGGCATCTGTCTTAGAAAGACCATAGTCTGTGGTGTAACGGCGCATTCTCTTATGTGGAAGCTCCGGCAGAGTTGCTTTGATCGTGTCCAGCATTTCATCGGTAAAGTTCACCTGTAAAATATCCGGCTCCGGAAAATAGCGATAATCATGTGCATTTTCCTTGCTGCGCATTGAGGAGGTTTCACCCTTATTTTCGTTAAAGCGGCGCGTCTCCTGTACGACTTTCTTTCCGGCATCAAGCAGTCTAGACTGACGCTTGATTTCATAGTTAATGGCACGTGTGATGGACTTAAGCGAATTCATATTCTTGATTTCAGTACGTGTGCCAAGTTCTTTGTCCTCCGGACGCATAATAGAAACATTGACATCACAGCGAAGCGATCCTTCTTCCATCTTACAGTCGCTGACACCAGCATACTGCAGTAACAGAATAACTTTTTCAATAAACGCCTTTGCTTCTTCCGCAGAAGAGATATCCGGCTCAGTAACGATTTCCACTAGCGGAATACCACAACGGTTATAGTCCGCCAGAGAAACGGCGTTGAAATCATCGTGCACCAACTTCCCGGCGTCTTCTTCCAGATGGATGTGGTTGATACGGATCGATTTAGAACCATTTTCTGTTTCGATATCCACTTTCCCCTTCAAGCATAACGGGCGATAGAGCTGAGAAATCTGATACGCCTTCGGAAGATCCGGATAAAAATAATTCTTTCGATCGAAAACAGAAAATTTATTGATATCGCAGCCCAGCGCAAATCCAGCCTTTACAGCATATTCAACGGCGGTTTGGTTGATTACCGGCAGTGTACCCGGCATACCGCTGCATACTGGGCAGCAGCGAGAGTTTGGGCTGCCGCCAAACTGTGCACCACAGGTACAGAATACTTTTGATTTTGTCAGGAGTTCCGCATGAATCTCCAGACCAATAACAGGAATATAGGATGACATAGTGATGTGCGTACCTCCTTTAAAGTACCGGTGCAACCGGTGTAAATTGCTGCTCATAGGCATCAGCAACCTGTAAGATCGTGGCTTCATCAAACTGCTTGCCGATCAGGGACATACCGATGGGCATACCCGACGCATCATATCCGCAGGGTGTAGAAACAGCAGGAAGGGAAGCAATGTTGACGGTAACAGTACAGATATCTGCTTGATACATCTTTGCCGGATCAGAAATGTTTTCATGAATGCCATATGCTACTGTCGGTGTTGTTGGCGTCAAGATTACATCACAGGATTCAAAGATGTGAGCATATTCGCTACGGATACGTTGTTTCAGTGCCATTGCTTTGCCGTAATAAGCATCATAGTAACCGCTGGAGAGAGCATAGTTTCCAAGGAGAATTCGGCGTTTTACTTCATCACCAAACCCCTCACTACGTGAGTTGCAGATCAGTTCCTGAAATGTATCGCCTACTTTGCTACGATGTCCATATTTGATGCCGTCATAACGCGACAGATTAGAAGATGCCTCAGCAGAAGCGATCAGATAATATGCTGCAACAGCATACTTCAAACTCGGCATGCTACATTCAATTAACTGTACGCCCATTTTTTCATAGGTTTTTGCTGCCTGCATAACAGCGGTTTTCACGCCATCATCAATGCCGTCTGCATAAAATTCCTTTGGCAGTGCAATTCGCATTCCCTTGATCTCTTTTCCAAGCTTTGCGGTATAATCTTCCACTGCATGTTTGGAAGATGTACCGTCATGGGGATCGAACCCAGAGATAGCGCCAAGCAGCAGTGCACAGTCTCTGGCATTATTGGCGATTGGTCCGATCTGGTCAAGCGAAGAAGCGAATGCTACCAAGCCATATCGCGAAACTCTGCCATAAGTCGGCTTTAAACCAGTTACACCACAGAATGCCGCCGGCTGACGAATCGATCCGCCAGTATCTGAGCCAATTGCAGCAGGTGCAAGAGAAGCAGCAACGCTTGCGGCCGAGCCACCCGATGAGCCACCAGGAACACGACCAAAATCATAGGGGTTTTTCGTCTTCGCAAATGCAGATGTCTGCGTCGAACCGCCCATAGCAAATTCGTCCATGCTGGTCTTTCCGAGTAAAATGGTATTTTGTATTTTCAGTTTTTCCATAACAGTGGCGTTATACGGCGGGACAAAGTCCTCAAGCATCTTTGATGCGCAAGTGGTACGGATGCCATCAGTGCAGATATTGTCTTTGATAGCAAGAGGAATACCGCACAACGCTCCCGCCTGCCCTGCATCAATTTTTTTCTGTGCAATTTTTGCATCCTCCAAAGCTCGCTCTGGAGTTACGGTGATATAACTCTGCACATCACCATCAAGAGCCGCAATTCGGTTCAGATATCCCTGCGTCAGCTCGACTGCTGAAATCTCTTTTTGATCCAACATCTGGCGCAGTTGTGTGATCGTAAGCTTTTGATAATCCATTTGACTTGCGTCCGCAAATGATGCGGACTCCTCCTTTTTAGTTTATTCTACAACTTTGGGCACAACGAAACAGTTTTCATCATGTACGGCATTTTGCAGGATCTTTTCCGTCGGGAAACTCTCTGCACTGATATCCTCACGAAGATCATTGAGGTAGACATTCTTATTATCAGCCTCTGCATCATATTCCACATCAATTTCTTTGACCGTATCCATAATATTGATAATACTGGTCATATCAGCAGCCATTTTCTTCATTTCTTCCGGCGTAAAATTAAGCTTTCCAAGCTCTGCCAGGTATGCGATCATTTCTAAGTTCAAATCAGATCCCTCGTTTCTTTCTGTTTATATGATACTCCTTTAATCTGGGCAATTATTGCCGAAAATCAGAGACGTCTTATCTGCGTACAGCAGACATTTTATGATCTGTTCTATTATAGCACAACTGTCTTTTTTTTGCAAGTTTTTTCTTGTGAGAGCCGATAAATTTCCAGAAAAGAAAAAAATTTCAGAATACAACTTGATTTTTTTGGATGTTTTCAGTATAATAGAAAAGGATAACATGATGGAGTAGGAGGAATCATATGCTGACTTTTTCTAAAATGCATGGAATTGGCAATTGTTATATCTATGTCAATTGCTTTAAAGAAACCGTAGAGAACCCAGAAAAGCTTTCGGTTTTTCTGAGTGATATCCGATTTGGTATTGGTTCGGATGGATTAATTCTGATCCTTCCCTCAGACAAGGCTGATTTCCGGATGCGTATTTTTAATGCGGATGGTTCAGAGGCAATGATGTGCGGAAACGGGATCCGGTGTGTCGGCAAATATGTCTATGATATGGGCATGACGGATCAGACTGAGATCTCGGTGGAAACAAACTCCGGTATCAAGTATCTGACGCTTTATCCGGGTGCAGATGGAAAGATTGAAAGTGTGAAAGTTGATATGGGTAAGGCGATTTTAACGCCAAAGGAGATTCCAATTCGCTCAGAACTTGATCGCTTTGTGGCGCAGCCGGTGGAAGTGGATGGCGTGACTTATGAAATGACCTGCATTTCCATGGGAAATCCGCATGCTGTTGTATTTATGCAAGACGTGGATTCATTAGATTTAGAAAAAATCGGTCCCTCTTTTGAACATCATACGTTGTTTCCGGATCGTGTAAATACAGAATTTGTCCGTGTGATCGACGACCACACTCTGCAAATGCGTGTTTGGGAGCGTGGAAGCGGTGAAACATTTGCCTGTGGAACTGGCACATGTGCTACTGTAGTGGCTGCTGTTCTCAATGGATATTGTCAAAAAGAAGAGGAGATCCTCGTACATCTGCGCGGCGGTGATCTGCGTATTATTTATCATGAAGATGAGTCTGTCACCATGATTGGTCCGGCAACCTATATCTTTGAAGGAAAGATTGAACTTCCAGAGCTTTGATAAAATCATAACCGTATTTTGCCACAACAAGATAGAAAGGAAAAATCACTATGCCAAAAATCAATGAGAACTTTTTGAAACTTGAAAAAAATTATTTGTTCATTAACATTGCAAAAAAAGTCAATTCTTTTTTGAAAAAAAATCCAGATGCGCCGCTAATTCGTATGGGTATCGGTGACGTTACTCTGCCGATCGCACCAGTTTGTGTGGAAGCAATGAAAAAAGGTGCCGAAGAAATGGGCGTCAAAGAAACTTTCAAAGGCTACGAAGACAGCGGAACCGGCTATGACTTTTTGAAGAAGGCAATTGCAGGCTACTACAAAAAGTTTGGCGTTTCGCTGGAACTTGATGAGATCCGCGTTAATGATGGTGCAAAAAGTGACTGTGGCAATATCGTCGATATCTTTGACGATAACAATATCGTTCTGATTACTGATCCGGCTTATCCGGTCTATGTGGACTCGAATAAGATGAGTGGCAGAACAATCATTTATGCAGATTCTAATGAAGCAAATGGATTTGCAGCAATGCCGGATTCATCTGTTCATGCAGATCTGATTTACTTATGTTCCCCGAACAATCCGACTGGTTCTGCTTACACCAGAGCTCAGTTGAAAGAATGGATTGATTACGCAAAAGCAAATGAAGCCATCATTATTTATGATGCAGCATATGAAGCATTTATTACGGATCCAGAAGTGCCACACAGCATTTATGAAGTCAATGGTGCAAAAGAGTGTGCCATTGAAATGTGTTCGCTCTCCAAAACTGCTGGATTTACGGGTATGCGTTGTGGCTATACAGTTGTGCCATCTGCACTGCATGTCACCACTTCTAACGGTGAAGATGTCAGCATTGCTCAGCTCTGGGGCAGACGGCAGGGGAGTAAGTTCAATGGTGTTTCCTATCCAGTACAGTGTGCTGCTGCGGCAGTGTTTACGGAAGAAGGGTTGAAGCAGATTCACGAGAATATCGCGTATTACCAAGAAAATGCCGCGATTATTGCGAAAACCATGGATGATCTCGGTATCCAGTACACAGGCGGAAAAAATTCTCCGTACATCTGGCTTAAGTGTCCGAAGGGAATGTCTAGTTGGGATTTCTTTGATTACCTACTGGAGAAGATTGCAGTTGTTGGCACACCAGGTGAAGGCTTTGGTAAAAATGGAAAGGGTTGGTTCCGCCTGACCGCATTTGGTGACCGTGAAAAGACAATCGAAGCAATGGAGCGCGTCAAGAAGCTCCTTTCTGAATAATACAAACAAAATCCATCGGAGGTATCAGAAATTATGCGAGCAGTTATTACTGTAATCGGAAAAGATAATGTAGGCATCCTACACAAAGTCAGCGGAGTTTGCGCCAACTATCAGGCAAATGTCCTTGAAGTAACTCAGAGCGTTTTGCAGGATATGTTTGCCATGATTATGATGGTAGATATTACAAAAATGACAACTGATTTCACCAAGCTTAGCGATGATCTGAGCGCACTTGGCGAAACACTGGGATTATCGATCCACACGATGCATGAGGATATTTTCAACGCCATGCACCGGATATAACTAAAAAGCAGGAGAAAGCGCATGAATAGTACAATGTTTAATGCAGGGGATATCTTAGAAACGATTCGTATGATCCAGGATGAATGTCTGGATATCCGCACGATCACAATGGGAATCTCGCTGCTGGACTGTATTGATCCAGATATTGACAAGGCCTGCCAAAAGGTCTACGATAAAATTACAACAAAAGCAGCAAAGCTTGTAGAGATCGGTGAAAGAATCGAAAAAGAATACGGGATTCCGATTATCAATAAACGTATTTCGGTCACACCAATCGCCATGCTGGCGGCTGCATGCCCGGGAAAAAGTCCGGTTGCATTTGCCAGAACACTGCAAAAGGCAGCTGAGACTTGCGGCGTCAACTTTGTCGGCGGTTATTCCGCATTGGTACATAAAGGGTTCAGCGCAGGGGATCTTGAACTGATCCGTTCAATTCCGGAGGCGTTGGATATTACCACTCGCCTTTGTTCGTCCGTCAATGTCGGTACAACCAGAAGTGGAATCAATATGGATGCCGTAAAAATCATGGGAGAAGTTGTTCTTGAATCCGCAAAGCTTACGGCAGACCGCCAGTGCGTTGGACCGTCTAAGCTTGTGATTTTCTGTAATGCACCAGAGGATAATCCGTTTATGGCTGGTGCATTCCATGGTGTTGGGGAGTCTGATTGCGTCATCAATGTCGGTGTCTCTGGACCAGGTGTTGTGCGCTCGACCATTGCAAAATATCCAGATGCATCCATCGATGAACTTGCGGATATTATCAAAAAGACTGCATTCAAGATCACACGTATGGGTCAATTGGTCGGCACAAAGGCTTCGCAGATGCTTGGTGTTCCGTTTGGTATCGTTGATCTTTCTCTTGCGCCGACACCGGCTGTGGGAGACAGTGTTGCGCACATTCTGGAGACTATGGGCTTGGAAGTATGCGGCACACATGGCACGACAGCGGCTTTGGCATTGCTCAATGACGCTGTAAAGAAGGGCGGCGTTATGGCATCTTCTAATGTCGGCGGACTTTCCGGGGCATTTATACCAGTTTCCGAAGATGCCGGCATGATTGATGCTGCTGTAGATGGTACATTGACCTTGAACAAGTTGGAAGCCATGACTTCCGTATGCTCCGTGGGGCTGGATATGATCGCAATTCCTGGAGACGTACCGGCATCTACAATCTCAGCGATCATTGCAGATGAAATGGCGATCGGTATGGTCAATAATAAGACAACAGCTGTTCGTATTATCCCGGCAATTGGGCTCCAAGAAGGGGATATGTTGGAATATGGTGGTCTGTTTGGAAGTGCGCCGGTAATGCCGGTCAGCGAGAAATCTTCTGAAAAGTTTATTTCTCGCGGCGGCAGAATTCCTGCACCGATGCACAGTATAAAAAACTAAGATGCAGACAGATATTCTGATTTGCGGCGGCGGCGCTTCCGGGCTTGCCGCCGCTATTGTAATACGGCAACTTCGACCAGATCTTCGTGTTTGCATTGCAGAGAGGAATTCTCGTATTGGAAAAAAGATCTTGGTGACTGGAAATGGCCGCTGTAATCTTGGCAATGTTTTCCATCAAAAAGGCGACTACTATGGTACAATTACCACACTATTGTCAGAAGTCTTCGCAAATACAATTGATACTAAAACTTTTTTTGCAAATATGGGACTCTATTGTCGTGAAGACAATGAAGGTCGGCTTTATCCGCATAGCAATCAGGCCGCATCTGTTCTGGATGCACTGCGATTCACCGCTCAGCATCTTGGCGTGGAGGTGCGCTGTGATTGCAAGATCACAGATCTGCAGAAAAGAGACCTGTTTTACGCACAGGCATCACAAGATGAAATTGTGGCACATGCGGTAATCATGACATCAGGCGGACTCGCTGCGCCAAAAACAGGCTCAGATGGAAACACTCTTACTTTTTTAAAGAAAATGGGTCATCATTCTACAACACTTCAACCTGCATTGACCAACTTCTCCGTGTGTACAGACCAAATGCGCTTTTTAAAAGGTGCGAGAATTCCAGCATTGGTCACAGCACTTGATGCAAATGAAAAAAAGCTTGCAACCGAACAAGGAGAAGTGCAGTTTACAGAACGTGGGATCTCTGGTATTTGTGTGATGAATTTATCTGCAATGTGTTTTAAGAAGAATCCGGTCTACCTTTCAATGCATCTGCTGCCGAAAAAAAAGCCGGAACAGATCCTGCAAATGCTATGGGAAGTATATGCAATCCGTGCACAGTGGAAATGTGAAGATTTTCTCACCGGCTTGTTTCCAAAGAAGATCGCCACATTCTTGTTGCGGCAATGCATGCCGGAATTGCTGCTTTCTGATCCGGTTTGTCATATGACTCCTTCTGATCTGGAAGCTTTAGTAAATTTATTTCAAGATTGGCGATTTCCAATTTCTGGACGCGGTAGTTGGCAGGATGCGCAGGTGACTGCCGGTGGAATTCCGGCAGAAGAGCTGCGTTCAGATCTGCAATCCAAAAAAGTATGTGGCTTGTTTTTTGCCGGTGAGATATTGGATTTGCATGGAAAATGTGGCGGTTATAACCTGGACTGGGCATGGCGTTCGGGACAGTATGCTGCACAGAGTGTGATCGCATTTTTATCGCACAAACAGGGGAGAGAGAGAAGTGTATGATCAAACTGATGAATCTAACGATGCCGTATACATATACAGAACAAGAGCTATATGTAGCAGTGGCAAAGCGCTTAAAAATTCATACTCAGACAGTAGAACAGATCACATATCTGAAAAAATCAATTGATGCTAGAAAAAAAACTCAGATTTTTGTTGTACTGACCCTGCTAGTCTGCATAAAAGAAGAGGAACGTATCCTAAAACGCTTTGCATCAGACCGCAATGTACAAAAATATACCCCTTATCATTATGTCATTCCATCCAGATGTGCACTTCAAAATTCACATAAGCGCCCGGTGATAGTAGGGTTTGGTCCGGCCGGCATGTTTGCCGCTTACTTACTTGCAAAGGCTGGACTATGCCCACTTGTACTGGAACGCGGCTTGTGTGTAGAACAGCGACGACAGGATGTGGAACTATTCCGAAGAACTGGAAGGCTTGACCCTTCCAGTAATGTTCAGTTCGGAGAAGGCGGTGCTGGGACATTTTCAGATGGAAAACTGACCACTGGAATCAAGGATAACCGCATTCGATTTGTACTCGAAACATTTGTTTCCTGTGGTGCACCAGAAGAAATTTTATACCTTGCCAAGCCGCATATCGGTACAGATCGCTTGATTGGAGTAGTGCGTGAAATGCGAAAAGCTATTCAAAAAAATGGCGGTGAAATTGTATTCGGCGCACGTTTGACGAAACTACTGCAAAAAAATAATACGCTATATGGAGTCGTCTATGAAAAAAACGGAATCGAATATACAATAGGAACAACAAGCTGTATTCTTGCTGTAGGACACAGCGCAAGAGATACTTTTTCTATGCTCTATGAGAGTGGTATTGCCATGGTGCAAAAGAATTTTGCGGTGGGTATGCGCATTGAGCATCCCCAGTATTTCATTGATAAAGTGATGTACGGGGATGAAAAAAAACGACCACAACTTATGCCGGCGGCAGATTATAAACTTGTGGTGCATCTCCCAAATGGAAAAAGTTTGTACACATTTTGTATGTGTCCCGGTGGGGAAGTGGTTGCCGCCTCCTCTGAGCCAGAGCGTCTCGTGGTAAATGGCATGAGCAATTATAAGCGTGATGGCAGAAATGCTAACAGTGCACTTTTGGTCGGCGTGTCAGCGGATGAGCTTCATAGTACACATCCACTCGCAGGCATAGAATTTCAGAGAAAACTCGAGCATGATGCTTTTTTGGCTGGCGGTGGAAATTATTATGCGCCGGTATGCTGTGTTGGCGATTTTTTACAAAAACAGACACCGCGAACGCTTGGTGATGTAGTACCAACATATACGCCTGGTGTTTCACTCGTGCTTCCAGATCAATACCTGCCAGCATTTATTGCAGAGACGCTGCGTCTAGGGATTCCTGAGATGGATCGAAAAATCCATGGGTTTGCAATGGCAGACGCTGTACTAACTGGAGTTGAAAGTCGAAGTTCTTCACCTGTGCGAATCATCCGAGATGCAACTTGTATGTCCACGTCGTTGAAGGGATTATACCCCTGCGGAGAAGGTGCCGGTTATGCTGGCGGGATCACGTCTGCGGCTGTAGATGGGTTACGCTGTGCAGAACAGTTGATTCAGAATGTAACGACGACTGACCTGTAAAAACATGTCCGTGTAGACAAGTCTATGAGAAGTACTTCTAATTGCACCAAATTTGTATTTGGTGCAATTAGAAAAATGCAAATTTGACTTGATAAAATTATGCCTACCCCATTTCTAAGAATCTAAGAATAAGAAAAGGAGTCCTTGTTTTCTATGGAAATTGACCGTATACAATGCCCGGATTTTTTTTTGGACTATATCCTATATATTACCGTTACAAAATCTCTGTCTAAACGAACCATACAGGAATATTATTTGGACATACGGCTGTTCTTAAAATATCTGCGCATGATGAAAGATCCTGCGTATCAGAATGAAAACGATCTGCAACAAATTCCGATCCGCGATATGTCCATACAATTGTTGGATCAGGTGCGGTTGCAAGATCTCTATAATTATTTATATTATGTCACAGAAGAACGTGAAAATCATGATCGTTCCAGAGGCAGAAAAGTTTCAGCATTGCGTAGCTTCTTTGGCTATCTCTGTTACCATCAGAATTCCATCTCACAAGATCCCACAGAGCGCTTAGAGCTTCCTTCTCCCAAAAAATCGTTGCCGCGCTATCTGACTTTGGAACAAAGCCAGAAACTTCTGCAATCAGTAGACACTACTTATCCAGAACGCGATTATTGTATTCTGACACTGTTTTTGAATTGTGGGATCCGGCTCAGTGAACTGGTGGGGCTGAATATGACTGACATCAACTTTTCTGAAGCTAAAATGCGCGTTCTCGGAAAAGGAAATAAAGAGCGTATGGTATATCTCAACGATGCATGTATGACTGCACTGAAAAATTATCTAGCAGTACGCGATCTACCTGAAAATTCCCCGGAAAAGGCTGTTTTTCTGAGCAAACGTCATACACGGATTAGCAAGCGAAGAGTACAGCAAATCGTAGAAAATGCATTGGCAAAGGCGGAACTGGATGGACAGGGTTATTCTACTCATAAGCTGCGCCATACAGCCGCAACTCTCATGTATCAATATGGACATGTAGATGCTTTAACATTAAAAGAAGTTTTAGGTCATGCAAGTACATCAACAACAGAAATATATACACATTTATCCAATCAAATTCTAAAAAATGCAACTGATAGCTCTCCTCTAGCACACTTTGACCCCCAAAAAACAGATGAAAAAAAATGATTCTCAACTTTTCGTCCATTTTTACACAGATTTTACAATAGATGCGTTTAGAATTTACATTGCTCTGTTATAATTGCCATGTAAAAATGTGTCGAAAAGGAGCTTAAAAACAATGGACATTTTTTCTGTGATCATGCTATTGGGCGGTCTTGCCTTTTTTCTCTATGGCATGAATGTGATGTCTTCCGGCTTGGAAAAACTAGCAGGTAGTAAGCTGGAGATCATTTTAAAAAAGATGACTTCAAATAAATTGAAAAGCCTGTTACTGGGAATCGGCATCACGGTTGCAATCCAGTCGTCTTCTGCATTAACAGTAATGTTAGTCGGACTTGTTAATTCCGGCATTATGTCACTGAGTCAGACGATCGGCGTACTGATGGGTTCAAATATTGGTACGACACTGACGGCATGGATTCTTAGCCTTTCCGGAATTGAAAGCGAGAGTGTCTTTATGCAGATGCTCAAACCGGAAACCTTCTCCCCGATCATTGCGCTTATCGGAGTTATCATGATCATGATGGCAAAACACAATCGTACCAAGGACATCGGTAGGATCTTGGTTGGTTTTGCAGTACTGATGACCGGTATGACATTGATGAGTGATGCGGTCAGTCCTTTGGCAGATTCGCCACAGTTTTCCAGTCTTTTGACTGCGTTCCAGAATCCGATTATGGGCGTTTTGGTGGGCGCTGTGTTCACCGGTATCATCCAAAGCTCAGCAGCTTCTGTTGGTATTTTACAAGCGCTGTCGCTGACTGGTCAGGTCACATACGGCATGGCGATCCCGATTATCATGGGACAGAATATTGGTACATGTGTTACAGCATTGATCTCTAGTATTGGCGTAAACCGCAGTGCCAAGCGTGTTGCAATTGTACATATCTGTTTTAACTGCATTGGTACGATCATATTCCTGCCGATTTTTTATCTTGTTCACTGGCTCTTGGGACTTTCTCTGATTACAACGGCAATTGATCCGGTCGGCATTGCATTTTCACATACGGTCTTCAATGTACTGACAACTGCACTCTTGCTCCCCTTTACCAAACAACTCGAAAAATTGGCATACCTCATTATTAAGGACAGCAAAAAGGAGACTGAGAATAGGGAAAAGCGTGAGCTTCTGGATGAGCGTCTGCTGGCTACACCAGCAGTTGCGATTGAAGTATGCCGCAGCGTCACCCTTGAAATGGCGGAACTTTCAAAACAAACAATGGAGTTGTCGATTGGTTTGCTGTTTAACTATAATGATGAAGTTAAGGCTCAGATTCAAGAAAATGAAGAAAAGATTGATAAGTATGAGGACAAGCTAAATGCATACCTGGTACGGATCAGCAAACACAGCATTGCTTCCAATGATAATCGAACCGTATCTAAAATGCTACACTGTATCGGGAATTTTGAACGTATCGGTGATCATGGAATTAATATCATGGAATCAGCATATGAACTACATGTCAAAGGACTTCAATTTTCCAGTGATGCGGAAAGAGAGCTACACACTTTATGTGACGCGTTGCTTGAAACACTGAATCTTTCCTATCGCGCATTCCGAGAAGATGATCTGGATGTTGCGCATCAAGTGGAACCTTTGGAAGAAGTTGTTGATACACTGAGCGTTGAACTGAAAAACAGACATATTAAGCGTCTACAAAATGATGCGTGTACTGTTGAACTGGGCTATATCTATCAAGATCTGCTTACAAACATCGAGCGTGTATCTGATCACTGTTCCAATATTGCTGGAGTGTTGATCGAAATTGATGAACAGAAAAACATTCACAAATATCTTTATAAGCTCAAGGAAAATGATGAAACATTCCAGAAATCTTATCATGATTATTTGAATCAGTATTATTTGGAGCTTGGACAACCGAAGGCTGAATAAATCGGCAAGGACGTTTTTGAACACTGCATCATATTTGCAGGAGCTTAAAAACGTTCTTTTGATTTATTTACATTTGATTCATGAAAAAGAATATGAAAATTATAGAAAGTGTGCTATATTAAAAGAGTTCAAAAAAATAAGATTAGAAAGAGGTTTTTATACAATGCAGATCAAACCGTATGTCAGAATGGTTTTTTATCACGAAACAGATCGGATGGACATTGTCAATCATTCTAACTATGTTCACATGATGGAAGAAGCACGTGTTGACTTTATGAATCAGATCGGTGTTGGTTATGATACTATGGAAAAGAAGGGCATTATGCTTCCGGTTTTAGGAATTTCATGTCAGTACAAGCATTCACTACGATTTGGAGAGCACCTTGCAGTGTATTCTTACATCACCAAATACAACGGTTTCAAATTGGAACTTCGCTATGAGATCCGATGTGTGGAAAGCGGTTTGCTCTGTGCAGTCGGAACGTCATCGCATTGTTTCACAAATACAGACATAAAGCCAATGCGAATCATGAATAAATATCCAGAAATACATTCATTTTTTCAAAGTGCAAAGGAAGTGGAGTACAATATGAAAGAGTTCAATTCTGATCCGCAATGAGCTCCTGTTGGTATTTCTGTGCATACCACGCAATGCGCGCATCTGCTCTTGTCGGAAATTTTGCGCGATATCCAGCCACATCATTCTCAAATTCGGTAAAATACAATCCAGCCATACTGCCACAGCTGGTTAGGATCTCTCCTTCCGGATTGACAAAGCAGCTGTTTCCTAAAAATTGCATGCCTTCTTGCGTACCGACACAGTTTATACCAAGAATGTAAACTTGATTTTCAATTGCACGTGCACGAAGTAAAAGCTGGAAGTGTTCACTTCTTTTTTTTAACCAGTTTGCCGGAACAATGATGAGAGCTGCGTTTTTTGCCGCTAGACGAAATACTTCGGGAAATCGTAGATCGTAACAAATCAAGACACTGATCGGAATGGTCTCGAGCGTTTGCGTAATAATTTCTTTGCCGCCACAATAATAGGCATCTTCATGGGTGTATGAAAATGGATGAATTTTTGTATAGTCTAAAATCGTATTACCGGATTTATTACACAACATATAGTGATTTTCATATTTCCCATTGAGATTTGATGCAACATATCCAAATCCAATGGCAATGTGATGATATCTTGCAAGATTCTGCATCTCTAAGATTGCCTCCGGAGCGAGTGCAGCCAAAAATGACGCATGCATGGAAAATCCTGTGAAGCTCATTTCCGGAAACAGAATACAATCTGCATGTTTTTGCGCTGCCTTTTCAATCCATTCCATGGCCACAAATAGGTTTTTTGTTTGCTGTTCAAAATGAATGTTGGTTTGTGCGATGGCCAGCTTCATCATAACCGCCTTTCTTCTAAGAATTGAATATGATCTTACTTATGAATTGCACTCGCAGTTTCATTTTCACTTTTTTGCTCTTTTTTTGCGTCAGTATTTTTACTTTCATTGTGGTTTGGGCCATGATAGAATACGGTTTCGGATCGTTTCCAGTTTAGCTGTGGACGATCAGTGAAATCTGTCACATGTGGGATTAAATGAATCGGATCTTCTGGTGTTACGTTGCGTTTTGCACGATAAGATGCATAGATGCAAATCAGGATATACAGTACAGTACAGATACTCCCAGCGATTAGTCCATAGCGAAACCATGGAGAATGTGGGAAATTTTGTAATGCATAGAGATTGAACTTGGAAAAAGAACGATCAACGCTGCTGACTGCCACAAGCGGCACTTGCGCAATCACTTCGCCGGAAAATTTAAGTGAGATCATTCCAAGCTGTTGTCCGGCATCTATTGGTGCCTGTACGTTTTGTTCGAGTTCGATCACACGCTGAACTGCCGTTATATCTACATCATCACACCATAACATCACACAGTCATTTTCTGGACGCACCAAAACATAGGAATTTCCATCGGAGTTCGCCACTTCTACTTCTGCAAGTTCCTCATCGTCTTCTAAGAGCGTTGTATATGAAAGAGCAGAAAATGCCCATTGAAAAAGTGATATCGCATCTTCTAAGTGATAATATTGCAGTTTGTCTTCTTCATCCGTAAACGGTGCATTCATCAAAACTACTAAATATGTATTTCCGTCTTTGGTTGCTTTTGTAATAACGCTTCTGCCAGATTCGTTTAAGTTTCCAGTTTTAATGCCTTCTGCACCAGCATAATAGTAATCGCTCGATTCTTGCATCATGGTATTTGAGTGGGTCCAGATCCATTCATCAGAACTCGGATGATTTTCAGTATTTGTAATTTGCGGCGCATATTCTCTGGTATCTGCAATTTCTTCAAATCCGTCTAATGAAAGGGCATAGTTGGTGATTGTCAACATATCGCGTGCAGTTGTTGTCTGCGCAGGATCGTAAAGCCCTGTAGCATTGGTAAATGTTGTTGCAGTACATCCAAGATCCTTTGCTTTTTGATTCATGCGATCCACAAGTGATTCGGAGTCTGTACTGAAATAATCTTCTAAGATCAAAGCTGCTTCACAGGATGAAGTCAGTAACAACGCATACAGATATTCACGAACGGACAGTGTATCACCATTATAAATATCTGCATAGCGAACATCATCTGGATCATAACGATATAGCACGTCATATAATTCGTTATCAGCCGTGATTGTTGTCTGGTCAAGATCAGAGCACAGTTCAATTACGACAATCGCCGTCATGATCTGTGCGAGATGTCCGGGCGCTTGCGGTTGATCAGCATTCTTTTCAAACACGATTTGTTGACTGTCCACATTATACAAAACAGCCGCTTGACTGTATAACGCATCATCAGGTGTGAAAGTATAGGCATGTGTCGATGGCGATAAGCGGAAGAGAAACGATGTACTCAAAAGTGCGGCAGCAATACCGACGAAAAAACGTTTTATAAAATGGAATTTATGCATGGAAACACAACTCCTCCTGTAAAATCTTTTATAGTGAAAGCGAATACGTGTACATCTATTATTATATCAAATAAAAGTCAATTCGAAAAGACTTTTTTCATTTTTTTATTTACCTTTTCCGCAAAATGTGATAAAATAATGTTATCCCCTCTTCAAAGCAATATTTTTCGATTTTGGAGAAGCTTTAATTGAAAAAAGAAAAGGAGGTCGTTTTTTTGGTATATATTACTGGAGATATGCACGGCGATATTTCACGCTTTCAAAATCCGATGTTCAAGAAAATGAAGTCAGGTGATGTACTGATCGTATGCGGAGATTTTGGATTTATTTGGGATGAATCTCGCCAGGAACGTACAATATTAAAAAAACTTCAAAAAAAGCCATTTACAATTGCATTCGTCGATGGCTGCCATGAAAATTTTGACTTGTTGGAAAATAACTATCGCGTTGTCAAGTGGCGTGGCGGGCGGGCACATCTGATTGCTCCGAATATTTTTCATATGATGCGTGGTGAAGTGTTTACAATCGATGACCGAACCTACTTTACCTTTGGGGGTGGACACAGCCAGGACTTTGAGTATCGGGAAAAATATAACTGGTGGCCACGGGAGCGCCCGACGCATGCAGAAATCGGCCGCGCCATTCACAATCTGAACCTACATAATGCGAGCGTGGATTATATCATTACCCATGAGCCGCCAGCCTCCTTGAAGGACTGTCTTGGTGTGGACATGCAACAGCGTCTGGAGATCCACACGTTTTTCGAGGATATCATCAAGCAGTGTAACTACCACAAATGGTTCTTTGGAAAATGTCACATGGATCGGTTTATCCCGATGAAATTTTATGCGATGTTTGAACAGGTTCTGCCGGTAGAATTAGAACGCAGACGAAAATAGCCTGCATCGTATGCATATCGATGCAACCGGAATCCCGGGATCAGATCAAGTGAGTTGATGATTCTGATCCCGGGATTTTTGATGAAAGTTTATGATTGTAATAGAAATTACCCAACCATTTCCCGAAACGCATACACTATATAGGCAGAAAACGCATCTGGAGGCTTTTCTCATGAATAAAACACAAGCAGATCGGCTAATTCTGCAATACCAAACACGTATCTTTGGCTTTGCCATGTCTAAGCTTCACAGCTATATTGAAGCAGAAGAACTTGCAGCCGATATTATCAGTGAAGTATACTGTTCTTTTCTTGCCGCAGAAAAAATTAATCATCCGAGCAGCTATGTCTATCGAATCGCTTGTAATGTCTATGCAAAACGTATCCAGCGGTTAACATGCATCAACATAGTCGATATTTCTGATGCTGTACTCCCCTATCATGACGATACGCAAGAACATTTGGAACAAAACGAAACTGTACAGCAGCTTCGGAGCGCAATCGGATTTCTTTCTGATCGACAGCGTACGATTGTCTATCTGCATTATTACAAGAAAATGGCAGTAGCGGAAATTGCAAAAGTATTAGGGATCTCTCCTGGTACAGTAAAGTGGCATTTGTCAGATACACGGTCAACATTAAAGGAGGAGTTGATTATGACATCACAAACAATAGAACTGAATGTAAATCCAATTCGATTTACTTCTATGGGGCACGACGGCTCAGCTGGTACAACTGGTGATACAAAAGATATGTTTGACACCAGACTTAAGCAGAATATCGCATGGAGCTGTTACTTCAAGCCGCACTCGATAGAAGAAATTGCACGAACACTTGGCGTCCCGTCTGTCTATATTGCAGATAATGTACAAAAACTTGAAATGTATGGATATCTCGATCGCCTTGATCATAGTAAAAATCCAAAATTCCGTACCAATATGGTGCTCCTTGATGCTCGAATTCCAAATCAAACTCAACCGCTTTATTTAGAAGCGGCAAAAAAACTCTGCGACCAACTGTATCCGTCGATTTTTGATACTTTTGATCAATCGGAGGACAATTGGGGATTTTCCTGTGACATGAATGATAAAAATTTTATGAAGTATACGCTTGTGATGCTATGTACACGTTATCTTTTTTATCATGGTGACGCAGGCAAAAAAGCGGAAATGTGGCGTGAATTTTATCGCCGTTATGCAGTAAAACGTCCAGATGGTGGGAATTTTATCGCCCACGCCACGGTAAATGATGACTGCCACCTGTCATCAGAACACAAGGAAAATTCGTATGCTTTTTGCGGCTATATGCAGCGAGATGATACCGATCTTGGTATTTTGAATGAACAATATAACTGTCGTTTTGCAGACCGAACGATGGATTGGCGTGACAATCGCCCAGAGGATTGGAGTATGCTGTATCGATATATCGCAGACCAGAATGACAAGTCCGTTTTGAAACCGGAGGAGTACAAACGACTTTGTGACAAAGGGTATCTGGCAGATGATAAAGTTCAAATCATGACATACATTTGCAGCGAAATCCCCACATGGGATCATATTGAACAATTGCTTCATGATAAATGTACAGTACCCCAATCCATTTTAGACTATAGTCTGTATTTTGACAGCACAATGTTTGCATTACAAAAAGACCAATATCCAAAACATATCCAACCCATTATCCGACAGTATTGCACAGATGCATTAGGAAACGGCGAAATCATTCCCTATGTCATTGAAGAAATGCTTTATCGTGGCATGTTGCAGCCTTTGACAGCTGCGCAGAAAAAAACGGTTTTTAGTATTTTGATCTATCAAAAATAGAGCCTTAATGAATTTACATCTACAAGCGTCTTTATTTCCTTGTAAAAATATATTAGGATTCCAGCAAAAGGGAAAAGACGTAGTCATCCATGACAAAACCGTCTCCGATATCCGAAACTTGTTCCCGAATGCATTTCATCCTGAAATGTTGATATACAGCAATTGCCTGTTCGTTGTTCTTGTTGACAGTCAGCCAGACAGATGTTGCATGCTTTTCTTTTGCAATTCGGAGAATTTCCTGGAACTGGATACTTGCCAATCCCCTGCCGCGGAATTGCTGCTTCAGATAAAGCTTGGATAAAAACAGACTACCATCATCCTGCATGCATACACCAAAGTATCCCGCTGGTATATCATCACAGTATAAAATCTGATAGCAATATCCGCCATCTTTGATTTGTTTGGTCAAGGCTGAAACTGACTGATATTGTTCTATCATATATTCAATCTGCGCATCAGAAATAATGCATGGGAAATACTCGTGCCATATTTCTTGGGCAATATCAGTCAATAATTGGATGTCCTTATCGTCCTGGACGAGGTAAAATGAGATTGTCATAGTATAGCTCCTCTCAATGAAAGTATAAATGCAAAAATTACTTCCAGACAAATCATCGGATAAACCTGTACCACATCTTGTGGTATAGATCGTTTTTGCTGTGTATTCTTTCCTTTTGAAAAAAATGGTGTGATGCAACCTAGAATGTATGATAAAGTTTCATTTAAAAAAATGATCATGAGAAATTCACTTGACATTGTATGCGCAAAGCGCTATAATGGTAACTACAAGATATAGTATGTGTGATCGCTTTCGCATACTACCTGTAGTGGTCTTGCTATTTTTTAAAGCAAATACGACGGTGATGTTATTATACCATAGTTAACGTAAAAAAGCAAGCCTTGCCGGAGCAGAAAACTGGAATCATCTTCTGCTTTTGAGTAAGTCTTTTTACAGCGCCGTATTCGTTGGTGCAACAAAATGAAAGGAAAAATTTTACTTTTATAATTGGGAGGAATCAGCTGTGAAAATCATAAAACGAAGCGGAAAAGAAGACTTATTTGATCGAAGAAAAATCGAAGCTGCGATCGGTAAGGCAAATGTGACAGTCGTAGAAAGCGAACGTCTTTCTGAACAGTCGATCGCGGAGATCGCGCTTGAAATTGAAACGCGTTGTGTTAATATGAACCGCGCAGTCGATGTCGAGACCATTCAAGACTGGGTAGAACTGGAAATCATGAAGCACGGTGCGTATACTGTGGCGAAGAACTACATCACTTATCGGTATGAACGTAGCTTACTGCGTCAATCTAACACAACGGATAAGAAGATCCTGAGTCTGCTAAATTTTGAAAACGAAGAGGTCAAGCAAGAAAACTCGAATAAAAACCCTATTGTCAACAGTGTGCAGCGTGATTATATGGCCGGCGAAGTCAGTAAAGATATCACCTCTCGTTTCTTGCTGCCGCATGATATTACGGAAGCGCATCAAAAGGGCTTGATCCATTTCCACGATGCCGATTATTTTGCGCAGCATATGCATAACTGCTGCTTGGTCAATCTGGAGGATATGCTTCAGAACGGCACTGTGATCAGCGAAACTATGATTGAAAAACCGCATAGCTTTTCTACAGCCTGCAATATTTCAACCCAGATCATTGCCCAGATTGCAAGTTCGCAGTACGGCGGTCAGAGCATCACCCTGTCGCATCTGGCACCCTTTGTACAAGTGAGCCGCGAAAAATTCCGTCGGGATGTACGGCGTGAATATGAAAAGCTCGGTAAGCCAGTGGATGAAGAAACAATTCACAGCGTCGCAGAGATGCGGGTACGAAATGAGATCATTCAGGGGGTACAGATGATCCAATACCAGGTCATCACGCTAATGACCACCAATGGTCAAGCGCCGTTTGTTACTGTATTTATGTACCTAGATGAAGTGCCGGAAGGACAGACACGTGATGATCTGGCGATCATTATTGAAGAAATGCTGCGGCAGCGTATCCAAGGGGTCAAAAATGAAAAAGGTGTATTTATCACGCCAGCATTCCCGAAGTTGATCTATGTGCTTGAAGAGGATAACATCCGTGAAGGTTCACGCTATTTTTATTTGACTAAACTTGCTGCAAAATGTACTGCAAAGCGCATGGTGCCGGACTACATCTCTGAAAAAATCATGAAAAAGCTCAAAGATGGCAACTGCTATACCTGCATGGGATGTCGGTCGTTCCTCACTGTATATAAAGATGAAAATGATAAGTATAAGTTTTATGGTAGATTCAACCAGGGTGTAGTCACACTGAATCTGGTAGACATTGCCTGCTCTTCTGAGGGTGATGAAAAACGCTTCTGGAAAATTTTTGATGAACGTCTGGAATTGTGCTACCGTGCATTAATGTGCCGTCATAACCGTCTGAAGGGAACGCCTTCCGATGTAGCACCGATCCTGTGGCAATATGGGGCGCTTGCTCGGCTGAAGAAAGGCGAAAAAATCGATAAGCTCTTATATGGTGGTTATTCGACGCTGTCACTTGGATATGCCGGTCTTTGTGAGTGTACACGATATATGACCGGAAAATCACATACTGATCCGGAGGCAACACCGTTTGCGCTGCGAGTAATGCAATATCTGAATGATACCTGCAAGCGTTGGGCAAAGGAAACCAATATTGACTTTAGCCTATATGGTACACCACTGGAATCGACGACATATAAGTTTGCACGTTGCTTACAGGAACGTTTTGGCGTGATCGAAGGGGTTACAGATAAAAACTACATCACAAACAGCTATCATGTCCATGTTACGGAACAGATCAACGCTTTTGACAAACTGACCTTTGAAGCACAGTTCCAAGAATTGTCGCCGGGCGGCGCAATTAGCTATGTAGAAGTGCCGAATATGCAGCAGAACATTCCGGCAGTCATTGCAGTGATGCAGCACATCTATGACAATATCATGTATGCAGAGCTGAATACCAAAAGCGACTATTGTCAGGTCTGCGGCTATGATGGAGAAATCCAGATTGTTGAAGATGATGGCAAGCTGGTATGGGAGTGCCCGAATTGTAAGAATCGTGATCAGGATAAGCTCAATGTCGCACGCCGCACCTGTGGCTATATCGGTACTCAGTTCTGGAATCAGGGACGCACACAAGAGATCCGTGATCGTGTCATGCATTTATAAGAAGGTGACATTGGATGCATTATGGTACGATCAAATCATGTGATATTGCCAACGGCGAAGGAGTGCGTGTTTCCCTTTTCGTGTCCGGATGCCGTCATCGATGTAAAAATTGCTTTAATCCAGAAACGTGGAACTTCTCCTATGGAACACCATATACAGAAGAAACCACAACGAAAATCTTAGAGCTTCTTTCGCCGCATTATATTCAAGGGCTGACGCTTATCGGTGGTGAGCCAATGGAACCAGAAAATCAGCGTGACCTACTGTCACTGGTGCAGGCAGTGCGAAAACGGTATGGCATGACAAAAGATATCTGGTGTTATACAGGCTGCATTCTGGAAACAGAATTATTGGCGGAGAGCAGCTATCGCTGCGAAGTAACAGATCAGCTGTTACAGGAAATCAATGTGTTAGTAGATGGACCTTTTATCGAGGAACAAAAATCATTAACGCTCCCCTTCCGTGGTTCAGAAAACCAGAGGATTATAAAATTGCACGATCAAAAATAATCGACAGAAACAGCGGATCAGAATATCGACCGAATCCGCTGTTCTTTTTTGGCGATCATCACGAAAATGCTTCACTATACTAACTGAAAATTTGCATTACTGCTGAATTTTTCTATAGGACTTGACAAATATGAGAAAACAGTATACCATTTTACTAGTGAAGTCACATGATGTCTTCAAAAACGTAATTCACATGTGGTGGCGGATTATCTAAAAATGAGGATCCACGCAGATGCCATTCAGGGCAAAAGAAAAGAAAAGAAAAGAAAGGAAGCGATTTTTTGCTGCAAATCAAAGACATTGTCAAACGCTATCAAACCGGAGATCTAGTGCAGATAGCACTCGATCATGTCAGCTTGAGTTTTCGGGATAACGAATTCGTCGCCGTACTCGGACCAAGTGGATCCGGAAAAACAACGCTGTTAAACATCATCGGCGGACTGGATCGTTATGACAGCGGCGATCTGATCATCAGCGGCATTTCCACTCAGAAATACCGGGATCGAGATTGGGACTCGTATCGAAATCACACCGTTGGATTTGTCTTTCAGAGCTATAACCTGATCCCCCATCAGAACATCTTGTCAAATGTTGAGCTTGCCTTGACGATCTCCGGTGTTTCCAAAAAAGAACGCAGAAAACGCGCCAAGGAAGCGCTGGAACAGGTTGGACTGGGAGATCAGCTTCATAAGAAGCCAAATCAGATGTCCGGCGGTCAGATGCAACGTGTAGCAATCGCTCGGGCTCTTGTTAACAATCCAGATATCCTTCTGGCGGATGAACCGACAGGAGCTTTGGACACGGAAACAAGCATTCAGGTCATGGATTTATTGAAACAAGTTGCAAAAGATCGCCTTGTAATTATGGTCACGCATAATCCAGAGCTGGCAGAAACTTATGCAACACGCATTGTGAAACTTCGCGATGGGAAAATCAAAGATGATTCCAATCCATTTGAAATACCAGAATCAGAGCAGCCACCTGTACACAAAAATATGGGAAAGTCCTCAATGTCCTTCCTGACGGCACTATCTCTCAGTTTCAATAATCTGCGCACCAAAAAAGCGCGTACATTACTCACATCATTTGCTGGCAGCATTGGTATCATCGGCATTGCCATGATTCTTTCACTATCAAGCGGTATCAGCGACTATATTGAAACAGTACAACAGGATACACTCTCTACTTATCCATTGACAATCGAAAAAGAAAGTTTAGACCTCACTTCACTGATGGCGGAAATGATGTCGCAAAATACAGAGAACGGTATCGCTCATGACAGGGATAAGGTCTATTCCAACAACATTGTCGCGCAGACATTCTCCACCATTAGCGAAGACGCGAAGTCCAACGATCTAGGAAATTTCAAATCTTATCTAGAAAGCGACGATTGTAACATTGACAGCTATGTTTCCGATATCCAGTACAGCTATGATCTGAGCATCCAGCTGTACAGCACTAACACAGAAGATGGCGTTATACGGGTCAATCCTACGTCACTCTCCATGTCTGGTGACACTGAAAGCCAATCCCAATCTATCACTGGACCACCTACCTCGACCAGTGATATGACGGCATATATGTCCTTTGGCGATGTCTTTAGCGAGATGATCGATAATCCGGCGTTGATCGAGAGCCAGTATGATATCCTTGCCGGCAGAATGCCTGAGGATGGCGCTTATAACGAACTAGTACTGGTTGTGGATGAAAACAACGAGATCAGTGATGCGGCATTGTATACTCTGGGACTGATGGATCCGGAAGAGTGTGAAAAAATGATCAGCGATTTCACCGCTGGAAAGACTGTGGAGGAGCAGAAACAGGTTTCCTTCACTTATGATGAGTTGCTGAACACCTCCTTCAAGCTGGTTTTGAATACGGAGTATTACCAATACAACGAAGAAACCGGTGTATATGAGGATATGCAGGAAGATGAAGCGTATATGAAGTCTATTGTGGAAAATGCGCCAGAACTGAAAATCGTTGGAATTCTCCGTCCTAACGAAGAGGCCACAGCGACCTCCATTAGTACCTCCGTTGCCTATACGTGTGCACTCACAAAATATGTAGTAGAACAGATCCAAAACAGTGACATCGTACAGGCGCAAAAAGCCGATCCGGAAGTAAATGTCCTGACAGGAATGCCTTTTGATACAGAAAGCTATGCCGATACTCTCACAGCAGAGGATATGCAGGCAGATATCGCCAAGATGTCCCCAGAAGAGCAGGCGCAATTTCAGCAAATGGCCGAAGCTATGGGCGAAGAGGCTATGCTGGAGGCATATCGGGAATCGGTTCGGGAGAGTACTACGGACACTTATGAAAATGTGTTGCTGCGGTTGGGCGATGTAGATCTGGATCAGCCATCTGCCATTCATATCTATCCAAAGGATTTTGAATCCAAAGACGCCATCGTTTCAATCATAAACGATTATAACCAAGAACAAACCGATGCAGGGCATGAGGAAATGGTACTTACATACACCGACTATGTGGGGCTGATGATGTCATCAGTTACCACGATCGTCAATATGATCAGCTATGTACTGATTGCCTTTGTTTCTATTTCCTTGGTCGTATCCTCCATTATGATTGGTATTATCACCTATATTTCAGTGCTTGAACGTACCAAAGAGATCGGCATCTTGCGTGGCATTGGCGCATCCAAGAGAAATATCTCCAGTATTTTTAACGCTGAAACGCTGATTGTTGGATTGGTGGCAGGATTATTCGGAATCGGACTAACATTGGTGTTGTTGATCCCGGCAAATGCAATTATTGAGATTGCAACAGATATCCCGAATCTGGCTGTACTACCGTGGAAGGGTGCGATCATTCTTGTGATCATTAGCATGGTGCTGACTCTGATTGCTGGTCTGATCCCTTCTAGAAAAGCGGCAAAAAAAGATCCGGTGACAGCATTGCGGACAGAATAAAAACGAAGCAATATAATCCTAAATTTGGCATGATTTGTGCTTTTTGCAAATTTTTTTGTGATACTACTTGCCACAGATCAAAAAAAATGATATAATAAATAATAGATTTTGATTCCGACCGTATCTATGGTTTTGCTTGGACATAGCAGGATACGATCTGAATCATGCATGATAATCTGCTGAATTCTATACAGATCACTGCGGTTTTATAGATCGTTTTTGCTTGTTACGCAATAAAATCACGGATCTTATCTTACTACATCATACTCTGTATCGCTTTCAGCAAGGAAAGGAAAAGTCTGTCCTTCTGACGAAGAGGGGCAGATGGGGCCGAATTCATGAATACAAACGCTTCAACGATCTGGTGGAGACGATTTCTCTCTTTGATTGGCGCTGGATACTTTGCACTTGTATGCTGGTTTTCCTATCTTGTTATTTTTTTTGAGATTTCAATACCCAACAAAATAACATTCTGTGTTGCATTATCGGTAATATCACTGCTCTCCCTAATGGCGATGCTATACAGCCGTTTTCAAATCCTGACACGTGTTGTTGGCATATTGCTTCTGCCTGCTATGTTCCCTCTTGTATTGATATGTTTTGGCGAGTGGGAGATGATCATACCAATTGCAATTACAGCATTAATTGTTTTTTTTCTGTCCGGTGCCAGTGAAACAACAAAGACTGTTTTTGGCGTGATTTATTTACTGCTCTATATTCTGGGCTCATTGGCTTACTTTATGCTTATTTCGTTTTTTTCTACGCCTACTGTCCAGACTATTTTGGAGTCTGGCGTTTCTCCGACCGGATCCTATCGCTATGAAATTATTCAGACAGATGACAGTTCCGGCGGTGATATTGAAGTGCACGTAGAGCCAAATGACCGTGATATTGATTTGTCTCTGATCTCGTTTATCGCTGTGGGCTATGATCGTGTTGTCTATCAGGAACGTCCGGCAAATCCGGAAAATGCCCATGCAGAGTGGACAACGGTTTCTCGCAAAGAGGTTACACAAGAACTTTTGGCAATTTCCGAAGATGTCGAAATTAGTCTAGACGCACAGCAGAAAGCATTGATTGGGCTGCCGACCGACACAGAACATGTTTATCTAAAAGATATTTCAGACGACCAGCTGGAAGCTCTTGGCGTACCGGAGGAAAATGATGTATTAATTTTCCGGGACGAAGTTTGTTTCCGTACCTATATCGCGGTGTTGGAAAACTATTTTGCGGCAGAAAACCGCACGATCACCCTTTTGGATTGAATTGTTGTCAGAAACCGCATTCAATAAAAGGCATTATGACACATTCAAATATAATTTTGCAGAGAAGTTGTACTCTTTCTATGCTTGAAAGCACATCTCTGCCTATATCAGGAGGTAATACCCATGAACGAATTTTTCAAGGACATTTCAAAGATTGCTTACGAAGGAAAAAACTCGAAAAATCCGCTGGCGTTCAAGTTTTATAATCCAGATGAGATCATTGCCGGAAAGACAATGAGAGAACAGTTAAAGTTTGCGCTGTCTTGGTGGCATACTATGGGCGGTGACGGTACCGACATGTTTGGATGCGGCACAACAGACAAATCCTGGGGCTGCACTGATCCAACTGAGCGTGCAAAAGCAAAAGTTTATGCAGCATTTGAGATTATGGAAAAACTTGACATCGATTATTACTGCTTCCATGACAGAGATCTTTCGCCGGAATATGGTACACTGGGAGAATCCAATGAAAAGTTGGCAGGGATTGTAGACCTTTGCAAGGAAATGCAAGATAAGACTGGCAAAAAGCTCTTGTGGGGCACAGCAAAGTGCTTTGATCATCCTCGCTTTATGCACGGTGCGGGCACATCTCCGAGCGCAGATGTATTTGCATATGCAGCTGCACAGATCAAGAGTGCAATCGACGCAACTGTAAAACTCGGCGGTCAAGGTTATGTTTTCTGGGGCGGCAGAGAAGGTTATGAAACGCTTCTCAATACCAACATGGATCTGGAACTGGACAACATGGCTCGCTTGATGCACTTGGCTGTAGATTATGCAAGAAGCATAGGGTTTACCGGTGACTTTTATGTTGAGCCGAAACCGAAAGAACCGACCAAGCATCAGTATGATTTTGATTCGGCAACTGTCATAGGATTCCTGAACAAGTATGGTCTTGAAAAAGATTTCAAACTGAACATCGAGGCAAACCACGCAACTTTGGCACAGCATACCTTCCAACACGAATTACGCGTCGCAAGAACCAATGGCATGTTTGGTTCAATCGATGCAAACCAGGGCGATATGCTGCTTGGATGGGATACGGATCAGTTTCCAACTAATGTATACGATACCGCACTTTGCATGTATGAAGTATTGAAGGCAGGCGGCTTTACCAATGGCGGTCTGAACTTTGATGCCAAGACAAGACGTGGATCCTTTGAACTTGAGGATATCTTCCACAGCTATATCGCCGGTATGGATGCATTTGCATTGGGGCTACGCATTGCAGATAAGATGATTCAAGATGGTAGAATCGATAAGTTCGTTGAAGATCGCTATGCAAGCTGGACAACTGGTATTGGTGCAGATATCATTGCCGGCAAGGTGACAATGGCTGACCTCGAAAAGTATGCACTAGAAAAGGGTGAAGTTACAGACTCACTGACAAGCGGTCGTCAGGAAATGCTCGAATCTATCATGAATGATATTATGTTCAGCCTTTGAGCTGCGAAGCAATGAATAATAACATATGATTAAAAGCGGAGCGCACGAACATATGCAAAAGGATGTTCGGCGCTCTACTTTTTGGAAAAGGGAGAGAAATAAAAATGGCAAAAGAAAAATTGGAAAAAACAAATGCGATTCGTATTCTTGATAGGGCAAAAGTGCCCTATATTCATCACCAATGGGAACAGGCTACTGGAAAGAATACCGGTATAGAACTTGCAAAGGCGCTTGGACAAGACCCTGCACAAGTATTCAAAACGTTGGTGACAGTTGGGAAATCCGACGAACACTATGTATTTCTCATTCCCGTGTCGGAAGAACTCGACTTGAAAAAGGCAGCAGCAGTCGTAGGAGAAAAGGCAATTTCGATGTGCAAATCAAAAGAGCTTTTACCGCTAACAGGTTATATTCATGGCGGATGCTCGCCGATCGGTATGAAAAAGCTGTTTCGCACTACGATTCATCAGACAGCGGCAGACTATCCGGTAATTCTTTGTAGCGCCGGAAAAATCGGGCATCAACTGGAAGTATCGCTGGATGGATTACAAAAAGTTGTACCATTTCAGTTAGCGGATATAACAGTACACTGAAAGTGAATTAAAAAACTTTTACATTGAAAGAGCATTTACACTTTATGTAACCTATTTTCATCGTGTTGTATTGAATCACGATTCTCCACCCAGTGGCAGGCACGATGTATGAATTACAGACGATTGTCGCTTTTCACGTAAAAAACATAGTACAAGACTATACAAGCTTAGTGCCAAGATCAGGTATAGTATCATTCCCAGAATATTATCATGTAAAGCTGGAATCACTGCCTGTGGAACAGAAGCAATGGTAAATGCAAACATAGCGGCAAACAGCGGCTTTCCTACCAGCTTTCCAAAGTGAAACCGCAGTCCTGCTGTTTTTAATGCCATACGCAGGCGATTGCAGTTGCCAAACACATTGCTGGTATAGTATGATCCAACAATGCCATAAAATCCGAACAACGGAATACAGATCAGTACAACGCAGATGCGAATAACATATTCCGCCAGATAATTTAGTGACGAAAAATTCTGTTTGCCCATTCCTTTGATCAAGGCTTCAAGCACAATCTCCAGATAGATAAACGGCACAACTGGTGCTAAAATACAGATCATTTTGCCGGAAAGTGTGCCGCCATCCATCCATTTACCGATTACAGTGCCAAATCGTAAAAGGATGGCTGCAATCAGAATTGCAAAGATCAGTGTTAATGCAATGACGCGTTCAGTTAAATCCTGCAATCGCTTTTGATTACCACCAGCATTGGCACGTGCCACTTCAGGGATCAGTATTCCGGACAATGCGCAGAGTATCGTAGAAGGGAAAAATAAAACCGGGATTACGATGCCTTCAAATGTACCAAACTGTTGTAGTGCATGATGGGCGCTATCTCCGAACTGACGCAGCGTCATAGGAATCAAAGCGTCGTTTGCCGTACTGAGCAGTGATGTCAAACAACCACCAAACGCCACAGGAATGGCAAGATACACATATCGTCGGAATGAAAGACTGCATGTTGATTCAACAGGTGCACGAGAATGCAGATACATAGCAATCAACACAGTTGCAGTGAAAAGAACGGATGCCGCCATGCTGCATATCAGATCTGTGCAGAGCTGTTCAGGTGAAGCACTTTTCCGCAGGCATAATAACAGCATGAAGATTCCGGCACGCAGCGAAAATTCAGCAACGTCACAAAATGCTGTCACAGATACCCGGCAAATTGCGTTAAAATATCCCTTTAGGCAGGCACTGATTGTACAAATAGGTAAGATTAGCGCCATAAGGCGAACTGCATTTGCAAGTGACTCATTTTGCAAAAACCGAAAACTTAGCGGTTCTGCAAACCAAAAAATAAATCCAGACACGGGGATCGAAAGGAACATACAAAGCATCAACGCATAGCGCAGAATACGCCCGGGATTTCCACAGTTCTTTCCGAGTTCTTCAGAAACAAAACGGCTTGCACATAACATAGCGTTTCCGCCGGCAAGCATTGCTGCAAGATTGAAGAACGATCCAACAAGCGCAAATGTCCCAACACTGGCAGCACCAACTCGTCGCGTCATCCACGCATTTAATAAAAGTCCCAAACATTCCAACACAAACTGGATTGCCGTCATTTGTATTGTATCACGTATCACACTGCGTTTGCGCATCGGCTTTTCCTCCCCTCTCTTCCAAGCATATGCACAAACGGGTAAAAACATACAAAAACAGCGATATGCCTGACAAGTTGATGTCGGGTGTATATCGCTGTTTGTCTTATTCAGAAGATTTTGATGTATGATTGCGTAGGATGCCAAGGAATTGTCTGCCATACTTTTGTGCTTTGATAACACCAACGCCTGCCACTTGACGCATTTCATGTAGATTAATTGGTCGTTTGCGGCACATATCGCGCAACGTTGCATCAGAAAAGATAAAGAACGGAGGAACACCTTCACGCTCGGAAAGCTTTTTTCGTAACGCACGTAATTCCTGAAAAAGTGCAGCGTCTTCTGGCGGCATTTCATAATCGGGATGTTGTTTGGCAATTTGTTTTTCCTTTTTTATAATCGGTACACGCCATGTTATCGTTTTTTCATCACGGATGACAGCTGCTGCTTTGGGCGTAAGCGTAAGTTCCTGGTATTCATGAAAATCCCGAAGGATAAGACATTCTTGCCGCACCAGTTCTTCAATCATGGCGCCAATCTCACGCTGAGACAAATCCTGTAAAATGCCGTATGTAGAAAGCGAATCAAGATGCATCTGCTGGATCACATCACGTTTGCTGCCACCCAGAACATTTGCTGTCATTGTTCGGCTTAGGTGATAACCAGCTTTTTGTGCACGATAGACACAGGATATGATCTTTTTGGCTTCTAGCGTGATATCTGTTTTTTGGTAATTCGTCTGACAGCATGAGCAATTGTCACAGCTGTCTGGCGCAGATTCGCCAAAATAGCGCAAAAGCCGCTGACGCAGACATGTTGTCGATGTTGCATAAAATGTCATTTGTTTCAAACGTTCTTTACTCTTTGCGATCAGCGATTCCCGGAGATCCTCATCTTCGATCTCTGCCGCTTCCTGACTTCGTTCGATCAAAAATGTATTTGTCCGTACATCTCTACCACTGTAAAGTAGAATGCACTGTGCCGGTTCGCCATCCCGTCCGGCACGTCCAGCCTCCTGGTAATAGCTTTCCAGATCCTTTGGCATGTTATAATGCACCACAAACGAAACATTCGATTTATCGATTCCCATACCAAATGCATTTGTCGCAACCATTACTGTTTTGCGATCATAGAGAAAATCCTCCTGATTCCGGGCACGTTCTCTATCAGATAGCCCAGCATGATAACGCGTTGCAGCATAGCCATTTTCGCAAAGTGCCATACACACCTCTTCTACAGATTTACGTGTTGCACAATAAACAATGCCACTTTTCCCATGATTTTCTTGCAATATCCCGAGTAGTTCTTCCATTTTATTGCGTGGTGTACGGACGCCAAAAAATAAATTTTTTCGGTCAAAGCCGGTTTTGATTGTTTCTGGTTGACGAAGTTGAAGAAATCGTGCAATATCTCGTTCTACCTGTGCAGTTGCAGTTGCAGTAAACGCCGTACAGATCGGACGTTTTTGCAATTGCGATAAAAACACCGGGATATCTAAGTAACTCTGACGAAAATCTTGTCCCCATTGTGACACACAGTGTGCTTCATCTACAGCAACCATACTGATCGGAATGCGCTGTGCCACGCGTAAAAAGCCCTCTGTCATCAGGCGTTCTGGTGCAACATATAACAGTTTGTACTGGCCATACTGTATTCCTTGCATTGTTGCGTAGAATTCTTCTGATGTAATGCTACTGTTAACATATGCCGCTGGAATACCCACTTGATGAAGCGCCTCTACCTGATCCTTCATTAGGGAAATAAGCGGCGAAACTACGATCGTCACACCGGGAAGGAGAAGCGCAGAAATCTGATAGCACACAGATTTTCCGGCACCGGTTGGCATAACTGCAAGCACGTCTTTTCCTGAAAGGATTGCATCAATCGCTTTTTTTTGCCCAATACGAAAAGCAGCATGACCAAAATATTGTTGTAATAGTGATTCTGGTTCTTTCATGAAACCACATCATCCTTTTCTTGGTTTTGCCGTTGCCAATGTTCAAGTTCTTCTCTTGCACTTTGTAGCATTAATTCACTCGGTGTATCACCACCCATGATACGTGCGATTTCACGAACACGTCCTTCTGTATCTAGAGCTGTCACATGTGTTTCGGTACGACCAGATTCCGTTTGCTTTTCAATCATTAGATGTTGATCCGCCATGACTGCGATCTGTGACAAGTGCGTGACACATAGAACTTGGTGCAGCTGTGCCACTTCATGCAATTTCATTCCAATTTTTTGTGCAGCTTTGCCGCTGACACCGGTGTCAATCTCATCAAAAATCAGTGTCGGTACACCATCTCGGTCAGCAATAACACATTTCAGTGCTAGCATGATACGTGATAATTCACCGCCGGAAGCGATCCGTGCAAGTGGACGCGGCTCTTCTCCACGATTGGCAGAAATCAGAAACTCAAGACTATCCATGCCGTGAATCGTCAATTTTCCCGTGGTGTGTTTTCCGACTAATACGACATTTGGCATATTCAGAAAAGTCAATTCTTCCGTTACAGCTGTAATAAAACGTTCTAGCGTCTTTGCACGATATTCGGAAAGCGCCTTTGCCTGAGATGACACCTGCTCCAAAAGCAGCGTGCGTTTCTGCTGCATCTGTGCGATCTCTTCTGTGTCTTGATGCATCTGTTCCAGTTCGTTGTAGGCTTCAGCACGACGTGCAACTAATTCATCCCCATCACTACATTGATATTTCCGACAGAGATGTCGGATATCCTGGAGACGTTTCTGAACAAATTCTAAACGCCGGGGATCCAGGTCGATCTGGTCACGCAGTATGCGACAGTCTGCTGCAATGTCGCGCAGTTCGATCCCAGCTGTCGAAAGGCGCTGTGTAAGTGATGAGAATTCCTGTCGCATTTCTGAAAATGAAGTCAACTCCTCCCCAGCAGCATTTGTCAGGGACACAGCAGATGTATCACTTCCCATGCTGTCTAGAGCTTCCGCAGCATTTTGAAGCGCTAATGCAATTTCTTCCGCATGCTGCAACAGATCCAGCTCATGTTCTAATGCCATTTCTTCGCCACTTTCGAGCTCAAGTGCATCGACATCATTGGCAAGGCTTTGCAGAATGCTGCGGCTATGAGTTCGGGCTTGTTCCGCCTTGACAAGCTGATTCAGGCGCTTTGCTGTCTTTTGTAGCATGCGAAACGTTTCCTGATATGCCAGAAGCAATGTATCATCACCGCCAAAGGTGTCAAGGATCTGGAGATGATGTTCTGGAGAAAGCAGGATCTGATTGTCGTGCTGGCCGTGAATATTGATCAAAATATCGCCAATCTCTCGCAAAACAGACACAGTCGTTGTATGACCATTGATCCGTGCAGTACTACCGCCATCTGCAGCGATTTCGCGCGTCAGAAGCAATTCATCGTCCTCATGCGCGATCGATAATGTATCCAGACGTGCCTGTACCATTGGTTCAAGCTTTGTAAAAAGTGCTGTGACAACTGCCTTTTTACAGCCAGTTCGCACAATATCGCGCGTTACACGCTGCCCCAAAACCGCATGGATTCCATGGATCAAGATTGATTTTCCGGCACCTGTTTCACCAGTGAACACGTTGAAATGCGGTGTAAACCGGATCCGCGCATGAGAGATCACTGCCAGATTTTCAATTTCCAGTTCGGTTAGCATCAAATCCCTCCTGTTTTTCCATTGCCCTTGCATAAGAAATTGCAAAATCCCGTGCTTGCTGTGTTGTATATAATAGGACAAACACTGTATCATCTCCGGCAATCGTTCCGACAACATCTTCGCGATGCAACGCGTCCAATGCCACGCAAATTGCAGGCGCAGTGCCGGAACGACAATGGATCACAGCAATATTTCCTGCAAAATCTGTGCGTAACGATGCATTCTGGATCATATCAGTCATGGGGATGGTATTACTTTTTTTCTCAAAAACGGTATAACAGGCGCGCTTGCCACTACGGCGTGCTTTAGAAATGTTAAGTTCACGAATGTCGCGCGATAATGTTGCCTGCGTCACATCGAATCCCAGCTCTGCCATTTTTTTCTGTAAAGCATACTGTGTTGGAATTGCCTCCTGCATCACAAGCCGGATCAGAGCGTCCTGTCGCGCTTTCTTTTCGCTGTGTTTCATTGTCTTCCCTCCTTGAGCGGCTGCATGAGCTTGCGGCTGAGCGAATCAAAAAAAGTATTGCCGCTCAGATCCAGAATCGGTACAGTCTGTTTTGATCCAGAAATCGACAGGGTGTGTTCTGGTGGGAATGTAATTGCTTTTTCACCATCTGCACACAGCCGTACATCATGCTCGCCGCGTACCTGACAAGTCACTTGCAGTTCATTCTGCGGTGAAAATAAAATCGGTCTTGCCGAAAGTGCATGCGGACAGATCAGCGTCATTTCGACGCAGGCAAATTCCGGTTCAATAATCGGACCGCCAGCAGAAAGCGCATACGCTGTCGAACCGGTCGGTGTACTAAAAATCACACCGTCTGCTCGATATTCTCCCAGAAGAACTCCATTTCGTGATACCTGAAATTCAACAACACGCGAATAATTCCGGGATATCACAATATCATTAAGCGCAACAAAATCACGTACACACGTCTCGTTTGCATCACGCAATATCCCGCGCAGCAACATGCGCTGAGAAACCCGATAGTCTCCAGTTTGCAGTCTTGCGATCTCACCGATCTGATCTGGCTCCATTGATGCAAGGAATCCTAATCGTCCGGTGTTGATCCCAAGCAATTTTGCAGTCGTCCCAACGACATGTCTGGCACAATGCAATATCGTGCCATCTCCGCCAATGGCAATGGCAACATCAGCGTCTTGTACTGCGTTCAAAAAGGGCGCAATACAGACAAAATCGAGCCCCTTTACTTGATCTATACAGGATGGATCGACCCAGATTGTCATGCCATTACGATATACAGTTTTACACACTTTTCGCGCCACTTCTGCCGCGTTTCCTCTTTGCAGATGTGGAAATAGCACCACTTTCATGCTCTTTTCTCCTTTTTACGCACCGCAAACGCCGTCGCAACGATCTCGTGCAAATCCGGTGTGACTGATATTGACTGCGATTTATGCAACACTGCGAGATATTCGATATTCCCAGATCCGCCGAGAATTGGTGATGGCATGAGAAGCCGGAGCGATAGGCCATGCACTGTAAACAATTGTATTTGTTCCATCAGCACACGGATATGCACCTTTTCAGACAAGACAAGCCCATGCTTTCCGATATGTTCGCGTCCGGCCTCAAATTGTGGCTTAATCAACACCACTGCCATACCATCGGGCTGTAAAAACGCTGTTACAGACGGCAAAACAAATTGCAAGGAAATAAACGAAACATCAATTGAAAAAAAACCGATTGGCTCTTTGATCTGATCGGGCGTAATATTCCGGATATCTGTTCCTTCCCATGAGATCACACGCGCATCATCTCGCAGCACTTGTGCAAGCTGATCATGCCCGACATCGATGGCATAAACTTTTGCCGCACCATGGCGAAGCATACAATCGGTAAATCCGCCAGTCGAAGCGCCAATATCCATACAAACAAGCCCAGATAAATCGATGTTTGCCTGCAAAAGTGCATGTTCCAATTTCAAACCGCCGCGTCCAACAAAAGGAAGATCTTCACCAATCAAAGTGATCTGGTCATTCTCCCCCACTAAAAACGCTGGTTTTTGACAAATTATTCCGTTTACCGAAATCTGACCATTCTGTATTAGCTGTTTGGCACGCTGGCGGCTTGTGGTAAGTTCGTTTGCCACCACGGCGATATCCAATCGTGTCATGCGCCAAATTCCTCCGTAGAAAGTTGCTGCATCCGTTCAAAAATTGCCTGTTCGGAAAATCCCATAGCCGCAAGCTGAGAAGCAACCGATGCCTGTGGGAAATATTGTTTTGGTGCAACACGTGTATATGTGCCGCGATAGCCGCGTTGCATCAGCTGATCGCCCATGATCTGGGAAATGCCACCATAATAGTATGCCTCTTCCAGAAAAACTACATGACGATATGTCATAGCAATATCTATAACAGCATCGTTAAGCGGAAAGATCCGCGTCAGCTTCAACAGATCACAAAAGATTCCCTGCTCCCTTGCACGCATATTGGCACGATAAAGCAGATCATAAACCCTGCCATAAGAAATGAAGAGAATATCGGTTTTATTGCCTGAAACATGTGTGTATTCTGTGTTCAGAGCGCTTTTATCAAATACACTATTATCGGCACCACGGGGATATCGCACGCATGCAAGACCACGATCCCGATAGAGTGCGCGTCGCAGACAGAGCCGCAGTTCATCGTAACATGCCGGAGCATAGATCGTTGTTCCAGGGATGCTACTGAGGTAGGAAACATCATAAAGCCCGTGATGTGTTTCACCATCTTCCCCAACAACGCCGGCACGGTCGATCCCTAATACCACATGGAGTTTTCCAATTGCCACATCGTGCATTAGCTGGTCATATGTGCGCTGTAAAAATGACGAATAAACGGCAAACACCGGGAGCCTTCCGGTAGAAGCAAGCGCAGCAGAAAAAGTCACAGCATGTTGTTCCGCAATGCCGACGTCATAATAACGATTCGGAAATTTTCGGGAAAAATAGTGCAGCCCGGTACCATGTTCCATTGCTGCGGTAACGGCACAAATCCGTGTATCTTGTTGCGCCAGACGCACCAATTCCTTCCCGAACACATCAGAATATGTGTCAACGCCAGAAACTTCTGGATTTCCAGTTTCGATGTCAAATTTCGAGATGCCGTGATACTCGCCGGGGTTGTCCTCCGCCGGAGTATAGCCCTTTCCTTTCACCGTACAAATATGAACAAAAACTGGACGATGATATTCTTTTGCTGCGTGTAAGACTTCTTCGAGAGCCTCAATATTGTGACCATCAACAGGTCCCAAATAAACAAATCCGAAGTCTTCGAACATCGTAGCAGCCGGCAACAGCGCCTCACGAACTACACTTTTTGAGTTCTTGATTACTTTTGCAACAGATGGTCCGATTGTGCCTGCAGTTCGGTTCAGGCGGCGTTCCACAGCCTTTTTCGTGCGGACATAACCTTCTCTGCTGCGAATGGAGGATAGATACCGTGCAAGCGCTCCTACATTTTTAGAAATTGACATTTTATTGTCATTTAAGATCACAATGATGTTGTTTCTTGACTTTCCGGCATTATTCATACCCTCATATGCAAGTCCGCCTGTCATTGCACCATCGCCGACAACAGCAACGGCAAAATGTTCGCGGTCACCTTGCAGTCGCATTCCTTCAGCAATGCCAGAGGCAACAGAAATTGCCGTGCTGCTATGACCGCTAATAAAACTATCGTGTACCGATTCTTCCGGCTTCGGAAAGCCGGAAATACCGCCTTCCTGTCGAAGGGTAGAAAGCTTATCACGTCTTCCGGTCAAAATCTTATGGGTATAACATTGATGCCCAACATCCCAGACAAATTTATCCTGCGGCGAAGAAAAGACGCGATGCATCGCCACTGTCAGTTCCACTGTTCCAAGATTAGATGCCAGATGTCCGCCAGTATGCGAGACAGTCTTGATCAGAAGACTTCGAATCTCCTGACAAAGCGTCTTGCACTGCGCCGCTGTCAGCTGTTTCAGATCCTGAAGAGAAGTAAGCTGGTCTAGCAATGGCTTCTCTGGATCGAAAATTGGTTTTGTTCCCATTTTATTCATTCCCCATCTGTTTACTTCACATGCAAAAACAGATATTTTCCTTTCATTATTTTTCCCTTATCAGCAATTCTCTTGTCAGATCAGTCAAAAAATCATGTTCTGAAAACTGTTCTAAGATTTCAAGCGCCTCCTGCGTTAGTATTTCAGCACGTTTTCTTGCTTCCTCCAGCCCAAGAAGTGTAACAAAAGTAGTTTTCCCCTCTTGTGCATCGCTGCCGACCGGCTTTCCAAGTACTTCTTCAGAGCCGGTAACATCAAGAATATCATCAACAATTTGGAAAGCAAGTCCCAGTTTTGCTCCATATTCATCTGCAAGAGTGCGCTGCGTTTTTGTGCTTTCTGCTGCGATGCATCCAAGCTTACATGCTGCACGGATAAGTGCACCTGTTTTTGCAGCGCACATTGCCGTTTGTTCTTCAAGTGTAACATCATTTCTCGTTTCAAATGCCATATCCATGATCTGTCCACCGATCATCTCAGACGCACCAGTCGCCTTTGTCAAAACATGTAGCATCTGTACTTTTTGTTCTGCTGACAGGAATAGGTCATCAGCAAGAATCTGAAACGCTTCATTCAGGAGTGCATCTCCTGCCAAAAGCGCAGTTGCAACACCAAACGCCTTATGACACGAAGGCTTTCCACGGCGGAAGTCATCGTTATCCATTTCCGGAAGATCATCATGAATCAGTGAAAATGTGTGGATCATTTCAAGTGCACATGCCGCAGCCATTGCGCCCTTTTGTGCAGTCTCGCTTGTTCCGCCGCAGAGTCGACAGAATTCCAGTACCAGAACCGGGCGGATTCGTTTTCCTCCTGCCGCCAGAGAATAGCGCATCGCTTCGACTACTTGTGCCTGACGCTCTGTTTCCGGAGTTACCTGAACATAACGCAAAAGTTGTGTTTCGACTTGTTCCGCCAATGCTGCCAAATATTTTTTATGTGTCGTTTCCATTATCTTTCTCCTCCTGATCCGTTAAAGAAACCGGCTGCATTTCAATCGTTAGCTTTGCCGTTTCAAGTTCTTTCTGACATGCCGCTGCAAGCTGCATCCCTTTTGTATATAATGTTACTGCTTCTTCAAGCGGTAGATTACCCTCTTCCAGTTTCTTTGTCAATTCCTGAAGTTCTTTCATATGTTCTTCAAATGCCATGGTTTTTCTTCACACTCCTTTACGCCTCTGTTTCATCTGTAATTGCCTGCACCTTTACGGTTGCTGTTCCCTGAGAAAACCGGATTATCAGGGTGTCGTCCACACTAAGCTGTGCTGCATATCGTATCAGATCATCACCACGATAGACCAGCGCATAGCCGCGCCCCAAAATCGTCAAAGGGCTGAGCATTTCGAGTCGTGCTGCCTGTTGGCGCAGTAAGATTTCACGGCTTTCGATTAATTTCCTGCCGCATCGATGAAGCCGTTGTATCAAGGTTTGCAGTTGATTATGCGCCAGAATTTGCTGATGCATGGGCGATTGCATCCGCAGCCGATCGGAAAATCGTCGGAGTGTTTGCTCATGTTGTACAATATGCTGATGAATTGTCATTTCCATGCGTTTTTGAAGTGCAGCTATTTGTTGCATGATCTGATGCATATCCGGAACAGCCAGTTCCGCCGCAGCAGATGGTGTCGGTGCACGCAGATCAGCCGCAGCATCCGCAAGCGTCCAGTCCGTTTCATGACCGACCGCGGAAACAATCGGGATGTTACAATGATAGATCGCCATAACGACCTGTTCGGTATTAAACGCTTGCAGGTCTTCCGCACCGCCGCCACCTCGCCCGACAATCAGGACGTCGCATCCGCCTTTTTCCGCTGCGAGAATCGCGTGTGCCACGGATTCTGGCGCAGCAACTCCTTGTACTTGTGCCGGATAGACCAGAATCGTACCGATCGGATAGCGTCGACCAATGACATTCTTGATATCTTGCAGCGCCGCACCGGAATCCGATGTGATAACACCAATTTTTTTCGGCATAAATGGAAGTGGACGCTTTGCGAATGCGTCAAAGACACCAAGCGCTGAAAGCTTTTTCTTGAGCGCTTCAAACGCCATTGCCTGCATACCAGCACCATCTGGCTGGAGATCCGTCACATATAGTTGGAATGTGCCTTCTTTTTCATAGAGACAGGCTGAAGCTGCTGCAATAACTGCCATACCATCTTCAGGAAGAAAACGAAGACGTTGCGCCTGTGTTCGGAACATCACAGCTTTTACGCCGCTTTCGGCATCACGCAACGTAAAGTAACAATGTCCTGACCGAAAATTTCGAGTAAAACTACAAATCTCGCCACGCACCAATATCCCCTGCACAGTGTGGTCTTCTTTTATCCGAAATCCCACATAGCGATTGAGTTGTGTCACACTTAAAATTGCCATTTCTGTTTTCCCCCATGCTGCAACGCCGCATATACCGCCACACCGGCTGCGTTATCTGCTGAAAATGCTGGTTCTGAAAACCAACAAGTTATATGTTCTGTGAGATATGGCCGGATCAGTTGATTTGACATTACGCCTCCTGCCAGAAGCACCGGAAGATCGCCATATTCGTTTTGTGCCCTTTCGACCATTCCAATAATCGTTGCTGCGACCATCATCAGGCAATACTTTGCAATATCTTCCGGCGGTTCTTTTTTTTGAAGCATTGCCGAACATTGATTTTCCAGTCCGGAAAGACAGCAATTCATGCCGCGAATCACTGGGCGCAGTTTAAAATTACGTGAGCTCTTTTGCGCAAGCTGTTCCAATGCGATGCCGCATGGAAATGTAAGCCCTAGCATCAGCCCCACACGGTCGATTGCCTGTCCAGCTTTCAGATCAAGCGATGTGCCACACATTGTAATGCGCATTCCCTGTGTGTCATCCGGTGTGCAATACAACAAATCAGTTGTCCCACCGCTCACATGAAACGCCAGAAACGGTGTATGACGTGCGGCAAGTCGATCTGCACTATAAAGTGCTGCCAGAACATGTCCCATTTGATGCGAGGTTGTATAAAGCGGCAGACCATTGATTGCAGCAATCGTACGTGCTGCTGTATGTCCTACAAGGAAACACGGCATGTATGATCCCTTCGTACTGCGCGGACGCGTCGAAACGCCAATGGCACATAACTGATTCTGTTGAAGAAGCGGTGAAAGATTCTCGATCAGTCCGGGTAATTGTCGTGTATGGTGAAAAACTGCATCGCTTTGGCGAAGTCCGACTGAACCGGCTTTTACTGGCAAAAGTTGTTTTTGCTGCCAGATCTCTCCTGTATCCAGATTGAGAAGAGAAGCAGAAGTGGTATAATTACTAGTGTCAAGCCCCAGAATCAGCGCCATGATCGTTTTTCTCCTCTTCGGTGTTCAGCAAATTCTGCTTTGATACTGCATTGCGTGCGTATGTACCCAAAACACCGTTAATAAATGCTGTATCCTCTGCATAAGCATATGCCTGGGAAAGTGCGACTGCCTCACTGATTACCACATTTATCGGAGTTTTCGGCGTATAACGCAACTCATAGAGTGCAAGGCGCAAAATCGTGCGATTGACAGCAGCCACACGACTCAGGCTGCGCTTTTCACTATATTTGGCAATGATCTCATCAAGTTCTTCTCGATGATTCAATACGCCGGTGACAAATGCCGCAACTTCATCTGTAACATGCAGCCCAATCATCTCTTCTGTCAGAGCATAGAGAAACTCTGTCGACTGTGCCTCTTCGTTGCGCAGCATAGCTTCAAAGAGCAGAATGAACGCATACTCTCGGGTTTCGTGTCTTGTCATAATAACCTCCAACATTTTTCAATCACAACACAGTGTTCCGAAAAACTGCGGTGCAAAAAGAAAAGCTGCTGTATCGGATCATTCAGCAGCTTTGTGCATATTGCGCTTTCATCTGCAAAGAATTACCCTGTATACAGAAGAAGGAAAGCGCTCTTTTTGTACCGGCAAGATCTGTGCCGCCTTTCAAAGATCCTATCTCTTATTATAACAGAAAAAATCATTTGATACAACAGGTTTCGCATAAAATTTCGAATATTTTTAAAAAAGTATTGTTTCTAAATTGATTGCTGAAAAAAACTAGACGACAGGTTCTTAATTTACTTCATAAATACGGATATTTTCTGCGGCAACTGAAACTTCGCCCAAGATTACATCTTTAATTGCAGCAGCTTGCGCACTGTCAAGACCTTCCGACTGTACTACAACTTTTGCACTTTCGCTGTCAAGATAGACGATACAATCGGAATAACCCATCGCTTTAATGAGCGATTCTATGGTAGCTTCACTTTCAATGAGCTTAGAGGTTTCGACTGCAGCAATTGCGTCTGTCACAAGTTCATCTTCCGTCCGATCGCCTCCCCCCAAGATCGACTGAAGCGTTGCAACGCTTTCATCCCTGCTTGCTGTACGCTCAAGCCTTGCCTGTGCAAAATAATCCGCGGCATTTTCAGCCGATGCAACATCGGCTGCCACATCTTCAGCTGTGATCTCAGCAGAATCCGAGACAACCGTGGTTCTGGGGGCTGCATCATCAGAGGTGCTTTCTTCCACTTTTTCTGAATTGGCATCTGCTTGCGCATTGACAAAAGCGGTATCGCCATATGTGATTTCATCTGGTTGTGTTTGTGCCGTTTCTAGTTCTGTACTGGACATGGTATAATTGACATAAACCGCGATAGCCAGCATCAGCGTTAGACAAGAGAGAATGATTTGTTTTTTCCCGATAATAACAGATAGTTTTTTCATAAACAGTCAATTCCTTTCTTATTTACCCGGATTTCAAAATAGGGTTATGTGTTCTGCATGGTTACATCTCGATGCATCATGATGCCGATGGAACAATGCAGATGCGGTTTGCTGAAATACCAAGCAAAGCCTGTACAGCATTGGTGACATGTTCTTTGACAATATTGCTAGATGCGCCTTCACAGACCACGATCACACCGCTGATCTGTGGCTCCATCACTTGCTGCGTCAGTGCATATTCGCCGTCGCTGTCTGACAGCAGAACCACATCTTGTTTTTCCTGCGTATGCATATCCTGTGTATCGATTTCTTGATTTTGAACATAGATGTACTGTGCACCAGCATCAGCACGAACCATGACCTGGCAATTGCCAACACCATCGATTTGCATCAGAACATCAGAAAGCTGATGTTCCATTTCATTGCAATATTGCGCAAGTATAGCAGAAGTATCTTCCTGCGCTTGAGCAATGGATTCTTCTGGCTCAGCCTTATCGTTCGGAAAAAAACCGGACAACAGGATTAGACCAAGACCTGCCACACCGATGATCACCACAAGACGCACGCCGCGTTCACCGCGCAGATTATGGCGCAGCTGTTTAAGAAACGTCTTCCACATGAAGTATCACCTCTTCTCCCAGACATTGTTGTATCAGCATTTGTGCGGCAGGGGGATCTGTACACCATACGGTAACCTGATCTATTTCTATGCGATCATGCTCTGCGATATGCATTTGAACCTGTGCTTTTGCCTCCGTAATGCCATTATCCCCGAGATATTCCACCAATGATTGCGCCAGATTCTCCTGCGCATACATCAGTGTCTGTTGCGAGAGTGTATCATTTAGCTCTGTGGATATGGTCACATCTGTATCCAGATCCCAATGCAGATTGTGTAAGCCGCCTGCTAGAGGCGTCAAAACTGCCAGCAGAAAAACGGATGCCAGCAAAAATCGCATCTGTCGGTTGAATTTTTCATTCGGACGAAGTGCCTCTAGTATGCCGCTGAGCAGACTCACTACACATGTAATCAATACAATACTCCACATGGCTTCCATTGATGCTGCCTCCAGTTAACTGATCGTTCCCTTCCCGATTGTCAGAGCAATTGCGGTAGATACGACAAACATGATTCCGAAGCAAATCAGAAGCGCAAATGCAATGGCAAGAGCCTGTTCTGTACCACGCAGCAGACGCAGAAGACGCTTTGTTCCAAATAATTCCGCCAAGGCTGCGCCGATCGCTACAATGAATCGATAACACAGCAACTCGATCAACGGCGGTAAGAATAACAAACAAAGTGCTACGATTCCCACAACACCTGTGGCACTGCGCAGGATTTGCAGACTCCCACGGACTGTGGTATAGGCGTCGGAAACAGCACCTCCGACAACAGGAACAAAATTTGAGATCACATATTTTGTTGTTCGCGTTGCAGCAGTATCAACACTGCCGCTGATCCAGTTCTGCATCGAGAGCACGCCCAGAAATATAGACATCAACAGTCCTAACGTCCAGGTTGTCACTTTTTTGGACAACGTCAGAAGTCCACTTACTGATACAGAAGGACTTGCTGCATCAACAATGGCTAAGGCAAAGCTCATTGTGCAAAGCGGCAATAAGACATGGCTAATCAGTTGAATAATTCCATCAGAAAGCGCGATTACAGCTGTCTGATAACAGATCGCACTTCCGGCAGTACCGCCAGCAGCCAGAATTGCAGAAAAAACCGGTACAAATGCCAGCATGAATTCAGCACCTTGTGTCAGTGTCTGGCTGACAGTTTCAAAACATTGACATAAAGGATCAGCTAATACTGCGACACCGGCAAGTGTGCAGATGTATTCAAACACCTGCATAACTGGATCATTCTGGCAACGTACATGAATACTTTGAAGCAGTGCTGCAAAGAATATCACCATTACAATGGCGGCAAGCATCCGGAATGGACGTGATGCCTGTTCTGTTAGATAGTTACTGAAAACCTCCCACACCGACGACATAGTAAAGTTATCGCCGATCGATGCCGGATTAGACAAATCTAATCCCAATTGGTCTAGTACTGACTGAATATCCCAGCTGAGAGTGTTTGTCAAATCCTGTGCTCCGCTCTGTTCAGCAAGATTTGCGTCAAAAGTGTTTTCTGCTGCAGATACTGGCATGATACAGGTGCTTGTGATTGCATACCAAAAAACAATGAAAAACACTGGTAATCGGTATATCTGCCGCAAACCCTGTCTTTGAAACGGTTTCATGATAACACCTCCGTAACTGTTTCTAACAATTCTTGCAACAGCGGTAGCGCAAGCAATACCAGTGACAAGCGTCCCCAGAGTTCTGCCATCTGTGCCAATGCAGATTCGCCGCAGTCTCGACATAAGTCCCCGGCGATACTGGTGAGATAACTGATGCCAAGTGCCTTCCACAGAATTTCTAAATATGCATCCGGCAGACCAGTTTGCGCAAACAGCCGCCCGACGCTGTCTATGACAGGTGATAAGTAAGCGCACATTGCAATGAGAATCGTGATGCATGCAGCGATCACGCAGAAAATGGCGTGTTCGCGATTGTATTGTTTGAGCAGTGTCGCAAAAATCGCCGCAATAATGCAGACTGCTGCAGTAGTGGCAGTTTCTCCTATCATAACCCAAACACCGTTTTGATGCGTTCAAAAAGCGAACCGATCTGATCAACCAGCAGCATCAGCACAACAACAAGTCCTGCAAGTGTAGTCAGCATAGCTTGCTCTTCCCGCTCAGCACGCTTCAGCACCAAATTTAGTACTGCCACAATAATGCCGGTTCCGGCAATTTTGAAAATCAAGTCAATATCCATGATTGCATCACATCCTTTCACAAAACATCTTGCAAATCACACCTTAACATAACAGGACAGCTGCCATCATACCGCCAAGCAAACCCATACTAAGGTATAGCCGTTGTTTTTTCAGATATTGCTGCGAATGGATATGCAGGCAGGATTCAAGCCGGTCACGATACTGGGCAAGTGTCTGGGCTTGTCCAAGGAGATCGCTTGTACCAAGTTCATCCCCAAGCGGCAAGAGGATCTCCTTTGCACATTCAGGCACTGCACTATCATGCAATATATTTGTATGCCATGCCTGTGCCAGCGGTACACCATGTGCCAGATCATGGGCAACAGTATCCAAAAAAGAGAACGAAGCATATGCCGGCTCGCTGCTTAGCTGTTCCAGAAGCTCTTGCACCGTGCTTGCCCGAAACTCCATCTGCACTGATAATGCACGCAGAAAATGACAAAGCCGATCCAGCGAAAGCCGCTCTTGTCCGATCCGAAACGCTGCCAAAACGCCTGCCAGCAAGCCGCACAATACGATCAGAAAAAATCCGATGAACTTCAACATCAATCCTTCCCCCCTTGCTACAAGTTAGATGCAACTTGATTTATCTATGAAAAGATCGTAATTGCACAACTTGTCCGAGTTTGACACCACTCAGTTGTGCCATGTATTGAAACACCCCGGCTTCGAACAATGGGCAAAGCGTATTTCTCTGTTGCAGTTCTTCCCATGAAGATGCGTGTGCAGAAGCAATGACCGGCACACCGCATCCATGTAGCTGGAGAATCGCTTCAGCATCTGCCTGCGTACCAATTTCATCACAAATTAAGACCTCTGGAGTCAAAACTCGAAGTGCCGTCAAAAGACCCTTTGCGCGTGGGAATCCATCCAAGACGTCAGTATGCGATCCTACATCATAACGCGGAATACCGCCATCTGCTGCCGCTATTTCGCTGCGCTCATCAATCAGTGAAACACGATATCGATTTCCGATAAGACGACACAGATCACGCAACATCGTTGTCTTTCCGGATCCAACAGGGCCAGACACCAACAAACCGCAAGGGATCTGGCGACAAGTCTTATCATAAAGTGTTTGTGCACAACCAATCACAGCATGCGCTACACGAAAATTCAGGCCACTGATATGGCGTACATTTGTTAGTTCACCATCGCGATAGACGGCTGTTCCGGCAATGCCAACTCGATTTCCCCCGGAAATCGTCACAAATCCTTGGCAGATTTCGTGCGTATGTCGATAAATCGAGTACGCGCATATCGCTTGAAAGCATCGCTCCACTTCCATCTGTGAAACAGAAAGTGCAAGGTTTGCGATATCTGTAAAGCTTCCTTGAGGCGTTAAAAAGTGCTCGACTCCATGGAACATCACACCTACTGGGCGGCCGGTTCGGAGGCGTATTTCCTGTACTTGATTTTGATTTTGTTGTGAAAGACTTTGTAGTGACAGCTGCACCTTCTGCGGCAGACAAGGTATAATGGCATCGAGCGGCTTATGTTCCATGCATGACCCCTCCGTATTTGTCTGATGATAAAATCTATGTGCCACAAGTTATTATTATTCCCATCTGAAATTCAAAAAGAAAAAAATTGACCAACAAAAATAATAAAAATGCAGTTTTTGTCATAATAGCAGAGTTCTTAATCTGTAAGACGGTTTTTTTTTTTCGAAAACAAATTTTTTTCTTGACAATCTTGTTCGCATGTGATATAATATATTTTGTCAGCGCAAGACAGTGAAAATGCTGTTATAGCTCAGTTGGTAGAGCACTTCCTTGGTAAGGAAGAGGTCACCGGTTCAAATCCGGTTAACAGCTCCATGGGAAAAGCACGCAGTTTCGGTATAAAATCGGTATTGCGTGCTTCTTTTTATTTTCTGAAAAATGCTGCACAGGGCACTAAGCCATCAAAAGTGACCTATAAAATATAACAAAATACAGCAAGAAACCGTCACCGGATTTGTTCCAGTGACGGTATTTTTTATACCCTGGGCACAAGTGCCTGTTTTTGTTTATTTTGCTCCGTGACGAGCTGTATCAATACTTGAAATTGCAGCGGCTCATCCTCTAAAGCTTCCAGCATAGCAGCGGCTTCTTGTTTGGTGAAAATGTCGATTTCTGGCTTGACGGTTCTCTTCAGCGTCAACTTCACAGCAGATACAGGATTATCCGGCAAAATCCCCAGCAGAAGCACGCCTTTTCTTTTTGTGTGGTGGCTGTCTTGCCATGCGTGGTGTGCCCCTCCGTCAAGCGTTCACACCACAGCGAAAGCATTCGGGCTATCGTCCTACACCGTCCGTAAGCTGGCACGCAGCAAGCGCGGTGCAGCGTTTACGGTGAAGATCGGCAGCCGGTACTTGATCAATCAGGCGAAGTTTGCGGCGTTTTTGAACTGTGAGCCGCTGAGTGTATCTGCGTACTTGACAAATTTCACAGAACAAGAAAATCACCGAATGCGTCAGTGATAAAAACATTGCTGAAACTCTTTGTAATCTGCTATTGGAAAATAGATTTGACGATCTTTGGGATTGTATCAAAGCATATATCAATTCAACCGAGGATGCGCGTGAGAAAGCAAATCTGCAGGAACTTTATCACTATCATTCGGAAAATAAAGAAGCTCTTGCAGGGTATTCCGACAGAGGCATAACTGTTGATTTGCTGTACAAATTGAATCCTGTGAAAGTAGTTCGTCAATATTTGGCGGAACATATCCGCCAAATAATATATCCAGATTTGTTTCTACTTGTCTAACGATAGCATCCTCAATTTTACATATGTTTGCTTCAGAACAAATTAAAGCGTCTTTTCGCTGGAACAATTAAGCAGATGCTGGAAGCCGAGATGGACGAGTTATAAGAAGCATTCTGTCGCCGGCAACAACACCGGAAACAGCAGCAAGACTTCTGCATGATTTATTCTTCACCCTTGTCATCTTCCAGATCAATTCCAAAACTTTCTGCTAACGCTTCTATAAATGCACGTTTCATGAATTCTTCGCTGATTGCCGGTTCACCACACTGTGCTATTGCATCATCTACCACTTCCATACACTGCGAGATATTCAGCGATTCACGTTCTTCAACCGAATAACTAAAAAGCCGGATTTCTGAAACAGTATCGCAGGCAGTTTTCAGCTGTTCTGCCAATGTTTCTTTTTCCGAAAGCCGAAACGAAGGTTCCCCATGAAAATAATATATTTTATCCAATTTCTTTACTACAATTTCTATATTATAAGAAACTTGATATAGCTCACCAAATATATTTTGTATATCTATTAGTTTAAATACCAGTTCAATATTTTAGCTTTTTATTCTGATACAAATCGCCGAAAATAATGTTGGAAACCGCCTGTGATACCATAGCACTATCTACCGGCGTATGCTGTATTTCACGAGCAATGTCCTGTTCATCGTCAGTCAGGAACATGTATGTATCACCGCTGCGTGAAACATAATTCTGGGAAACCAATCTATCCAGAGAGCGCTGCACATCCTGGCGCATATTGATCTTATCTGCACGAATATCGTCCACCATCAATATGGTAATATTATCGATATTTGCCTTGACATCATCCACATAACGAATCAGATACAATAACTTGAGTATCTCTACATCATACTGTTCGATACCATCGCGATGATCCGCAGCCTCCTGACATCGGTCGATCACGCGGCGAATGGTACTTTCCAAAAATGTATGCACTGTATTGTAAAATAAAACGGTACCAGTGCATTCTCATCCTTATCCTGAATTGCCTGTGCAGCTTCTTGAAATCCAGACAACATAGAACGTTCGCCGCCGGAGAGATGCTTTCCCGAATTGCCATGTTTCCGGATTTGTGCAAGCACATTCTGCATCAGACGGAACTGATAAGGCACAAAAGGATATGTCTCTACAAAATCCCCTTCTCCGGCATAGCCCTTCAGATCCAAAATGGCATCTTTGAACGTGAAAAGATTCCGCAAAATTGCATGATTTTTTTCGTAGCTGATTTTCAGCATTTCTACTGCATTTTCATTTTTTGCAAGAATACGTTTCTTGATGACCTCATCCACAGAAGAGGAGGAAAGGCTCAATCGAGTATTGAACCGCCCTTGGATTTTCGAAAAATCATCGCCGCTAATTTTGGTGATACTATCAATTGCCTCCTGGCTTGTCACCATGACCCAAACACGGCCTTCACATTTTGTACCGATCTCCTCCACAATGGTCTGGAGATTCAGCATCAGATCAGAATCTGAACCAATATATTGACCCACTTCATCTATCATAAAGAGCAGCCGGAAATTTTTTCCTCGGCTGTCCACATATGCTTTAATTTCTTTTACCAACTGTTCAATACTCAGATCTACCTCTTCCTCACCATTAAACCAATTTCTTGCGGCTGTTTCACTAGTGACTGCGGCTTCTGTCAAAGCAGCAACAACATCCTCCTCGAAAAAGGCATATGCTTCCCGAACATTTTCCCAGCTGTCGCCGTTGATACGCTGAAAGCTCTCCTGAAATGCATCCATTTTGCCGGATTTGCTGATAAACTGTTCCAGCTTTGCCACCTTAAGATCATTTCCATAGAACCCTAGATGCTCATAGAAAACTTTTGCAAACACCCGGAGAATTGCTGTTTTATCCTTTGTCAGCGGACTTTTAGAATCAATATTAAACAGAATTGTCTCTGTAGGCACATTGGCGCAGGTTTCTAACTGCGCAAACATCATTGGATCATCAAATTTTTCTTCAAAATAATCTATCGCATGTTTCCCAGCTACAACATCATTGGACAGCAAATAGGACAGCATTTTCAGAAAATGAGACTTACCACTGCCAAAAAACCCTGAAATCCACACACCGATTTTGTCAGTGGGTTGATTCAGGGATTTTTCATAGTTATTCAAAAATGTATTGAAATGCTTGCGAAGTTCACGGGTAATGATATATTCCCGCAGTTCCGCTTCGATTGAGTTTTCATCATTTTGTGCAACCTTAATGACCCCATTGATGAGACGGTTGATGTCGGATTGATATATGTCCTGTAAACGCATTATGATTCCTCCAATTTATAATAAATGAAATGCCCTGTAATAATTTCCATCCGAAAATTCTCCGAACAAGCTCAGCTCTTGCCCGTTAAACTTTCCCGGATACAGCATTACAACCGGTATATCTGAAAAAATATGCTGCAAATTATCAAGGATCTTATGAGAGCGCATAAACGGATACACTTTCCCCACCCCGGTAATCAACAAAATATCACCATAAAGATGGGGCGCATAGTCCATTTTCTCTACAAAAACTTCTGGCGTTGCAAATTTCTGAAGCTGATGCAGCAAATATTCGGTTCCCTTTTTCTCTTCCATAGCCGGAATGGTTTTCAGAACACGTTTTTCTTCGCAGATCTGCAAAAAAATACGATACAAATCGCATTCCACAATCCGGAATGGCATATCACTTTGTTCCTTTAATTTTGAAAAATAACTACGAACAATCAATTCATCTTTTGGATTATAACAAAAAACATGGATTCCCACTTCATTGGATAATCCTTTGTTTTGCAGAAAAGACGCTTCGGAAAATCGTTTGGGAATCTGATTCAGTTGTTCAAGAATATTACTCATATATTTCCTCACATGAAGCAATTAAACGCTGATAACGCCTGTAAATCGTTATTTTCTCGGATGCCATCTTCCAGTTCCGGGAACAGATATACCGGATGCAGTTCCTGAGACCTGGCATTGTCAAGAAAGTCGCATTCGATTAAAAACTTTTTCAGTACCTGTTGGATTTTTTTTATGGTTGCGTCACTCCATGCGACAGCCTCCGGCACACGTTCCTGCAATTCCAGAAAAAACAAATTCAAATCCTTCTGCGAAAAATCGAACTGCTGGGTGCGGAATTTTTCTCCAATGACATTCACCATGAAGTCCCATACAATCGTATTCTGACGCATAATCGCATAAAGATTGATTTGCTTTGCCACCTCTGTTGGTGCATGGGCTATCTGGTGTATGAGTGCATCTGATTCTAGCGCATCAATTCGCTTCAGACATGTATTCGTGATTGACCGCACCATACGTTCTGTTGGAAATTGAAAAAGATTGTGTTCCCGTATTTCCGAGAACACATCTTCTCTGCTCTTTCCGTCGCACAATAAAGATGCAACCGTTCTCAATTCAAAAAACAAAAACTGCTCTCGTGTCAACCCACCATTGTAATGATTGTTATCTCTCATAAGCTCCTTTTTATCGCAAAATTCGAGCTTTTGCGAAAACATGCTATAATAAACACATCTACTTGTCATTATGATAGCATACTTTCCGAAAAATGTCAAGACCTTTATTGACATTCTTCTAGTTAATTCTTAAAAATCATCTTGATTTTATTTATTTTAAACAAGGAGTAACTAACTATGGAGCGATATAATATTTATTATAGACGAGACGACGAGACGGACGCTATGAGGGGCGTATTTCGAGAGGAAAAAATAAAAATGGGAAACGAAAATATCAATATTTCTTTGGAAAAACAAGGGTAGAGGTGGAGAAAAAAATATCTGAAGCACGACAAAATGAAAAATCGAAGGGATATTGCATCAAAACAATGTCAGTCCTTTTTTATGAATGGTATCAGTCTATCCAACATCGTGTCAAGGAATCCACGGCTGCAAATTATATGATGAAGGCAAAAAAACATATTTTACCTTTTTTTGAAAATTGTAGAATCGGCGATGTGATCCCAGCAAATATTTATGCGTTTATGGAGTCCAAAAAGAAAGATGGTCTTTCGAATCGATACATTTGCGATATTATCATACTTATGAAATCTATTTTTAAGTACGCTGCAAAAACCTATCATATCTTTAATCCGATGGACGGCATCACTCTCCCAAAGAAAAAAGCACCTGATATAAAGCTTCTAGACGACAACGAACAAAGTCAGCTGCAACAGTACATCGCAAATCATCCAAATCGCTCTACGCTGGGCATCGCACTTTCTCTATCGACGGGCATTCATATCGGGGAACTGACTGCCTTGCAATGGGAGGATATCGATCTGAAGAAACGGATTTTGACCGTCAAAAAGACATTGCAGCGGGTGCAATGCATAGACGGGGCAACCAAGACAAAGCTGATCATAACGGAGCCCAAGAGTGAATCCTCCTGTAGAACAATTCCCATTCCGGAATGTATGGTGGAATTCCTCACAAAATTTCAGGGAAAGACAAAAGATTATGTAATTTCCGGATGTGAAAAGGCGACAGAGCCAAGAACAATGCAATACCGCTTTACAAAAATCTTAAAAAACGCCAAATTGCCGTCAGTCCATTTTCATGCACTGCGACATATGTTTGCATCGAATTGTGTGAAACTGGGCTTTGATGTCAAGGCATTATCAGAAATTTTAGGGCATTCTTCCGTGGAAATCACGCTAAATCGCTATGTGCATTCTTCTTTTGAGCAGAAACAGGCGTATATGGAGCGATTGAAGTTAGCGTTTTGAGAAAAAGTTGTAGCTTGAAAATTGAAATACGGATTTGGTGATTGGTCGCTTCGCAAAAGCTTGAATTTTGCGAAAACATGCTATAAAATACCTTTGCGTTTTATTATTGTTAGTAGTATCTTGCATCACACATTTTTTAGTAACGAGCAAGAAAAAGCCACCAGATATCCAACGATTTTCTGCCGGATACCTGGTGAAATTTTGGGGTTTCGATTAACGCGTATTCTTTGAGTAGGTATAATAGAGCCATGAGACAATGATATCGCAAAATTGCTTGCAACTGCGAGAATTGTAGGACGAACAGAAACTTTCCCAAGCTGAACTGGTAAAGCGCCTGGGCTGTTCCCAGAAGACCTATTCGAGGTATAAATCCCACACTACAGAAATTCCGCTGGAGTACCTGATTTTCTTGGCATAATACTACCAGACCAGTACGGATTATTTGCTAGGCTTGACCCATAACGAAAAATGACCGTCAAAAAAATCCCACTGACAGAGAAAGTCGTGTTTCTCCATCGGTGGGATTGCTGTTTTATTTGTTTTTTCAAAAGAAAATGTCACTCCACCCCTAAATACCTCTGAATCACGCCCATAATCTTATTTTGGCGCTTATACCAAAGCGGCAGAGTGTATCGCGTGATGAAAAAAGCTGAATCTTCCGAAATGAGTACATTTAAGTCACCAAAACCGAGCGATCATTCCGATGATGAAGACGGCATCTGCAAAAATCTATTGCAGCAGCAATTCCACCCTGAAAATCCGAATATGGCTTAGGTACTTGGGTATAAGTAGCCCCATTTTTATGTTGCCGCAAAACATAACAATGATGCATCCTTGCGTTATGAAGATTTCTGCGGCAGATCTGCGTCAGTAAAACCGCTGATCTCTGCCAGTACATATGCCTGTATCTGTGCAAGATCCTTAGAATCTACCATGCCATTCTGGTCAACATCGGCTGCCGTTTGCATTGAAACGGACGTAAATCCAGATTGTATTCCTTGGCGTGCCAGCGCCAGATCAACACAATTTATAATGCGATCTCCGTTCAGATCTCCGAGCAGAAATGAAAGTTCTGCTGAACCATAGATTTGTGTGCCGCTTATAGCACCGATCGCTTCATCGATATAAAAGTTTGTCGTCTGTTTTGCAGTTTCCACGACAAGTTTCGCATCCTTTGCATTGACTGGGATCATAACCTGATCGTCATAGAGCTGAACGTACGCTCCGCGAACTGCAGTTTTGGCATCAATGTTGAGATAATGTACTTCATTTGCTGAATCCGTATATTCGAGTGTCAAAAGCAACTGCTCAGTACACTTTCCCTCTAAAAATTGTGCAATCACGGAAAATGCATAAGATTCGCCGGGTTTGAACGTTTCAAGATCCAAATTCTTGGACGCACCGTTCCAGACCGCCGTTCGTTGAGAGATCAACAAGGCATTGGTGCCGGCATAGGGCGCCCTGCCACTCAGCCCCAGAGTGCAATCGCCTCGGGCGATCCAGTCGAAGTTTGGCGTCTCAAAGGTGTCGTGGAAGTAATAGCCGTTTTCGTCAGGCTGTGGCTGGGTAATGGTAGTAACTTCTGTTGTTGTGGTGGTAGTCGTTTTGGTCATTGCAGCCGTCGTGATTTGTGTTGTTGTGGTGGTAGTCGTTGTGGCCATTGTAGTCGTCGTGGTTTGTGTCGTTGTGGTGGGCTGCGTTGTCTGTGTCTCATCCGCTAGGTCGATTACAAAGGTAGAGATGCTTTCTGCTGGAAGCTGTGCCCAGAATCCACCATCGGCATTTTCCAGATTCGCCGTATGTGCTAGGTTCTCGTTGGCAGAGGTACGATAACGATCCACATTTTCAATGCTCTCTCCCACGTTGAAATACTGGGCATAGCCCTCACTTCCCATATTGATGGCAACCACGACCATCTGATCCTCACCGGTGCGATAGGCAGAAACATAGACGTTTTCCGCAGGCTGTTCGGTGGCGTCAATGCGAACGCTGCCCGGGCGGACATACTTGGAATACTGCGCCATGCAATAGCCACGCTTACTGATGGCGCCGTCTTCGGTCATCAGGCCATAGCTGCGGCGGATATACCACCAGACATATGCGCTCATATTGCCCACAACCAGACCGTTGTGGATGTTTTCTGCCACCTGAAGCGCTTCCGGATAGCGGTTGGCAGAGTCGGCGTCGCTGTTGGGAACGTAGACCTCTGTCATCCAGATCTCTTTTCCGCAGTTTTCCAGGTCAGGAAAATCCATCCACGACCGCTGGGTTCCATAAAAATGAGTACCAAACAGGTCGCAGTTTTCCATGGCTTTTTGGTTATTCAAAATCTTACGGTAAAAGGTTTTGCCTCCGTCGGCTACCCATGAAGCATTTTCCGGTGCATATTGAAATGACTCTGGAGACATAAGTCTTGTACTTGTGATCTGATCACCATAGTTCGCAATAAAATCTGTGGTTTCGTCTGTCGACCAATAAGTCCACTCTGAGGCATAATCCGGTTCATTTTGGACGGAGATAGCATATAGGTCTACTCCATTGTTTTTCATGTAGGTGCCGAAGTCATTGAGGTGCTGGGCGTAGGCGGCGTAATTGGAGCGTGGGAGGTGTAGCTTACCGTTGCTGCCGCCGGATTCTGCCAGATTCGAAGGCGGCTCCCAGGGAGAGGCAAACACGGTGACGCCCATGTCACTGGCATATTTCGCCGTGGGCACGGCTCGGTACCACTGGGTGCTGTCGGGATTGACAAATACCCGGAGTACCGTCAGCCCCAGCTGGTTGTCTCCGTTGCCAAAAGCCGTCTGCCGCTGGGATTCCGTCATGTCCTGTCCCGTCCACTCTGGGTGGTTGATGCCTCCAAAGCCTCGAATGGTCTGATAGGTGATGTTTCGGTTAATCACACAGGTGTCTGCCGCTGTGGCGGTGAGAGGCGTGTTGGATGCGGTACGGGGCATACCAGTACACAACAGGGTACCCGTCAAAGCTACCGCAACGATACGTAATATTGTTTTTTTCAAAATCCGTATCATTTTTCTTATCCCTTTCTATGGGGGGTTATGAGAACTGCCACCAGTCGACTTCCATTTCGCCGCTAAAGACGAAATAGAGTTCCTGGGTGCCGCTGAGACCGGATACTGGTGCAGTGAGTTCCGTATTCGAGCTGCCTGCTGGGACTTCGATATAGCCCACCGCTGTGCCACTGGGGCTGCCTGTGCAGATCTTCACAGCACCGCCGCTGGCGGAAGTGATCTGCATGGTAACCGACTGGGCACCGTTGGGGAAGGCTGCGCCTGCCACACCGAACCAGTCGCCAGACTGGATATCCGTTACCATGGTATCGCCGGTACCGGAGACATTGATGCCAGCCTGGCGATAGATGGTCTCTGCTTGCACTTTTTCATAGGGATTCAGAGATTTCAACTGTGCCACACCCTCCATGGTACCAGTGACGCTGTTCAAGGTAGTGCCGCTGACGGTGATCTCATTGACCTGAGGGCTGCGATAGTTGCCGGTTATGCCCAGCGCCGCCTCTACAGCACGGGCGTGGTAGAAGAGATAGAGCTTGCCGTTTAGTTCTACAATTGAGTGGTGGTTGTTGCCATAGAGTCCGAAGAAGTTGCCCTGATTTCGGAACAGCTCGCCACCGTAGGTATAGGGTCCCATAGGATTATCACTTACCATATACTGAATTGCGCCACTAGTCATGCCATAGCTGTTGCCGCTGGTATTCCAGTTAGAACAATAGGTGTAGTAATACTTGTCGCCAATCTTATTTAGTCCAGAATCTTCGAAGAGATAGGGCACTTCCAGCGCAATTGGGTCACTGGCAAGGCTGATCATATCGTCCCCCAGCTTCACAATCCGGGCAGTGCCGGGGTTGGCATCCATTCCAGTAGGCACGCCGCCGCCAAAGCAGAGGTAGCCAGTGCCGTCGTCGTCCACAAAAACTGCCGGATCAAAGAGCCAAGTAACATTGGCACAGTTGGGGGTGGAACGGGTGATCAGTCCCTGCCCCAGTGGATCGATCCAGGGGCCAGTGGGACTGTCGGCGGTGAGAACACTGACGCCATTGCCTCCATTACAGAAGTAGAGGAAGAATTTCTCCTGACCGTTGATGGTCTTGTGGGCCGCCGCCGGTGCCCAAGAACAGGTGGCCCAGGTTGCAGCACCATTGGGACCTGCTACCGGAATGGCACCATGATCTGTCCAGTTCACAAGGTCATCCGAAGAGATACAGTTAATCTGGTTGACCTGACCATAAGTGTTTTCGGCCACATTGCCGTTGGAATCGTATTCAATCACATCGTTCGTCATGTACACATACACTCGACCGTTGTACTCCATGACTCCCGGATCGGCGCCAAAGCGCTGAGTGTACAGGGGGTTGTTCTCCCCAGCGTTCTTATAACTTTCCGTAAGAGAGATGGTGGAAAAGAGCTGTTCCATAGCCGCTGTGTCCACTACCTTTTCTGCCAAAGGGAATTCACTGATCTGCCCCAATACATAAGACTGGATGAGTTCCACGTCGGTGGTGTCGGTAACATCACTTTGATCCACATCTGCTGCAATTTCAGCAGATGTGCTGGCAAAACCGCCGGTCAGACCCTGTCGTGCCAGGGTCAGGTCAAAGCCGTCGATGACGCCGTCAAAGTTTACATCGCCCTTTAAGATTGTCGGAGAGTCACCAGCTCCCAGGATAGTGGTGCCGTCTACAGCACCGATGGCCTCGTCAATGTAGAAGTTATTGGTAGTCTCGGCAGTCTCCACATAGAGCTGTAAATTGGAGGCATCCGCCGGAATGGTGTAACTCTTATTTGCCAATTGAATCCACTCGCCCCGGATGCCAGTGCCCTCGGCCACAGTGGCATATTGGGTCTCGCCATTGCCATCGGTGTATTGCAGTTTTAAGAAGAACTGGTCGGTCTTGCCGCCGTCAAAGTAGGTCACATTGACACTAAAGCTATAGGCGGTACCGGGGACAAAGGTTTTAGTGCTGAGAGCACGGGAGACACCGTTCCACGCCGCCGTACGATTTTGCACCAACAGCGCTTCACTACCCACATAAGCGGTTCTGCCGCTGGTGAGGATGGTGGCATCGCCCCGACCGGTCCAACTGTCGGTGTCACCCTCAAAAGGACTGTGGAAGTACCAGCCATATTGGTTGGGCTCTACCACGCCGTCGTCCTCATAGTTGCTACCGTCGCCCCATTCAGATTCCGGTAATAGGTTCATTAGAGTGGTGTAGGCTAGCTTGGGCTGGTTGTTAGCGTCATAGAGCAGTGCATTGCTTCCGGAAGAGAGCCAAGAGTTAGCGTCGTTGGGACCCCAGACACAAACTGCCGTTACCCGGCCATCCGAAGTCGGATTCTTGTTCCAATCTACTGCTGCCTGGAAGATTGCAGCATATTTGTTAGCCTGATCTTGTAGAGAATAACTACCGTTTTCTAGGCTAATGTCCAACTCGGTGATCTGGACGTCGCAGCCGATAGACAGATATTTTTGCATAGCCACGATGTACGAATCCGTTCCGGCAAAGCCGGTTGCGTTGGCCGGAACATGAGATTGCATGCCCACGCCGTCTAGTAGACCCTTTTCATAAAGGGATTTGCACATGTTATAGATGCAGTCTCGTTTGTGATCCCAATATTCGTTATAGTCATTGTAATAGAGGGCGCAGTCTTCCGGCGCATATTTTCTCGCATAGGTGAATGCCTTTTCCACAAAACTGTTATCGCCATAGACCGATACCCAGGCAGATGTACCACCGGTGACGTTATTATCGCCCGGTTCACGAGCGCCGCCGTTGTTTGCCGTGCGGTTAGAATCGTCAGAAACTGCTTCGTTCACTACGTCATAGGCGTAGAGATTGAGGTCGGGATACTGGGTCTGGATTGCCGCAAACATGTTGCGGATATAGCTTTCCATCCGGGCATCCATGGTGACAGTGTCCACCCACGCCCCGTTGGCGTCGTAATTCTGCTTAAAGAACCAAGAGGGCGTCTGGCTGTGCCATACCAAGGTGTGTCCGCGCATGGCGATGTTGTTTTGGACACAAAAGTCCATGATAGACGCCGCACTGCTGAGACTGACGCCGATCTCTGTACCACTGCACTGGGACTGTACTAGGGTGGCGTCGGGCTTCATCTCATTCTCACACTCGATGCTGTTGTGGTCTTTGAGCATATTGGCGGTGATGGCAGAGTTGGTGACCGTGCCGCCGTTTAAGATGTTTCCTACTCGAAAGTAGTTGGCGAACACATCCTTTAGCCCCTGGCTGCTGTTGGCAGCGCTGACGGTAACAGGGTTCTCCTCGCCGGTGACGGTGAATTCATCAAAGGTGAAGTCGCTGGTGCTGGCAGTGGTCAAGGTCAGGCGGAATTCATAGCTGCCATCCGGTGCCGTATAATCGGCGGAAAGAGGCGTCCAAGTCTGCGCTGGCACTTCCTGAGTGACCAGTGTGGTTTCGGTCTCTGCACCAGAAATGCTGTCTACACAAACCAGAGACAGTGAAAAGGTCTGTACCGTTTCGGCGTATACCCACACGCCATAGCAATATTCTGTACCGCCATACAAATAAAGGCCTTTCTCCGCAGCTGCTCCGTCGGCAGGGGTAGTTCTGCCACTGACATACATTCCCCTCGAGCCGTCATAGCCGCCGCCATCCACTGCCGTTAGTGTCACGGCATCCGTATTTTCGTGCCAGCCGTCATAGTTACGCTCAAAGTTGTTGTGTACCAGCTCGCTGGCGCTAGTGACACTGACGAGCTGTGGGAACAACGCAAGTATCCCGACACTGCATACAAGTGCCGTTACTCCAGCAGCAATTTTTTGATAAGTCATTGGTGTTCCTCCTTTGGAAGTTTTCACAATTACGATAATTTTATTTTACAATAGTTGAAAAAAATGGTCAAGAAACAAAAAAGCTGAATTGATAACACTTTTGTGCTAACTAGCTAAAAAACCGTATGATTTTCCACCCAAAAGAAAATCTTTCAGCATTGAAAAAGCGTCATATACTCTACAAATGTCACTATGTTTGACAAAATTATTTATATATGGTATAATATTTTATACAGATTATATTATAGAAACGAGGAGGTATGCTGTCATATGCGTATGGATGAAATCGGCTATAATCACAAACACAATCGTACATTTTGTATTGACCGCCCGAATGGTGCTGGAGACTGGCTGTTACTGATCGTAAAATCACCAGCAGTTTTTCGGATCGATGGAAAAGATATCCATACGTCGGCAAATGTTGTGATCCTTTATACGCCGGAATATCCGGAGTATTATTATCCTGACTGTGACGAATATTACGATGATTGGATCCACTTCGAACCCGATCCGGAAGAACTCGAACTGATCCATATGCTTCGTATTCCGACCAACAAACCAGTAGAGTTATCGGATGTGACAGAACTCTCGTCCATTGCTCGGAATATGTGCTATGAGCAATATTCTCCGAACCTATACCGGAAGCCTGTAGTAGATCTTACGTTCCGGATCCTGCTGTATAAAATTGGCGAAAAACTTTTACGAAAGACGGATTGTTCTCGAATCTCGGAAAGCGTTTATCTGGAAAAACTATTATGGATCCGAGAATCGCTGTATCGCTGGCCAGGACGGGAATATTCCATTGATGATATGGCAAATGATCTGTCGCTGAGCCGTTCCCGATTCCAACATCTCTACACGGAAACATTCGGTACAAGTGTGAAAGCAGATCTTATCAAAGGACGCATGGAAAAAGCGTGCGAACTCTTACAGACAACTGATCTTCCGGTGAAAGAGGTCGGAATCTTGGTCGGATATGGTAATACCTCGTATTTTATCCGGCTATTTCGCAATACCTATGGTCTCACACCAGTGCAGTACCGGGAAAAAATTGGAGAGCCGGAATCCTCATAAGAGAAATTCACTGCTTTCCTTCCTTCCCCAAATGCAGTGTCAGATTCACATTGTTGACATAGAAAAAGTCGCATTTTCACATATGCAAAAAGCCCAAACAAACCAGAAATAATCTGCGATCACATGGGCTATGAAATGGTATCTTGACTTCTCTAGCAAAATGTAGTATACTATACCCATAGTTAAATATAACTAACTAATAACTTGTTGTATTCCATCTCCGGTTATTTGATATGTTATGGGAAAGAATAAGCTTGACTAGCATTCATCCAGAACAGGAGGATCTCTATGAAAGAGCAACCCATTTATGACGGAATCATTATTGGCGCAGGACCTGCGGGGCTCTCTGCCGCTATTTATCTGGCGCGCGCGCAATACCGCACGCTTGTGATCGAACGAGAACGAGTTGGTGGACAGATCGCTATTACTTCTGATGTCGTCAATTATCCGGGAATTTTGCATACAGACGGTGCAAAGTTGACCGAAACCATGCGCAAACAGGCCAAACAATTCGGCGCGGAGTTTTTACAGGCAGACGTGACCGACACCAGCTTGAACGGCGACATCAAAGAAGTTCAGACCAGCAAAGGAACATACCGCGCCCTGAGCGTTTTATTTGCAACAGGTGCAACGCCCAAAAAAGCTGGATTTCTTGGTGAAAAAGAATATCAGGGGCATGGCGTAGCGTACTGTGCCACATGCGACGGTGAATTTTTTACTGGAAAGGATATCTTTGTGATCGGCGGTGGATATGCGGCAGCACAAGAAGCTGTATTTCTCACCAAATATGCCAGACGTGTCATTATCTGCATCCGAAAGGGACAGTTCGGCTGTGCCCGAAGCGTCGCAGAAAAGGCAATCACACATCCAAAGATCGAAGTGCGTTATCATACCGAACTCATTGAAGCCGGCGGAGATAGCATGCTGCGCTATGCAGTCTTTCACAACAATGAAACCGGAGAAGAAACGCGCTATGATGCACCGACCGACGATACATTCGGGATTTTTGTATTCATTGGCTATCAGCCACAGACTACATTGTTCCGGGACAAGCTGGCGATGACGGAGATGGGATATCTGGAAACAGACTCCACGCAAAAGACCAGTATAGACGGGGTGTACGGCGCTGGAGATGTATGCGACAAGATCTTGCGACAAGTAGTAACAGCGGTGTCCGATGGCGCGACTGCTGCGGTTTCCATGGAGCGCCACGCTTCTATGATGCATGATAAACTTGCGCTTCCCATGATACCCTTGCAAAAACGATTGTTTCCGACCCCATCTGACCATTCTGAGCAGCCCGTCAAGAAGAAGGGCGGCTATTTCCCCGCGGAAATTGAATCACAGCTTCATCGTTTGTTTCAAAAGCTCAAACGCCCGATTTTACTTCGTATTTTTACGGATACGAGTGCACAATCCAAAAAAGCCGTGCGTCTTGTTAAAGAGCTCTGTTCCTTTTCAAAGTTTCTACAATACGAAGTGGTTTCGGTACAAGACCACAGCACACAATATCCCACTATTGCTTTTTGTCAAAGCGACGGAACGCCGATGGGTCTGACCTATCACGGTGTACCTGGCGGACACGAATTCAATACCATTGTGTCTGCGATCCGCAATGCATCTGGAAACAGACAAAAACTCTCGGCACAGGCAGAGGCACAGCTCAAAAATCTGCCCAATATGCATCTTGAGATCGCCGTAACACTTTCCTGCACCATGTGCCCCCAGACGGCATCGGCAGCAGCACTTCTGGCTATTTATAGCCCACACATACAGACCGATATCTATGACATCACACACAACCCTGACATGCAGTCACGCTATCAGATCATGAGCGTGCCCTGTGTGATCCGGGATGGTGCAATTCTAGCATTTGGCAAAATGTCGGTGGACGAAATTCTCACAAAATTGCAGGAACAGCCATAAGCCATCGTTTCTGCCGCAAACAGAACAGGAGATTTTGAGTTATGACGACGCTATTACAAGGCATTTCCTTCCCCTTTCTGGGTACAGTACTTGGTGCATTCTGTGTGTTTTTCATGCGCAACAATCTGCACCAGATGATTCAGCGTGCGCTAACTGGTTTTGCAGCCGGTGTAATGACGGCAGCATCCGTCTGGAGTCTGCTGATCCCTGCGCTAGAGGATTCTGCGCATTTGAATCGGTTGGCGTTTTTCCCGGTAGCCGTCGGATTTTTACTCGGCATTTTCTTTTTGTTGATGCTGGACAAACTGATCCCGCATTTGCACATGAACAGCAAGGAATCCGAAGGCATCAAAAGCAATCTACCCAAGAGCACAATGCTGATGCTGGCGGTGACGCTGCACAATATTCCGGAGGGAATGGCGGTTGGTGTAGTCTATGCCGGATTACACTATGGTGATGCTCAAATCAGTTCTGCTGCGGCATTGGCACTTTCGCTCGGAATCGCGATCCAGAATTTCCCGGAGGGAGCGATCATCTCAATGCCACTCTATGCGTCGGGAATGAAAAAATCCAAAGCCTTTTTCTATGGCGCACTCTCTGGATTGGCAGAGCCGATCGGTGCGATTCTGACCATTCTGGCGGCAGGACTCATCGTACCACTGATTCCATACCTGCTCAGTTTTGCTGCCGGTGCAATGCTTTATGTGGTTGTAGAGGAACTTGTTCCCGAAATGTCCGCCGGTCAGCACTCCAATATTGGTACAATTGCTTTCGCCATTGGCTTTACTGCCATGATGGCATTGGATACAGCACTTGGTTAAGCGCTCCAGATAAAAATACGCACTTGACACGAAATGTGTCAGGTGCGCATTTTTCATACATATGTCACTTTTCGGGTAACTAGTTTATGTTTGCAACAGCTTTCGTAGTGCAGCAAGGTCGAATGCGTCTACGCTACCCAATTCTGTAAGATCTGCTGCTTTCCACTGTGCCTGTGTCAGCGAAACATCTCCAAGCAAATAGCGCTGCAATAATACTACGTCTTCGATTCCAATGCTGCCATTTGCATTAACATCGCCAGACAGAAGGTCAGCCGCTTCATTGTCATACTCATAGACCAATGTAAACGTATGATACGTCACAGTGATATCGCTGCCGGCTGCGGTATCTTGCTCAGAGGAGTTCCACCATGTTTGCAACTCTGCATAGGTATCATTGGTGTATCCGATGATCTCTACGCCCTTATCGCCTTCTATGATCTGGAAATTCTCGTCAAACGATACAGTTACATCCTGATTGCCGAACCGATAGGAGAAGGGCTTATTTCCCCAGACTTCATTTGTGGTACCATCCTGCACGACTTTATTAAAGCAAAGTGCGCCACCGCCAGAAGCCCATGTTGAGCCGGCGTTCGAAGTGACATCCATATTGATCCGAATTTCTTTAAGGTGTTCCTTGTCACCGAGTGGGATCATCGGATAACCATTTTCAGAGATCCCCAACTCCGAAAAGGCATATGTGTTTTCTTCAACACGAACATTCGGTTCTTCAGTGATCGTCGCGTTCGATTCCTGATCCGAAATCACAATTTGTGCTACAGAAAGCGGCGGAAGCGTAACTTCGACCGTGTTGTTTGCAATATCATTCTGGACATCAATGATCTTGATATCACTGCTATCCTGTGTCACTGCATATACGACAGCGCTCTGATAGTCAGACGAAGTACCACTAAATGTGATCGTGGCATTTTCATTTTCAGTCGTGCACTTGTTCGAGAGAACAAGTGTGACCTGAGAGTCATCGCCGCCGTCGATTGCCGCAAAAGCCGCCGCTTTTGAGAGATCATCTGTCTCTGTCTCAACCAGTGTATCACCAAACGAAGCCCCTTCACCGTCATAGTTTGTATAGAGATTCATGGCAGATTCCACATATGGACATTCCGGAAGCGTACCCCAATATGTTGCAAGATATACTTCATTCTGAGCAAACGCACCGAGCGCCTCCGCCTCTGCAATTGCCGAAACGACTGATTTCCCGGTATTTCCTTCATCCGCAATGTTGGCAAGGTTATATTCCGAAACCGCCAATTTTGTGCCCGGATAATACGCATCAATTGATTCCTTCAGCCGAGTTAAAAACGGAAAATACTGTCCGAAATACGGCTGGAGCCAACTATTTTCTTGATAGTCCGCGTCATACAAACTTCTTGCTGCCTGCAGGATTGCCACATCAGTGCTGCAATCCTGTGCATAATAGTGTACATCCACTACATCAAGCAAACGCATGCCATAGGTTTCTTCTGCCTGCTTCATCTGGTCAAGATAATATTCAATATACCAATTATAATTGCCCTTGACAGCCTGCCAATCAGGATCCTGCATTCCTTCCGTTTCCCCGATCTGGATACATGGCAGCATGCCCCAGAATGCTGGACCGAACACCTCAGCATTCGGATCGATCTCCTTGACTACCCGTGCAAGTTCAATGGACTTGGAAATCAATTCGCTGTTAGTCACCTCTTCGCCGTGCAGCAGCGGATGAGTGTCGTTCCAGAGTGCTGGTTCATTATCCAAACTATAGCCTTGAATCCCAGTTTCTGTCGTTGCATCGCCAAGCGTATTGACCAGATAGTTCACGTATTCATCCATATAAACAACACCATCATCGAGATCCGGCGTCATGGAAAGCGCAGCGTCCTTACGGAACTGTACTTCATTCCAACGTGCAGACGGTGCGGCTTCGCTCTCCAAAACCGTGCCATTCTTATCTGCCGCCACATAACCTGCCATTTGCAGTGTGGTCATCTTATATGGCACACCATATTTCTGACAATTTTTCGAAAGATTCTGTGCCGCATAGGCTGGACCATCTGTGACATCGCCAATATTGGTATCGGAACTGTGAATCCAATCGTGTCCAGCATTGGAATAGTTGGTCTCCCAGTTATAACCAGTATATCGATTTCCACCTTGTCTGACAGCCGTTGCAGACACATTTTCGAGATTATTGGTATTGCCGTATTCATTGACACCGTAGATATATGGACTGATTTCGGTTTTTGTGCCATCTAAGCGAACAGAAACATTCATCGAATAATCTCCAACTGCATTTTCAGCAGAAACATAGGTTTGTGCAGCACAGAGAGCCGCAAGCACACTTGCCGTGATACCGGCAATAATACGTTTGTACATGAACATATTCCTCCTTTTTATTTTTAATACCCTGAAAACATGTACTTTGCCATGATGCGACAATATGCTAACAACTTAATTCACGAAAGTCGAATCATAACACTTTTCTATTATACAACTTTCTCGATAATATGTCAACACTTTTCATAACATTTATGCAAGTTTCATATACAATAATATAATCTACAAAATAACGATCTAAATCGAACAGAAAAGCAAAATAAAATAAAAACAGCACCATCCGAAAAAGGATGATGCTGTAGAAATGGGATCGGCACCGACCAATTTTCCCAGGAGCTCACGCTCCAAGTATCGTAGGCGCAAAAGAGCTTAACTTCCGTGTTCGGAATGGGAACGGGTGGA
>CASEUJ010000003.1 GCA_949291125.1 uncultured Ruminococcus sp.
TACCTGAATAATAATTTCATCTTGACAATCGAATAATCATGTGCTAATATGCAGATAAGACCGACTGCTCTCACAATCGGTCTCATCATATACTTTTCTATTGTACTATTTCACGTTTACACAGAATTCGGGATTGACTCCACATAGCGTATTGTTGAAACACACTATGCGATATTTAAATCATTCATTCTGTATATGTAACAATAAATCCGCCGATGTTATCCCCCGAGATCGTATAATCTTCGTTCGGAACCACTATCTCAGTCATTCCAGTTGCCTGCGCCGGCACGTAGAAAACATGATACGTTGTATCCTCTACAATAATCTCCAGTGGATTTTCTGCGGTGTAATCCTGCAGCATTGCAACATATTCTTCCAGACAAAGCTGATGCTGGGTCATATATATTGCATGCGGAATTCCAACATAACGAAAGGTATAACTGCGTGCATCTTCACCGGTGATACTCTCTTTGCCTGCCGGATAACGCACAACAAAACCATATTCTGCGGCATGCTCCGCAATCCAGCTATAATCCGGATAGCGTTCTGCATTATAATAGTCCGTTGTGCCATCACCAAAATCAATGCGAATGTTAAAGGTACGTCCACTGTGATAATCTGAACAGCCTCCAGGGAACGTACTCGTGCCATTTTCATAGCGGGATTGTTGATCTTCCTGCGTACGATAGCCAGAGAAGACATGCAGATTGCTATATCCAGTCTGTGTTTCAAAATCCGCCATCATTGCATTAAGCTGTGTCATGGTTTCCGCATCAAGCTGCACTTCCATATCGCTGACACTATAGGAACTATTGCGCTGCTCATAAACATATTGTAAGTCAATATCATCATCCGGGAATGTATAAGCATGTTCACTGTTGATCACAATTAGATTTCCCCGTTCAACCTCATCTGCCGAAATGGAGATCTCTTCTCCACCAGAAATACTGTTTTCTGAGGACACAGTACTCTCTGCACTGCTCTCTTCCGAACTGGAATTATTTTCTGTTGCAGAAGAATTTTCCGATTCCAGTTGAGTCACAGGCGTTGCTGTGATAGAATTTTCATCCTGACCGGGCAGCGTATCACAACTGTAAAGACAAAGCGCACTGATCAGCATAATAATGAGAATCAATGGAATCACAACAACTGCGATCCGATCAAATCGGAGGCGTCGGTTCACTGCATGACTTCCGGAATATGCACGACGCGGCATATCAGAATTACTATGGTTATTTTCACGCAGTGAATCCTGCGTGTTTTGCTTCTTATCTTTGCTCATTTACGTATTCCTTTCTATTTGAAATTCAAATTTGACATCCCCGGTTTATCCCCGCGCTTCAAGTTTCAAATTATGATCCAATCACTTTTATGATAATTTGAAACTTTCTTCTATTATAGCATACGGTGCTTTATTTTTCAAGTATATTTTTCACAAAATTGTAAAACACAAAATACACCGTCCGGAATATAGCAGAGTCATTCCAAACGATGTATTTTCAGTCTTCAAATCAATTAGCCTTCTATGAAAAGATGTTCTGATTTTGGCTTGGGCTTATAGAACGCTACATCTTCCCCACTTTCTTCCTGTTTATGCAAACGACAATGAAATCCGACCAACAAGACAGCTGCTGAAACCAGTGCAATAATTGCTAATATCATACAATCCATTGTTACATCTGTTCCAGAGGCAATGCCGCTTCGAAATCCATGCACCGCATAGGTAAACGGCATAAACGGATTTAGTATTTGATAGAACCGGTCTGACAACTCCAGCGGATATGTTCCGGCGCAGCCGCTGAGCTGAAGAACCATAAACACCAACAGCAAGAAACTGCCGACCACACCAAGGAAGAAATTCACGCAATATTCCAGCGTCAAAAAAGCCATCGCTGTCAAACATGCGACTACAATCGTACGAAGCAGATATTCCGGTGAAAAGCCGTTGATCAGTGTCAGCGACAGAACCATAACCACTGCCTGCGCAATCGCCAATGCCCAAATCTTCATAAGCTGGATGCACCATGCACGCCCGGCATTTATGCTTTTGATCTTCTGTTCATGTGGCGATTCCATAACGCACATTGCAAGACCTGCCACCCAAAGCCCAACTGCCATCATATATGCTGCCATAGCGCTGCCATTATTGGCGACTTGCGTCTGATAGGTTTCATTCGTTTCGACCGGTGCGGCAAACATATTATACGTGTCATCCGTTGGATTCAGGGATGTGATTTCTTCTGCTCCATCATTGAGAGCAAGTTGCAATGTTTCTGCACCATCTTCTGCGTCAATCAACCCTTCTCCTAATTTTACAGAACCATCTGCAAGCTGGGATACGCCGATCTGCATCTGCTGTGCACCATTTGTCAGCTGGGATGCACCGTCCAATAAAGACGTTTGGTTAGAAACCAGTTCCATTGCTCCCGCATCGAGCTGAGATGCACCAGTTTGCAGTTGTGATACTGCACTGGTCATTGTCGGCAAATCAGAATTAATCTTCGATGCACCATTCGACAATGTATCCACACCGATCAGAAGTGCAGCTGTGTTTGCATCGAGTGTACACAGTCCATCAGTTAATGAAGATACCCCACCTGTATAATCGTTGATTCCTAATTGCAGAGATTCGCTGCCATCAGAAAGAAAATGTGCACCATCCGCCAAACTTACTGCACCAGGCAACAACTGTTCTTCTACAGCGACCTGCACCGACTGCATGCCATCGGAAAGGGTTTCAATGGCTTGATTGGTTCCTGGAAGTAACTGATCCGCGCTTGTGGCAAGCGCAGCAACGCCAGATTGCAACTGCGCAACTGTGTCGGAAATTCCGTCGAGATTAGCAGCTTCCAACGCACCTAAAATTGTCGTGACCTGTGTCCCAATGGAATCTGCATCCACAGCAAGCGTTTCCAAAGGCGTAGAAAAACTTGAAAGCAACTCAACCTGTGCTGCAGCATCTAACGACTGAAATGCCTGTGTCTGTGTCATAGCAGTTAACGCAGATTTTAGCGTTGTGATCTGCGTGCCGGCATCTTGTGCGCATGTTCCGATCTGTGTCAAAGAGTTCGTTAATGTCTGAACCAAAGTATCAGTTTCAGAAAGTGTTGTACTTTGTAGTGTATTATTTAGTGTATCGATCCCCTTCTGAAGCTGAATCAGGCCATCAGATAATTGTGCCAATGTCGCCTGTTGTTCTTCTGTCAGACTGTTATTCAAAGTATCAGACAACGTCAAAAGACCATCTGCGAGTGCCTGACTTCCCGATTGCAGCTGAGATGCACCATCTGCTACAGACGATGCACCGGCTCGAAGACTATTGTTATTTTTGGAAAGCGCCTGTAAACCAAGATAAGCAGACGAAACACCATCTGTATATGTTTCTACACCGTCATAAAGAGAAGCGGAGCCATCAGACAGCAGTTCTACACCGCTTGACAGCGAATCGGCGCCCTTTGATAACCGGTTTATTCCATCAGATAATGCTGCAGTACCATCTTGCAGGGATGAAACGCCGGCTGTATAAGTTCCCAGCCCATTTTCCAGTGTTTCAGTACCTTCCACAAATATCAAGGAACTTTCGGCGAGCAATGTTAAATTTTCAGTAATAGTCTGATTGCCGTCTGACAATTGTAATACACCATCGTATAACTGATATGCGCCATCTGCTGCGTCATCCATGCCATCCCTGATTTCTCCGATCTGTGAAAAAATTGTTTCTGTGTATTGCTGTGTAACGCTTTCAGAAATTTGCTTGTCAATTTTAGCAATGGCAGATTCACTCATTTTCGAAGCGATATAATTCGTGCCAGGATTTGTCTCATACATGAGCTGCATTTTCTGCGGTGTTTCATCCAATAGCGTCGTAGCATTTTCAGAAAAATTTTCCGGGATCGTGATAACCATATAATATGTGCCATCTTGTAGCCCTTGCTGTGCATCATCTGCATCAACAAAGTGAAAATCAAGCTGAGGATCTTCTTGCATATGTTCTACCAGTTCCTCACCTACTGCAAGTGTCTTCCCCTGATATGACACAGCTTGATCCTGATTTACCACCGCCACCGGCAGGCTGTCAACACTACCGTAAGGATCCCACATCGATCCCAAAAACAGCGTGGTATAAATTGTTGGAATCAAGACAATTGCCGCGGTCACAACGCTACCAAACAGCCTTTTTTTCCTTTTACAGCTGTCAGTTTTGAATTTCTGTTTTGGCATAATATTTTCCCCTTTCTGACCTCTGCTTTGTATGCCAAATGAAATGAAGCAGTCAGTCTTTCATCAAAAGACGATTGTCTATAAATAGAAAATTGTTGACTTTTCGTCTTGATTCTATTATAATAGGGATAGAGGCAAAATGCAACCATTAATTATTCGCAATTTGTCTAATAATCAACATGATGTTGAATAATAAGGAGAAGATTTTATGGAAAAAACTGCAAAACAAGAACGGCGCTATCGTCGCACAGAAAAACTTATTCTAAATGGTATGACGACACTGCTCCAGAAAAAAAGCATCAAGGAAATCACAGTACGGGAACTAGCAGATCTGGTGGATATCAACCGTTCTACATTTTATCTACACTATACTGATATCTATGATCTGCTCGAACAGACAGAACAACGACTGCTCGAGCAATTTCACGAAGCTGTAGAGGACGAATGGGAAGGGCAATATGATGTTGGACATTTTTACCGTTTTTTAGAAAAGGCGTTTACAATTATGGCAGAAAACGCACCACTCTGCTCCGCACTGATCGGTCCAAACGGCGACATTGCCTTTTTGCGTGTCTTAGAGAATCTGTTCCGGAAAGAGGGCGTAAAAACGCTGCGTCTATTTGCGCCAAAAGAACTGCGGGAGGAAGATTTACAATACGCCACCTCCTTTGCGCTTGCCGGCTGTATGGGATTAGTCGAGCACTGGCTCAAGAATGACTGTCCAGAAACACCGACGCATATGGCAGAGCTGACACTTGTTCTTTTGCGGGAAGGGACGACTTCGATCGGCATGAAAAAATATGAAAACGAATATAATGCGTAGTGTAAGAAAACGCCCGATGCAGGAAAAGTTTCAAGATCCTTTTGCATCGGACGTTTTCTAATTTTAATTGATTTTTTCGGAAAGTCGGTCAAGTGTTTTCCGGATCGCCAAAAACGCCTCGAAAGGATCGTCAATCTCTCCCACAGTCTGTTCCATTGGACAAAGTCCATTTCCCTTGCGGTTGATAATGCAATCCGTTAATGTATCATGATAAATTTCTATTCCATTGGCGACAAGAACCTTTACACCTTCCATACTCATAACAGTGGCGTACACTGCTGTCACACCCAAAAGTACATAAAGTAGTGCTGCCGCTTTTCCAACAATTTTATCTACCGCAGCAAAGCCTACATAAGAAGCTTCGCTTTCAAGATATTGTACCAACGGGCGGATGCCGGTATCTCGGCTTTTCACAGTTCGATTTCCTTTACAGAACACGCAAGTATAATCGCCCTCATCAAATATCTGTTTCGCTCTGTTCAGATCACGATTCAAATAACACATTGCAAGATTTTTTCAGTTCTTCGCGGATCGCGATATGCTGTGGACAGACTTCTTCACACTTTCCACATTCGATGCATGCATCAGCACGTTTTCTACCGTGACCACCGACCAGCCATTCTTCCTGATGTACTGCATTTTCCTGCCCCCCATAGAGCGTAAGATAATTGACGGCTGTGAATGTTCCGGAGATTCCGATATCCATAGGGCAAACTTTTGCACAGTAATTACAAGATGTGCACGGAATCAGCGGAATGCGATTAAGCGCCTGTTGTGCCTGACGCAATGTTTCACGCTCACTTTCAGTCAAACCGTGGAAATCCTTCATATACGAAATATTATCCAACACATGCTGGCAATTACTCATGCCAGACAAAACCGTTATGACACCATCCAGATCCGCCGCAAAACGAATTGCCCAAGATGCCGCTGACATATCCGGCTCAGCCGCCTTTAAGATGTCGAGAACAGACTGCGGCGGTGTAGAGAGCATGCCGCCCTTGACTGGCTCCATGATGATAATCGGCTTATTATGCTTTCGCGCAATCTCATAGCACTCCCGAGAATAGATTGAGGGGCTTTCCCAATCGGCATAATTAATCTGAAGCTGGACAAATTCCATCTCTGGATGTGCCTGTAAAATTGCTTCGAGTTCATCAGGAGACGAATGGAAGGAAAAACCAACATGACGGAGTACACCCTCTTTTTTCTTTTCTTGTACCCAACTCCACATGTCAAATTGATCAAAATAAGCAGTACGCGATTCACCAAGATTATGAAGCAGATAAAAATCAAAATAACCAGCGCCGGTTTGTTTCAATGAAACATCCAGCTGACTCTGCGCTTCTTTTTTCGTCTTACAATTGATCCATGCGGCATTTTTCGTCGCGAGCTGGAAACTCTCACGCGGATAGCGTTCAACCAATGTCTGACGTACTGCGTCCTCACTGCCATTGTATGCCCATGCTGTATCAAAATAGGTAAAGCCTGCATCCATAAATAGATCAACCATTTGCTTGGTTTGTTCGATATCAATAACGCCATCCTTCTGCGGCAGGCGCATCATTCCAAACCCGAGCTTTTTGATTTTCTCGCCAAGATAAGCCATTTGTTACGTCTCCTTCCATGATTACTTTATGTTGCGATTTTCCACACGATAGAGAATCAGCGGGATCAATGTCCACTGGAGCGCAAGCCCAAAAATCCCGGTGAGGACGCTGTTCCAGATTACTGCGATCGATATCGACTCGTTGCCAAATGCATAGACTGCAATCAAGATCGCCGCCGCACGTACAAGTCTACCGCCAACTTGGGTGAACAGCACCTTTGTGATCGTCGGAAGTGGAACATTGCGTAGAAGTCCTGCAAACAAACCGTAGGCACAAAGCTCAATCATCATAAACGGTAGCATGACGCTTCCCGGCATTCCCGTCAGCACAAAGCTCACAAGTGGACCAAGCAGACCGGCAGATGCACCAGCATACGGACCAGCAAGCAGCCCTACCAGCAAAATCGGCAGATGCATTGGCAAGAATGTTTCACCTAATGACGTTCCCAATCCAGACATTGCACCCATCACATGAAAAACCTGTGGGACTATAACAGCAGCCACAATTGCGATCAAGGCTGCAAGGGTCTGTCGTTTTATTGAAAGTTTAGTTTGATTCTTTACAGCTAATGTTGCCATCTGTAATTCCTCCATTTCAAATGATCTGTTTTTAGCGTCTCAGCGTATAAAGTTAGTGCGCTGAAACGGCTCTTTCTCTGGCAATCCGAACTGCTCTTTTCCAAGGGCAATGCTCTGCATCAGGAAGGTCATGTTTCGTGCCAGTGTGCGCATGGTCTGTAGTCCTCCTGGGTCAATTTGACATATTCAATCATAGATTCGACCGGCAGACCGGCGCTTCGCATACATTTCGCAAGCTCGACCCATTTCAGATCAGACGACTGGTAATCGCGGATGCCACCCGGAGTGCGCGTTACAGGCGGAATCATCCCGATGCGCTCATAATAACGCAGCGTGTCCTGTGAAATCTTATAAATTTCACTGACTTCTTTGATGGTCACAATGATCACCTCCACTTCTGGCACTCCTTGAAGTTGATGCCGCATCCTTTTCCTGTATGCGGTATAATTGTATTATAGCACTTCGAGTTTACTCTAAGTCAAGATGCATCATAAGATTTCTGTCTTTTGCACAAAAACAGCACCCTGCATTTATACAGAGTGCTGAATTATTCAACTATACTTTCCAGAGTATCTGCCGCAGCATTACAAGGTCAAACACATTGATCATTCCATCTGCAAACAGATCCCCGGCCTGAGGCTCAGTCATCGTGCCATCTCCCAATAGCCACTTTTGAAACATGACCAAGTCTGCCGCTGTCAGACACCCATCGGCGTTGACATCACCCGAAACCAGCTCCGGCTCTGTAGGAATTTCTGGCGCATCGGGTAGTGTTGCAGACAATTGAATTTTTCGGATCGATTTCGAATTTTCAGTATGATAAATACAGTAGAGATTGTGTGTATCTGAGGTAAGCGAAATGGTATGTGTCAATTCATTTGCCAGTTGATTTCCAACCTGTTCCCATGTCGTACCATCATAATGGTATACAACCAACTCTGATGGATTTTGTGTTTGCACCGCCACATAGAATTGTCCATCCGCTAATGTCGGTACTAGCAAATATGCAGATGCTGCAAATGTTTCTGGCAAAGAATACGACGTTACCGTGCCGTTAGAATACGTATAAACCGTATTCGCCGTCCCTGTCATCCCAGAAGGCGCAATCCAAACCGTGTCGCCATCCGATACCGCTGACACCATACCGCAGGCCGCGTCAGAAATCGTCAGAACATCCCATGTATTTTCCTGATATATTGCAAGCTTCGGCTTATTGCCGTCTGACAGATCTCGATATGTGATCATTAGCTCACCGCCCACAACTACTATGGAAAAATTACATGCATTTTCCGCGATTGTATCTCCAAGCGGCGTTACCGATTCTGTTTTGCTGTCATAACACACCACATGGAGTGCATAAGGATTACTGCCTGTCGTATAAGCAAAATAGACTTTGTCTTCTGCAGCAGTGAGCGCAGCATATTGTGCAAGATCAGTGCCTTGATAAACTTCTGCCCAAAGATCCATATCTGCATCATAGCGGCACAAATGCAGCGCATAATCCCGATCATGATAGAGCACATAGGGTGTATCGCCACAAAATGTAAGTTTTGGTTCATTCATATCCATATATGTGCCACTTCCAAGCGGTGTTCCAACCGTTATCAGATTTCCATCCGCAATCATGCAAAGTGTCACTTGACCTTCTTCTGCAGCAAGTAAATAGGTCGTTGCACTTTCAGATGTTGTCATTTGAGAAAGCGTCTTGCTGCCAAGCTGCTGACTTTCCACACGTTCCCAAAATATTTGTCCCTCTATATCTGCGAATGAAACTGTAAACGTCAGCGCATCGCCATCCATCGAAATATCTGTCAGCGCAATCCCACTGTTCATGCCATTAGAATAAACAAGTGCACCATCAGTCACAGTGGCATCCAAATCATTGCTACCAACATGATCTAGTGCAGCCTCACCACCATAACATGATGCTGCAATCGTGCCCTCTCCAGCATCGAGCGCCGTTTCATCCGGACGGAACACATAGATTTCATCACGATTTCCTTTATAATTGCCGTCCTGTGTGGTGTCCACACGATAGACAACAAGTCCGCTACCGTAGATTTTGACATCCAGTTCATCTGAATACGCTGTTCCCTGTTTGCGATATTCTACAGCAAAAAATTCGGTATCTGAAAGCGGCGATTTCAGAAGATAAAGCCGTGTACCATCTTGCGACGACACAGGAGAAAGTGTATATGTGCCATCTTCAGTAATCTCCTGCGCATCCAGCCATCCTGAGATCGAAGCACGCTGGTATGCAAGCGGATATTGTAGAAAGATCGAATTATCAGACATAATATCCCATTTCCCTACTGGTACTCCTGTGGTATTTTCACGGCGATAGAGATCAGGATACCCCAGCGTATGTAAGAACTCATGGCAGAGCACACCGATACCGCCTGAAATGATATCCTCAAACAGCATCTTGCTATTGTGAAGATTAGCCATATTCACAGCGCACCCGCCGTATTCCATGCCGCTGAGAGAAAATGCTTTCGGCCACAATGGTGCATTAGGATCGGCTGCATTGCCCTCAATTACAAAAGACACATTGTCCACAGCGCCATCCTCATTTCCGTCAAGCGGAATATCTTCCGGAACAGGGATATTGCGCAGCATCTCCATGGCAAGCTGCATATACCCGGAATCTGCCGTTGTTGTCGAAAACACATATGGCACAATCACACCGTCTTCCATTTGTGGAAAGAAACTGGTAACCTGCGTCTTACCATAAGAAATCGTATCAATATATCGGGAAAGTGAACGATAGGTGTTGGTGTCGTTACACATAGAAACGATCGTATCTGTGCGATCTTCCATAAAATTCCCGGACGAAAGTGAGTCAAACTGAGCAAACAAAACGATATTATACATTTGCTGCGATTCATCTTTCGCTGCACTCACCGAAGTGAAAATTGCAGGCGAAAAGAGTGATAACAGAAATACAGCCAGAAGCTGTACCACTGTCCCACACGCAATGTTTCGGGATGCTGTCCTCATAGGTTTCTCCTTCGATTAAAAATTTTCTTGCCGTCTCTGCTTACGCAGTGCCGCACGCTTCTCAGCAGCTTCCCATTCTGCACGCTCTTCATCCGTTTCCAAGAGCAGACGCGGCACTTCAGTGGGGTCTTCATTTTCATCCAATGCTACCATCACCAAATAAGCCGTATTGATCAGCCGCCGCGAACCACTTAAATTTTCAACATAAGTCTTGACACAAACTTCCATCGAAGTGCGGCGGACGTACGTGATATAGCCACAGATGATCAATGTATTGTTAGCATGCGCGGGTGCTTGGAATGTCAGCGTATCTACAACAGCTGTGGTGACATTATGTCCAGAGTGACGTCTCGCCACAACTGCCGCAACAACGTCAATCCACTCCATCAGCTGTCCACCAAACAACCGATTGTAACCGTTGATGTTCGCTTGCGTTAATACTTGTACTTGTTCTGAATAAGAATCTTTGACACGTTTTTCCATGTTTGATATAGCCTCCTGTGTTCTGATCAGATTCCATGCGTTTCCAGCCAATGTTGGGCATAGGAACATGTTGCCATTACCGTGCCGCCTTTGGCTTGGATCTGTTCGACCGCAAGCCGCACCAGCTGACCTGCGATTCCCTGTCCGCGTAATGCATCATCAACAAAAGTATGATCAATACAGTAAATACCCGGCCGTACTTCCGGAAATGTGATTTCCGCCAATATATTGCCATCCGAAGACATTTGACAGATCCGATTTGCTTCAATCAGAAATTTCATTACACACACCCTTCCATCCGATAAAAAGCAGTTCCAGACTTATGCAAAACAGCCCAGATCCGATAGAATACTTGAATCATGATTATTATACCAGAAAGCCGCATCGTATCTGTGACAAAATTAAAAATGTTTGATAAATTCTTGCGAAAGAAGTACTTCGTAACATTAATATTTATAATTTATACTAATAGAATTTTTAACAAATACAAATTTGCAACGAGGCTAAAAAAGCACGTAAATACGAGAAAAATTAAAGCCGCTTTCTCCGTGTGGTAAAGTAACTGGTTACATTCTTAAATCTTGTGTAAATTTCCCCCAAATCGATTGACTTTAGAATCGGAAAGTTATACAATATAAACAGAAACACGCACCTGAATTGCGCGCTTTTGCGCTCAGGCGATGCGGAAAGGATTGATGTTACGATGAAAAAAAGAAAACTTCTTTCGATTGCAGCAGCATGTACCATGTGTCTCACCTCAGTGATCACAACTGGTTGGAACGTATCTGCTGTGTCACAGACAAACGATTCCTCCGATGTCAGGATCATGGCGTTGGGCGATTCGATCACAGATGGCTACTGGACAAGTGGTGGATACCGGAAGTATCTCTATCATGAACTGGAAGAAAAGGGATATACCAACATTGACATGGTAGGTCCGAAAGGCGGCGACAGTGAATCATTCAACTATCACGGCAACTATGTCACTTATGACGGGAACTATGCCGGCTACAGTGGTTATGCCATCCAATACATTACTGGTACAGAAACACGCCAAGGCATCTTAGAAACCATCAACGGCGACTACGGAAATGGTAAGAATATGATTGAAGCTTATGATCCGGATGTTGTTCTGCTCCAGATCGGGACAAATGATATTCTTAGTAACTATAACGACGGCATCGCCGATCGTCTTGAAAACTTAGTTGACACCATTCTGGCAAGCATGGATGGCGATGGGGACATGCTTTATGTTTCCACAATCCCAGATATCAATGTAGCAGAACGCTACGACTGGCTCTGGTCATATGGTATGTCATATAGCGAAGATCCTGAAGGATTCACCGCAAAAGTACAAGGTTGTATTGATGCATACAACGCATCCATCCAGACATTGGTCAGCGAAAAACAAGCTGCCGGTGAACGCGTTGCTTTTGCAGATATTCACTCGGTTGTTGATCAAAACACCGATCTTAATGACGGCGTACATCCGAATGAACAGGGCTATGAAAACATGGGGCTTTACTGGGCAGATCTACTCGATTCGACCTATTTGAATGGTGTTGTCAAACCGATAGAGCCAGCAATAACCACAACTGCTACTACACAGGCAACGACAACTACAAGAGCAACCACTACGTCCACAACATCCGCAACAACTGTAGAGTCAACTATAACAACCACACAGGCGACAACGCAGGAAACAACCCATGCTGCAACAACATCGGATTCGGTCACGTCTACTGCGGAAATGATTATTCTTGATGATGTAACAATCGGCGAATGGTATGACTTATTGCCATATCAGAATGCAGATGTTAAGGCAGTGTCCTTTGTCTTCACGCACATGCCACAATATGGCATGAATGGTTGCGCTGCATTCGGAAACTGGGAGCTAAGTAAAAATTATACAACAGAGGATATCACGAACAACACTCTGACCGTTTCGCTGGACAAATTCTATCCGGCAATGATCCTATATAAGTGGTACGGCGAAACCGAGCTGGATCATGTGATACTGTATTGCGGCAATGCAGAAGCTGAAGGAAGCACAGTAAGTACAGTACCCGAAACAACAACAACAACAACTACTACTACTACTACCGCTACTACGACAACCACAAAACCGACAACAACGACAATTACCACGACAACTACCACAATGCCGACAATAATTACCACTACTGCGACGACAGCCACAAAACCGATAACAACAACAAATACTACTACTGTCACTACGACAGCGAAAACTGCTGGTGTAACCACACCGACTACAACTACACCATCTTCAGAAAATACTGTCGTATTGACTGACGTCGTATTTGGTGAGTCCTATTCGCTTGCTGATTATGACTATGCATCTATTGAAAAGATTGAGATCACTTTAGGCGGTGACATCGGTTATGGCTTTGGTGGCTCACTGGTACTAGGAAACTGGACTGTACAGACCTCATATGGACATGCGGACATGCGACAAGACGGTACGATCGCCTTTGAGGTAACGAATCCGCAGGATCGTTTTACTTTATTCCAGTATTGGGGTTCTATGTATTTGAAATCAATGACGCTTTATTTCAAATGAATGAATCACGATTACCACAATAGGTCAAAATAATTGTAACAATCCGCTTTTTCAGGGAAACACCTGAAAAGAGCGGATTGTCTTATTTAAACCTATAAAAACTTACTGGAAAACATTGACGACAAGCAAAAATTGTGTTACAATACGTATATGCGGCATACGATCAGCTTAAATCGCATTGCTTATCGTAAATTCGTTTCAGAAAGGATAAGAGTACATCACACATGATTTTAGAATTGATTAAAGCATTGATTTTTGGCATTGTAGAGGGCATCACAGAATGGCTTCCGATCAGCAGTACAGGACATTTGATCCTGCTCGACGAATTTTTATCTCTGGACGCAAGTGAAGAATTCAAAGAAATGTTCGATGTAGTCATCCAGCTTGGCGCGATCCTAGCGGTCGTGGTAATCTATTGGAAACAGCTCTGGCCATTCGGCAAGCAGCATAATTCCAAGCCGCTATCTAACCATGGTTTCGGCGCATGTGTTAAAAAAGATGTGTTGCAAATGTGGTGTAAAGTCATTACAGCATGCTTGCCAGCAGCAGTAATTGGGCTTTTGCTGGACGATTGGTTTAATGCGCATTTTTATAACGCATGGGTCGTGGCGATCATGCTGATCTTATTTGGTATAGCATTCATTGTGATTGAACGTTGGCATCAGAATCGAACGCCAAAGGTAAACAGCATCGAAGCAATGCAATATAGCACCGTTTTCTGGATCGGCGTTTTCCAAGTGATCGCAGCAGTCTTCCCAGGTACATCCCGTTCCGGTGCAACGATCGTTGGCGCATTATTATTGGGCGTATCACGTACAGCAGCAGCGGAATTCACTTTTTTCCTGGCAGTGCCGGTGATGTTTGGGGCAAGTCTGTTGAAGCTTGTGAAATTCGGTCTGCACTTTACTGCAATGGAAGCAAGTTTGCTGATAATGGGCATGATTTCAGCATTTTTGGTGTCGATCCTGGTAATCCGGTTCCTGATGAGCTATATTAAAAAACACGATTTTACTGTATTCGGCTGGTATCGTATTGTGATTGGTATTCTAGTTCTGATCTGCGGTGCGGTTGGGATCATCGGCTAAGTTTTGAATTTGAAAAAGAAAATGAACTGCAAAAAAGCTGTACACACGTGCAAAACGCAAGTGTGTACAGCTTTTCTTTTGACTGTCAGCGATTGTTGATGAATTCTGGATACAAATCATGATGAGTCAGTCGCTCCCATGCGACCGATTCCCATTTGGTACCCGGTTGGCCATAATTGCAGTATGGGTCAATAGAAATACCGCCTCGGGGCAAAAACTTTCCCCAAACTTCAATGTAAAAAGGATCCATCAACTGGATCAGATCGTTCATGATAATATTCACACAGTCCTCGTGAAAATCACCGTGATTGCGAAAACTGAACAAGTATAATTTCAGCGATTTACTCTCAACCATCCGTTCATTCGGCACATAAGAAATATAAAGTGTCGCAAAATCCGGCTGTCCGGTGATCGGACAAAGACTGGTAAATTCTGGACAATTAAATTTAACAAAATACTCGCGACCCGGATGCTTATTCATAAATGTTTCCAGCACCTGCGGTGCATAGTCGCTGGCGTATTGTGTGTGTTGATTTCCCAATAGTGTGATGGTTTTTTCGTCTTCTCGTTTGTTTTGTGTCATACGTGTTCCTCCAGTGCCGGGTCAGCTATACCATTTGCAGCAAAGGCAGCTGCTCGATCGCGACATGTGCCGCATACGCCGCAGGGCTTTTCGCCGCCTTCATAGCAACTCCACGTCAAATGATAGGGGGCTTTAAGTTCCAGACCCTTTCGTACCACATCTGCCTTTGTCCATGTGATAAAAGGAGCTTCGACGTGGAGCTGCTGACCACTGCCAAGATAAATGGCACGGTTGATCGCCTCATAAAATGCACTGCTGCAATCCGGATAAGCATTACCGGCGGCGTCATCGCTATGCGCACCATAGTAAAGCACTTCACAACCATTGGAAATTGCCACACTTGCTGCCGAAGAGAGAAACAACCCGTTGCGGAATGGAACGTAGGTGGAAACCGGACTGCCGCCAGTGTGCTTTAACTGATCTGCATAGCTCTCCTTCGGGATCTCCTGCGTCGAACCAGTCAGAAGAGAACAATCGGAGCCAGCAAAAATCACAGAGAGATCAAGCTTTTTCCATGCAACTCCATAATGCGCTACTACCGCTTTTGCAGATTCCAGCTCCTTGGTATGGCGTTGACCATAGAAGATAGAAAGTGCCATGACTTCATCTACGCCATATTTTTCAATTGCGAGTGCAAGGCAAGTGGTGCTGTCTACACCGCCACTACATAATACCAATGCTTTCATAGACCGTATTCCTCCTGCAATTAATCCGAAACAAGCGTCTGTAGTGCACTATCTGTCTGGAATGCACCAAAAAACGTTTTTGTGGTCGTGCGTGCAGCGACATTGCGAATGCCCCGGGCTGTCATACAGCTGTGAGAACCGGTAATAACAACCCCCACATCCGGCGTCTGCGCAGCTTCCATTAAGATCTCCGCAATATCTTGTCCAAGCCGCTCTTGTAATTGCAGCCGTTTTGCCGCCATATCGCAGATACGTGCAATTTTGCTAAGACCGATGACCCGATCTCGCGGTACATACGCCACATTGACATGCATATCATACATCAACGCCATATGGTGTTCACAATAGCTGAATACACTAATATCCTTGACTACGACTGCATTTTGCGATTGTTCCGGTGTAGGATTAGAAAAAGTTTTTCCGAACATCTGTGCGATCTCATGGTTGGAATAACCGATTCCCGCAAAAACTTCTTCGTACATTCTTGCAACACGCGCCGGCGTCTCCCGGAGTCCTTCGCGATCCGGGTTTTCGCCAATGGCTTCTAAGATACCGCGAACGTGCTGTTCAATTGCTTTTGTGTCCAATCGAGGTTCCTCCTTATTTATACGCCGCGTTGCAGCGGATCCCAGATATATTTATGCAGTTGTAACTGTAATCGTACGCCGTTAAGCAAGTGCTTCTTCATAAAATCAACAATCTCTCCCGGTTGGATTGCCCCGAATACCGGGCTGAAATAAACGGCACATCGTGCGGTCAGGCTATACTCCTGAATGATGTCGGCGGCTCGCACCAAGTCCGCCTTGCTACCTACTACAAATTTTACCGCGTCTTTTGCATAGAGCAGCGAAAAATTTGCAGTGTGCATATGAGACTCCATGCCACTTCCAGAAAGCTTATAATCCATAGTGAAGCAAGGCCGAAAAGGAAGCACTGCGTAAGTATCCAATGGGATGCTACCATTAGTTTCAATCTCAACACGATAACCTAGTGCTCCAAGCGCCGTGATCAGCTCAGCAATTCCAGATTGAAGTAACGGCTCACCGCCGGTAAGTGTGACATTGCGCACACCGATATGCTGTACTTCATCAACAAGCTCTTGCGTTGTCATGAACCGAATCGCGATATCCTCCTTGTTTGCCCATTTGGTGTCACAAAAGCTGCAATCGAGATTACAGCCTTGAAACCGCATAAAAACCGCAAGCTCACCAGCGCATCTGCCCTCGCCATTGATGCTTAAAAAAATCTCAGCCAGTCGGAATTGTTCCATTTTAGCACCGCACCTCCTCGAAAAAATGAAATCGTTTAATCTGTAGGCGACTGTGTATAGCTTGCACAGTTATCCGGCGTTTCATATATCACAACTGTCTGGATCGGAAGGGAAAGTGCCTGCAATTTTTCATAAAAATGCTTGGCAAGACATTCTGCAGTTGGTCGAAACGGCACAGCAATCAGCCGAAATCCTTCGGCGAGCATCGCCTCTGTCGTAGTGTTTTGCAATGTGTGTTCCTCATAGATCAATGCATGGTCATAAAAATCTGCCATTTCACGCAATGCACTCTTGAAATCATGAAAATCGAGAAGCATACTGTGCTGGGCACCGTCTGGCTGGAGTGTTTCAGAGGCAATGGTTGCCTCGATCACCCAGTGATGTCCATGCAGGTTTGCACATTTTCCTGGATAGCCTGCCAGAAAATGGGCGCTATCAAATGAAGCTGTGGCCTTAAGCTGGTACATAAAATTCCTCCTGATTCAGATACAAAAAATGCAGCCAAACACGGCTGCATCCAATTTCACAAATAAACAGCATAAATCACTTGCCATGCTGATACTTTCTTTTGGATGCCCTGGTTTTGTTTTATGACAGGATGGCGCAAACGAACTGTCAGGATAGCATGAGTATCCGCTTTCTGTTGTTATTGTAGCATAGAAATAGAGTGTTGTCAAGATGTTTTTGCTGTTTTTTGAGTAATCATAAAACTTGGATCTGGTAAATCAGGTCATCAAAATCATCATTCATATATCCATCGTTGCAATAGTAGATACCTATCTGCACTGCTCCAAAAATCTACACAAAATCGTACAAAGCTAGAAACGTGCCGATTTGAAGAAATTGGAGCACAATTTGTTAATGTAATTTTGTGATCGAACAAATTTCCTCAAAGCAATTGACAAATTGGAAAAAACATATTATAATGAAAAAAGTGTCTTTTTGCTACAGCGCACAAGGCCAATTTCGGATACGCCGGCACGATGGTTGTCACTATCCGGCGCAACGATCTCATAATATCAGAAGGAGTGCAGTTATCGTAATGCAAATCAAAAAAAGAAAAAAAAATATGCAGCTTTGGATCCATGCAACAGTCTGCGTTTTGTGCGGTGTTATCGTTCTTGTGTTTCTTGCCGTTCTTTTAATGCAAAGCGGGAAACAGGAAATCCGACAAATTCCGACTGCAATGAATGCCATTGAAACAGCGGCAGCAGAAGCAGTACAAACTGAACCCTCGACAGAAGCACCCACATCATCAGCTCTTCTGACTTATCCAAAAGAAGATACCGATATGATGGAACTTACCGCAGATAATTTGATGAGTGAAAGCGCTGTCCTTATCAATGTACAGGATAACACAATCATGGCGCAGCGTGATGCACAAAAACAGATCTATCCGGCATCTATGACAAAAATCATGACACTTTTGATTGCAGCAGAACAAATTGAAGATCTCCAGGATACATTTACAATGACATATGAGATCATCGAACCGCTGATTGAAGCAGATGCTTCGCGTGCCGGATTTGAAGAAGGCGAAACGGTTACCATGACGGATCTGCTTTACGGGATAGCGCTTCCATCCGGTGCAGATGCAACAGTTGCTGTTGCGCAGTATATCTGCGGCACGGAAGAAGAGTTCGTTGAGCTGATGAATGAAAAAGCGCAAGAGCTTGGGCTTGAACACACACACTTTGTCAACACAAGCGGACTTCATGACCCGAATCACTATAGCACTGTCACAGACATCGCCATGCTTATGAGCTATGCCATGCAGAACGATGTGTGTCACGAGATTCTCAGCACCTATCAATACCGCACTTCTTCAACAGAGCAGCATCCGGAAGGAATCATGTTAGAAAGTACCATGTACAGCCGTATGTATGGTGATGAAGTAGAAGGCGTTTCTATTGAGGGTGGGAAAACCGGCTATACGGACGAAGCAGGACACTGTCTTGTTAGCTATGCAGAAGATGATGAAGGGATTCCCTATGTTGCAGTCGTTGCAAAAGCACCCACATACTGGCAAGCGATTTACGACACATTTGCACTGTATGGTTTGATCGACAATGGCTATCCGCTTCCAACCGACCTTGCTGTACAAACCAGTATAGAACCCACAGAATGGATCGATGAATCTAACATGCAGGATATGCAATACGAATAAAATGACGTTCTTTCTATTACGATGCAATACAAGTAAGGAGGGAATATTACAGCAATGAGCAAACACAAAAAAAGGCATCTCAGCCCTGCCGGATTTGTTCTCTCTCTGATCCTTTTGATTGCAGGTATTTTTGCAGCAGATGCAATCATAAGGCTGTTCCGTCAGCCCCATGCAGAAAATATTGTCGGAAGCGGCGGATTTTCTCTGAGCCCCTCCTCATCTGCTCATTCTTCGGCAAGCGACGACGAGGCTGCATCAAATACGGCATCCGGATCGGAGGAATCTATCGATGAATCTGGATCCGATTCCATTGTGCTGGAATTGACCTCTGCTGATCTTACCGATGGGACTTTGATTGCAGTAGATGACAGCCACCCTTATGCCGGAAGCACTGCATTCACGGATTTTTCTTCTATCACTAACGAAAACGTCAAGCCGCGGCTCACTTCACTCCCGATCCGTGCCGAAGTAACACAGCCGATCTGCGATCTGTTTGACGACTATGCCGCCGCAAACGGCAGCACAAACTTACAGATTTACAGTACTTTGCAATCCACACTCGAATCCAGTGGATTGTACAGCAATATATTAGCAGACCGCGACACGGGCTATAGCTTTGATATCGGTCTAATCACCAGCACAGGTGAAGTTGTGCCATACATCCAAAAGCATAATGAATGGATGCTTGCAAACGTTTGGCAGTACGGCTTTATTCTCCGTTATCCCGCTGATAAAACTGATATTACAGGAGTAACATATGCGCCACATCACTTCCGCTATGTCGGTCAGCCGCACGCGGCAATTATGTATGCCAATAATTTCTGCCTAGAAGAATACCTTTCTTTTCTGCATAGTTATACACTGGAAACTGGTGGATTTACTTATGTGTATCAAGATACAACATATGTAATATATTACGTTCCGATGGATCCGAGCGGTGTAACCACAGTGGAACTACCAAAAGATACGATTTACACAGTTTCTGGCGATAATCAGACTGGATTTATCATTACCACAACATCAGGCATTGACTCAAATCAGACCGAAACATCTGCTAATGAAGCCAACACTACTGATGCAACAAATGCAGAAACACAATCGCTGACATAAAGATGAGCTAAAGAAAAATCGCATTCGTAGGGTTTAAGCTGCGATGCTAAATAATCAAAAATCATAGGTGTCATATTTTTGATGTCTATTTTTATACAGCTAATCTTCCAGAAAATTGAAAAAAATTCGTCAGATTCACCGAAATGTGTCGTTTCGTTTTTTTCGTCGTTTTTTACAAAATCCTCTTGACATTTCGCATAAAATCAATTATAATAGTAAAAGCATTGAAGGGAATTTCTGCGACGTTTTCTATGCTTTACGCATTCACCTGAATGTACTATCGCAGAACTGTTATGGAAAGGAGTAATTTCAAATTATGAAATCGACATGGAAAAAAACAATCGCTGGGATGACAGCTTTCGCAATGCTGCTCCCTGCATGCCTTGGGACTGTTTCAGCACAGTCTGCTCCGGCATCAAATGCGTCTGTTCTTGCAACTGTTTCAATGCCTGAAGTTTCAATGCCTGAATATGAAGAGCCACTTCCAGATGAAGCAGCCGAAGCAATGTTGACATTGTCATCGGATGCGCCAATGGTGGCAGACTTCATAGTAGATTCTACCGCAGACAGCAACGCAATTCGGACTGCAAGCGCAACAATGACTCCGGATGGGCTCTTCTCTTACACCATTGTTTCTGAACGTGCACACATCACTGGTTATTATGGTGACAGCGCTGATGTTATAATCCCGGAAACAATTATAGATGAAGACTTAGGAGAAATTGAAGTCAATTATATCGATCCAGAAGCATTCTACGGCAGACAGGACATTACATCCGTCTATATGCCGGATACTGTTGTAGGTATTGGCGCAAATGCGTTTTGTGCATGCACAAACTTATCAGAAATCCGTTTTTCGGAAAATCTGACTTCCATTAACGCAAGTGCATTTTGCATGTGTTCTTCGCTGACAACACTTGATTTGCCGGACGTGCTTTATTATGTTGGTGATGAAGTCTTCTCATACTGCACCAGCCTGGAATCCGTAACAATTCCAGGATCGATGCTTTCAATCAGTACCAGTATGTTTTCAAATTGCACCTCGCTAAAATCGGTTATCATGGAAGAGGGTGTTCAGACAGTTGGTGCTACTGCATTTTTCAATTGCTCCAGCTTAGAAACTGTACAGTTCCCAGAAACCTCATTGGTACGGATCTTATCTGAAGCATTTGTCTATAGCGGTCTTGTATCTCTGGAACTACCTGATTCCGTAACAAGTGTAGCAAGTGGTTCATTCAGTCACTGCCAAAATTTGAAGTCTATCCGCCTTTCTGCTGGCATGGACACTATCCGCAAAGATACATTCTCCTACTGCGGTCTGGAAGAAATTGTAATCCCTGATAACATCACTTCGATCAAATCTGGCGTTTTCTCCTATAACCAAAATTTACGTTCAGTCACACTGCCAAGTCAATTGACAGAGCTCGGTGATATTGCATTTTATAGCTGTATTTCGCTCGAGAGCATCAAGCTGCCTGATTCTCTAACACGCCTTAATAACAATGTCTTCTATCGTTGTTCCAGCCTTCAGGATGTTGATTTTGGCACTGGAATCACACGAATCGGCTCTTCTGCATTCTATGACTGTGATTCGCTCACAGAAATCGTTATTCCCGAAAATATCACAACCATCAACGATAATGCGTTTTCTGAATGTACTAACCTGACTTCTCTGACGCTCTCTGACTCTGTCACAAAGCTTGGCAAATGGGCATTTTATAATAATTCAAGCTTGAACGAAATTCATTTCGGCAGCGGTCTTACCTCGCTTGATAACTACACCTTCTATCGATGCACAGATCTTACGTCGATTGAGATCCCCTCAACAATCACTTCTATCGGACAGTATACTTTTGCAGACTGTTCTTCATTAGATCAAGTTACGCTCCCAGATACACTGAATTCTGTTGAAAAATATGCCTTTGTCAACTGTGACAGCCTGACCGAAGTCACTGTACCAGAAACGACTTCAACAATCGGTGAATATGCATTCGGATATGATGTTGTCAATAACGAATTGACCACAAACAACATTCTCACCATTTATGGTTATACCAACAGCGGCGCGGATTCTTATGCCAGCACATATAACATTCCTTTTGTTGCACTAGACACACCGGTCACCGAACCAACGGAGCCTCCGGTTGCAACGAATACCACAGAAACTACACCAGCTGTCACAACAGCTCCGGATGATACACAGACAACTGTTTCAAATGCAACAGCAACAACCACGATAACAGTTGTTACATCAGATGGAGAAACCACAACAGAAACAGCAGATTTGTCAAAAATGCTATATGGCGATGTTACCCTCGACAGAGATATCAATATGTCTGATGTCATTCTGCTCAATAAGGCAGCTGTAAATATTGTCACACTTAATGCAACAGCACGTATGAATGGCGATGTAAACATTGATAACACTGTTGATTCAAATGATGCAATGATACTGTTGCGATTCTCCCTGCAAATGATCTCGTCACTCCCCTATACTAGTGAATAAGACGAAATATGGGTTTACCGAAATATCGCAATATATTGTAAAGAGGCGGCTTGTATCTACAAGCTGCCTTTTATTATCTCTATTGTTCATAAAAAATCAATATATCATCATGGAAAATTGCTTGTATTTTATGATTGGGCGTGTTATAATAAAAGAGTTGCTTCTGAGTTATCCTTGCTTCAGAATACAGAAATGCAAATGTAAAACCCAGCAGTTAAACTGCTGAAATTTTATATAGAAAGAAGTGCTTAGACATGACAAAGATTTCTATTTTTTCGGGTTTTTTAGGCGCCGGAAAAACCACTTTGATAAAAAAATTGATCGCCGAGGCTTATGCCGATGAAAAACTAGTATTGATTGAAAATGAATTTGGAGAGATCGGCATTGATGGCGGTTTCCTGCAAGATGCTGGTGTGGAAATCACGGAAATGAATTCTGGCTGTATCTGTTGTAGTTTGGTTGGCGACTTTGGCAAAGCGCTGACACAGGTGCTTGAACAGTATCATCCAGATCGGATCTTGATCGAACCTTCTGGTGTTGGAAAATTGAGCGATGTGATTCGCGCTGTACAAAACATTCATGCACAGGATGTAGAACTGGACGGATTCACCACCGTTGTAGACGCTAAAAAGTGCAAGATGTATCAGAAGAACTTCGGTGAATTTTTCGATAA
>CASEUJ010000004.1 GCA_949291125.1 uncultured Ruminococcus sp.
AATATATTGATTTCTACAACAATCAACGTATTCAGCTAAAAACAAAACTGACTCCGTCTGAATTACGAAGTCAGTATGTTACTTAATATTGTTATACCATAGAGGCTTTTTTGTGCTGTCCGTACAATTTGGGGCGGTTCACATGTGCCTGAAAGGCTTTTTTCACTCCGTGTTTTTGTGTATTGTCAGATTAAACAATATTCAATATCGGATGATCAGAAGCACAGTGATCAAATTCATTCTGAGATAAATTGCTCTGTATGTTGGTGAATCATGATCAATGTCCTAAAATTTTCAACGCCCGTGCCAACTGTGGATCCGCCTCTGCATTGGGATTATCATAATCCACTGCCGTATCGCTTGGTTCTACCACTTCGTCTGGCGTAATTCCCACGCCATGATAGCATTCGCCTTTTGTTGTCTGATAGGTCGCGGTAGTTAGCGTCAAAGCACCGCCGTCTGGCAGCTGTCGCGTTATCTGCATAATTCCTTTTCCGAACGTGGTCGTACCGACAATGGTCGCTTTCCCAAAATCATGCAGTGATGCAGTGAACAGTTCTGCTGCGCTGGCGGTGTTCTCATTGACCAATACCACCATGGGCAGATTGCATTCTTCTGCATCCGATTCGACCAGTGTTTTGGTTGAGCCATCCCGATATGTTGCAATGGCGATCTTGCCCTCTGGCAGAAGGGGATCGAGGATCTGTTCCAGACTTGTGACAAGACCGCCGCCGTTGTCACGAACGTCAAATACTAGGGAAACCGCACCGTCTGCAAGTAGCTTATCCAGAACAGTTTGGAATTGTTCCGGTGTATTCTCTTTGAAGGAACTGATCCGGATATAGCCGATCTGACCATCCAGCATCTGTCCCTGTGCGGACACTACATCCATGCTCTTACGAGCCACCTCTATGTCAAGGTTTTCTCCATTGCGGAGAATGGTAAGGGTGACGGTGGTATTTTCTTCCCCTCGTACATTGCTGACTGCCTGTGCATAGCCTAAGTCTGCCACATCTTCGCCGTTAATGGCGATGATTCGGTCACCTGCCAGGATGCCGGCTTCTTCTGCCGGGGAATTCTCTGTGACGCTTTCCACTTGTAAAAAGCCCTCTTCGTTCCATGTGACTGTTACGCCGATGCCAATCATCTGTCCGGCTTCGTTAGTCTGATAGGCGGCATATTCCTCCTCTGTCATATATTGGGAATATGGGTCATCCAGCCCTGCTACATATCCTTTTTTGGCGCCATCCATAGCGGCATCGGTATCTACTTCGGTATAATAATTTGCTTCGACCGCTGCTGCAAGCTGTGAGAGTTCGCCATATGTTTGCTGTGTCCGATAATTGCGGTATGCCAATGTGCCTGTTCCGACTGCCAACACTGCATATAGGCAGAGAATCAGTGTCATGGTCGTCTTTCGTACTTGGATGGTGTTTTGATTGGTTTCCTGTTTCAAAAGTCAACACTTCCTTTTACAAAAAAGGACAGCGGTTTTTGTTACCCCTGTCCTCCATATCCTATGCATTGCCTCGTGCATCTATGCGCGGGCTGGTGTGTAATGGTCAATTTTATAGATACTGCATCGGATCGACATACGAGCCATTAACACGGATCTCAAAGTGCAGATGGAATCCGGTCGAAAATCCTGTGCTACCCACATATCCGAGCGTTTGTCCCTGGCTGACTTCGTCGCCGACGGAAACGGCAACAGATGCCATATGTCCATATAATGTGGAATATGTACCGTCATGCTGGATGACAACATAGTTGCCATAGCCCCCGCCGCAGCCACAGCTTGAGTTTTTAGCATAGTTATGGGTACAGCTGCTGACAACACGTACGACCGTACCGCTGCGAGATGCTGTAACTGCTGCACCGGCATTGCCGCCAGCAATGTCAATGCCATTGTGGTTAGTACCCCAACGTCCGCCATAACCGCTTGAGATAACATAATATCCCGGACACGGCCATGCAAAGCTTGCGCTTCCGGTAGAGATCTGATCCGATGGCTGTTGTTGGGTGGTGTTTTCCGATGCTGAATTCTCATTTGATGTACTGTTGTCAGATGTATCAGAGCTACTGCCGGAATTGCTGTTTTGATTTGTGCTGGAATTGCTGCTGCTTTCCTCACTGGACTGTTGCTGCTGTTGTTGCTGTGCTTGTGCTGTCGCTTCCTGTTTCTTTCTCTCTTCTTCCTCTTGGCGCTTTTTCTCTGCCGCTGCTGCGATTGCCGCTTTGATTTCTTTCTCCTGCGCTTCTAGGTCTGCATTGTTCTTTTCCAGCGTTTCAACGTCCTGATTGAGCTGATCCTGTTCACGCTGCATGATCTCCTGTGCTTCTGTGGTTTCAGAATAGGTATCCTGAAGGTCAGCAAGTGCTTGTGTGAATTCATCCTTCTTTGCCTGCTGTTCTGCCTGCTGTTGATCCAGCGTTGCCTTTTCTGATTCAAGCTGTGCCTTTTTTTCATTACAAGCTTCCAGATCTGCCTTTAGTCCGTTGACCAGATCATTGTCGTGTTTCGCCACGCGGGACATCAACTCATATTTTGACAATAGATCATAGAAGTCTGTTGCACCAACAAGTGCCGAAGCTAAGCTGTCGCTGCCCTGCATATACATGGCTCGCAGCCGCAGTTTGAATTCTTCCAGACCGATCTCAATGTCGGCTTCCATTACAGTGATTTCGTCCTGCGTTTCTGTAATTGCTGCTGTTGTTTCGTCAATGGAATCATTGATTCGGTCGAGTTCTTCGACAACAATATCCAAATTTTGCTGCTGCAGAGCAATCTTATCCTGTAATACTTCCTGATACGCTTCGTTTTCATCTAAATCGGATTGAAGCGCATCCAGTTCCTTTTGCTTTTCCGTGATTTTTTCTTCATTCGCTTTGCGCTCTTGTTGGAGCTCATCAAGCGTCTTTGCCGAAACCGGAACATCTCTGAGCGGCGACCAGTTTCCGACCATCCCTGTTGTCAGTACTGACAGGCAGAGCATTATGCCAATCAGACGCATTCCTGTATTCTTTTTTCCTTTCAGACTCATAAAAGTGATATGCCTCCTCAGACATTCAGATGCTTTCGCATCGAAATCATACTGCCGCATGCGCCGAAAAATGTGCCCGCCAGCAAATATGCCGCTGCCACTTTCCACGCAAGGGATTGGAACGAAATAATGCTTCCCATACCGATGACAGACAGAATGTCCGTCTGTCCGGTCAGTAAGCCTACCATGGAATCATAGCCGAACCATGTGATCACAAGTGCCACACTGCCCGCTAAAAATCCTGTGATCATACCCTCTACAAAAAACGGAATCCGAATAAAGGAATTCGTTGCCCCAACATACTTCATAATCTGGATTTCTTCTCGTCGCATGAATACACTTGCTTTGGTCGCATTTGAAACGATGACAACGGAAATCACGATCAGCGCTGCAATGACAACGCCAAACACGATGCTGACGATCTGCCTTAGTTCCGTCAGGATATTGACAAAGTCCATCGGCGCACGGATGGAATCGATGTGATCGAGCTGACTGATTTGTGCGATCGTGCTCGAGATCTGTGAAACATCCGCTACTTGGATACGATAGCTGTCTGGAAGCGGATTATCATCACCGAGTGAGTCAAATAGCATGCCGTAATCGGTCATACTTTCCTGTAGATCCTCAAATGCCTGTTCTTTGGAATAGAACCGGATGTCACTGATATTGTTGATCTGCTGAAGCTGCGACTGGAAATTGACAAGCGCCTCTTGTGAGGTATCGTCACGCAAATAGATGATAACTTCGTTTTTGTTTTCCACGCCACCGATCATGGAGTTTAAGTTGATGTATAACAGCGCTGACATGCCGACCAGGAGCAGGGAAACGAGGATGACACAAAATGAAGCAAAAGCCATCATCTTGTTCTTCCAGATATTTTCAACGCCCTGCCCAATCAGATAGCGAAAGCCACTAAGCTTCATGGATCAGATTCCCCCCAACCACTTCGTCAAAGACAATACGTCCCTGATCGATATTAATGATCCGGCCGCCGAACTGTCGTACCAGATTATGTTCATGGGTGACCATCAGGATGGTGGTTCCGATGTCATTGATCCCCTGTAAAAGCTCCACAATCTCATAGGAAAGCTCTGGGTCGATGTTGCCCGTCGGCTCGTCCGCGATAATTAGCTGCGGGTCATTGACGAGTGCTCTGGCGATTGCCACGCGCTGTTTTTCGCCGCCGGACAGTTCGTCCGGATAGGCGTTGGCTTTATCCTCCAGACCGACAAGCCCGATCACATACGGTACACGTTTACGGATATACCGCATCGGCGAATCAATCACGCGCAGAACAAACGCTACGTTTTCGTATACCGTCATAGATGGGATCAGCCGGAAGTCCTGGAAGACAAAGCCGATTGTTCGCCGCAGTGCCGGAATCCGGCGTTTGCGCAGACGGTTCAGGTTATAGCCGTTGACGGAGATCGTACCACTTGTTGGGTTGATCTCTTTGAGGATTAACTTGATCATCGTACTTTTTCCGGCGCCGGATGCGCCGACAACAAAGGCAAAGTCGCCATCATTGATTTTTAAGTCTACATTATGCAGTGCATCTACGCCGCTGGAATATGTTACAGAAACATCTTTCAATTCTACCATAATTCCCACGTCCTTTCCGGACTGACAGCATATGTCGGTCCGTTATTGTGTCCCGATGTGATGTTTTACATACGAATCCCCGATGAAGAAGCGCGTTTATAACCTGAATGTAAGCTGTTGTTTTCCCGCACAAGGATACCGCCGATGCAAGATCTTTGGATAGAGCGGCATCGGCGGCAGACGGAAAGGATCAAGCCGCCATAATTCTTGTTCCAGCTTCTGTGACGTATATTTCCCGACTCAGAACTTTGCCGGATTCGCAGAGAGGTATTTCTTTACCATCAATGCGATCTTGAAGATAATGGCATGATCGAATTCACGTAGGTCAAGCCCGGTGAGCTTCTTGATTTTTTCCAGACGATACACAAGTGTGTTGCGGTGTACAAACAGCTTGCGTGATGTTTCAGATACATTCAGGTTGTTTTCGAAGAACTTCTGGATCGTGAAAAGTGTTTCATGATCCAGCGATTCAATGCTGCCGCGTTTGAATACCTCGTGCAGAAATGTTTCGCACAAAGTGGTTGGGAGGTGATAGATCAATCGTGCAATCCCTAAATTCTCGTAGCTGACAATTGCTTTGTCAGTGTCGAACACCTTTCCGACTTCGAGTGCCATCTGTGCCTCTTTGAACGAGCGCGAAAGCTCCTTGACGCCGGTCACAATCGTACCGATTCCCACATTGACGCGTGTATAGAATTCGCTGCTGAGTGTATCCGCGATCGAACGCGCTAGCTTTTCAAGATCCTTGGTATCTACAGTCCCCTTGATCTCCTTGACCAAGACAATATCTGTTTCGGAAATGGTGAAGACAAAGTCCTTATTCTTATCCGGGAACAAGTTCTGAATCACATCGTATGCAGAAACATCATTCATCGATACGATCCGGATCAGCAGTACTACGCGACTCACTTCCGAATTGAAGTGGAGTTCTCTTGCTTTGATAACAATATCTCCCGGCAGGACATTGTCTAAAACAACATTTTTAATGAAATTATTGCGGTCATATTTTTCATCATAATACTGCTTGATATTGAACAGCGAGATCGCAAGGATGTTTGCATACTTTGCCGCTGTGTCGTCCATGCCTTCCACAAATACGGCGTATTCGGGCTTTGAACGCGAACCAAACGGCTTATATGTATAGCCATCGCGGATGAAAATATCATGCACATCGCCGAGATCGAGTGAAACAAACTCATTGGTCATGCCCACCCGGGTCAGGTCGCTGCACGCGATGACTGTACCGGTATCATCGACAACGCCGACAGTCGCGTCGATTGTGTCGCGCATCTGGTGTACCAAACCTTGAAATAATCTGTTAGACATAGTGGAACTTCCTTTCTTCCGGAATCCTGCGTTTAGACAATCTCCGCCTGTTCAATATATTACAAATTGTAACACATCTCGCAACTTTGTTTGTGGACACAGTGTTAAACTTTAATGTTGTTTTTTTGCACCACGCGGTTTTTGCATTATATTGGCAAGATTCCTGCTTGATTTTGACTTTTGTTGTAATCGTTTTGTAATAAAGCCGCTCATATCAGCTGTTATATTACATTTTTTCCGGACAAGTTACTTTTAAGATACGTAGTACATTTGCGATTGTCTGCCGCACTGCATCACATAGTAGCAGCCGTGCTTGTTTGAGTGAATCAGAGTCTGCATACTTGATACTGCACATATCGTAGAACTTATGAAAGAGCGTTGCAAGCTCGATTACATACTTTGTCATCTTGGACGGATCATACTGTTTTGCTGCCAGATCCAGCTCAGACGGCAGTGCTGCCAAGTGGCGGATCAGTTCAAGTTCTGCCGGGGCGGTCAGAAGTGTGAGATGCTTGTGGTCGCTTTTCTGCGGCGAAAATCCCTCTTCGGCCATGGTGCGCAGCAGGCTGCAAATTCTGGCGTGGGCATATTGCACATAATACACTGGATTCTGCGAGGACTTTTCCACTGCCAGATCGAGGTCAAATTCAAAGTGGGAATTTGCCTCTCTGGTATTGAAGAAAAAGCGTGCCGCATCCAGCGGGATTTCATCGAGCAGTGTCACAAGTGTGATCGCCTTGCCGCTGCGTTTCGAGAGCTTAACGACTTCGCCGTCCCGCATCAGCATAACCATCTGCATCAGCACCACATCCAACCGGTCTGCGTCTGCGCCGAGTGCTGTCAGCGCTGCTTTCAGCCGCGGCACATAGCCATGGTGGTCAGCGCCCAGGATGTCAATTGCCTTATCGAACTTGCGCACCATAAGTTTGTCATAGTGATAGGCAATATCCGGTACAACATAGGTCGGAATGCCGTTGGCACGTACTAACACAAAATCTTTATCCGCGCCGAATTGCGTTGCTGTGAACCAGACTGCGTCTTCTTTTTCATACGTATAGCCGCGTTTGGTGAGTTCATCGACCACCCACTGGACTCTGCCGTTCTTGTGGAGCGTACTCTCGCGAAACCAGTTGTCGTAGACAATCCGGTATTTTTTCAGATCGCGCTCCAGTCCGACGATATTCTTCGGGAGTGCAAAAGCTACGAGTGCATCTCTTCTGGTCTTAGCGTCTGTGTCGACATATTTGTCACCATTTTCGGCAATGAAGTTTTCAGCGTGTTCTACAATATCTGTGCCGTGATAAGCATCCTCCGGCATTTTCACTGATGGGTCAAAGTGCTGTAAATAGCGCACTTCCAGTGAAGTCGCAAACTTTTCGATCTGGTTGCCGGCGTCGTTGACATAGAATTCCCGTTCGACCTCCCAGCCTGTCCAGTCGAGGATCTCGGCGAGGCTGTCGCCGAGTGCGCCGCCACGTGCATTGCCGACGTGCATCGGTCCCGTGGGATTTGCGGAAACGAATTCCACCAGTGCGCGCTTTCCTGCGCCGCTTTGGGTTCTGCCATAGGCATCTTTTTCGGTCAGAACCGTTTCCACGACGTCGGCGAACCAATCCTGTTTCAAGAAAAAGTTCATAAATCCCGGTCCTGCGATCTCTGCGCGGTCAAAAATTGTCCCTTCCAGCGGTGTTGCCTCTAAGACAAGTTCAGCGATCTTTCGCGGCGCCATTCGAAACGTCTTTGCACTTACCATCGCCAGATTTGCCGCAAAGTCGCCGTGTGATTTATCTGCTGGCACTTCCACCCGGAATGATGGTGCTGCAACGGCAGGAATCTTCTCTTCTGCCACCAGTCTGCCAAGTCCGTCCAACAACATTTGATAGAGCATTTCTGATGCTTTTTTCATGCAATCCGCCATAATTTCAGTTTCCTCCTGTTTTTTCGCCTATGTCTGTTTATGCCGCGCTCAGACGGATTCTGCCTGAACAGGATCTGCGCGGAATTCCCAGCGCAGATCGATCGTATTTTCAGACATAAAGACTGCGTTGATATCGATGACATATACCATGTGCAGCGTTCCGCACATCTCTTCCGGTTCGAAGAGGATCTCCTTTGCCTGTACGCCGATTGTCATCTCACCGAACGGCGTGCTGTACAGACAAAAGTGTTTTTTACCGGTTTCCAGCGTCAGGTTGGAATTTGCCGTTCCTGAACGCAGGATCGAAACGAGAAGATCCGGATCTATGCGGATTGTGGTTGTTGCACCGGCAAAACCAGTGGCATCTGTGTCCTCATAGGACAGCGTTAGGACTGTATCTTCCCACTGGCATGTGCCTATGGTGATCAGTTCGGTTTCCTCTGCATCATCCGCTGTAACCTGCCGGCTTTTCATGGTAATCAGAACCGTATCCATTTGTCCTTGCTTCTCCTTTATTTTTTATAGTTACATCCTGCACCGGAACACCTTACCTACAACATCCTGATGCAGAAAATGTCCGGCGTTTTCAATAAACATCTCTGTGCTGTCGCTAACGTAGTATGTATTCTCACCCGGTTCGTTGCGATCTGTCAAAAGATCCAGTCTTGCCAGACGGTGTCGAGCATATTTAGCAGCCTCTGCGCCGGAAGAGATCAGCGTCACGCCATCTCCCATAAGATCTGCAATAATATCCCGGATTACTGGATAGTGCGTGCATCCTAAGATCAGCGTATCCACACCGGCGCGCCGTATCGGTTCGAGGTATTCCTCTGCCACAAGCCGCGTGACAGGATTGTGAAAATCGGTATAGCCATTTTCCACCAGATGAACAAACAGCGGACATGCTTGTGCTGTGACCTGGATATCCGGGTCGATCTTTTCGATCGCCTTTTCATAGCTGCCGCTGCGCACTGTTGCCGGAGTGCCGATGATGCCGACCTTTTTGTTTTTTGTCGCCGTACATGCCGCATGCGACGCCGGAATTACTACGCCGGTAAACGGCAGGTCCGTGATAAACGGGCTATCACCTACGACGGAGCTTACTGTGCCGCACGCCGCAATGATCATTTTCACAGCATGTTGGCGCAAAAACGCCGCATCTTCTCTGGCATATCGCATGACCGTTTCCGGACTGCGACTGCCGTAGGGGATTCTTGCAGTATCCCCGAAGTAGATGATATTTTCATGTGGCAGAATGGCATTGAGCTCTTTTACCGCCGTTAGTCCGCCCATTCCGGAATCAAATACGCCGATCGCATCATTTTTCCGGATCGCTGCGCCGCCTATTTTCATACGCGAACGTACTCCTTTCTCCCATTTCAGCGAATCGAATTTGCCGCCTTAGCTGCGCGCTGTGTTTTCCATCGCCTGTTCAATCAGTTTATCTACCAGATATTCTTGGCTCATGCCGAGGTGTTCCATGAGTTTGGGATACATGCTGATGTTGGTAAAGCCCGGCATAGTATTGATCTCATTAAGAATGATCGTGCCGTCGTTCGCAAGGAAAAAGTCCACGCGCGCCAGACCTTTACAACCGAGTTTTGTGTACGCACGTACTGCGATCTCCCGGATTCGGTCGGCATCCTTTTCCGGGATTCGTGCCGGAATGTAAAGCTTGGAAGTACCATTGACATATTTGTCATCAAAGTCATAGAATTCTGCTGCCGGTTCGATCTCGCCAACATACGAGGCAAACGGTGCGTCATAGCCGAACACAGCAACTTCCAATTCTCTGCCCTCAATATATTCTTCGATGATGACTTTTTCATCATGGGTGAATGCGATTTGTACGGCCTCTTTTAGCGATTCTACATCCGTTGCCTTATTGACGCCAACAGATGATCCGGCATTTGCCGGCTTAACAAACAGTGGGAAACCAAGTGTTTCGGCAATTGCTTCGCATTTTTCATCGAGTTTATTCAGTTCACGCTGATGTACACATGTCCACTTTGCCGTATGGATATCGAAGTGTTCAAGGACGATATGAGTCATCCCCTTATCCATGCATACCGCACTGCTCAGCACGCCGCAGCCAACATATGGCAGGCGTGCCATTTCCAAGATGCCCTGGATTCTACCATCTTCTCCGTTTCTGCCGTGCAATACCGGGAAGACAACATCTACCTTTTTAATATAAGTTTCACCGTTTTCAATCGTCACGATGCCGCCATGGATCGGATCGGGCGAGAGGATCGCCGCGCTGCAATCCGGATTCTGTTCCCATGCACCGGTGGAGATTTCGGAATAGTCGCCCGGAAAGTAGAGCCAGCGTCCTTTTCGGGTGATGCCGATGCAAAGTACCTCATACTTGTTTTTCGGAATGCTGCGGATGACATTTTCTGCAGACATTAGAGAAATCTCGTGTTCACTGGATACGCCGCCAAATAATACTGCCACTCTGATTTTTGCCATTTATTCAAAAACACCCTTTCTTTTTTGCAGGAGTCTGATATCGTTTTGCTGAACTTGTACAGACATGACACTACGTGTATGATTAAATTTTATGATGAAATCATGCATAGCAGAACATGCCGCCGGACAGCTCCGATTATTATCCCGACGTTTTCTCCGGCTCGAATCTGTCTTTGCCGGGTCATTCTTTTCTATTTTATCATAATTCACAAAAATCTGCAAGCTTTTTTTTGCAAAAAGTATAGGAACGGACGAAAAAATCTGATAAAACATGGACTGGGCGAAGTCAAACAGGGTGTTTTCGGTGTTGCGGCAAAAAAAACGGTTTTAATTCGAAAAAAATTGCAAAAAGACTTGACTTTTTTCCGGAGATGTGGTATACTAATTTCACCTCTTTGCACGGGGCTATTTTTTTGCGCGGATTTCGGAAAAGTTGTTCTGCTTTTTGTTCCTGCCAAAAAAAGCATCTGTGTGAAAAACGGCAAGCGTCGTTTTGGAAAGAGGGAGGCAAACGATCATGGACGCCGGCAAGTGTCCGACCGTCCACTTTCGCATAAAGCGGAAGAAGTAAACGAGCAGGAGGTGCCGAACAAATGAGAGTGAAAATTACACTGGCTTGTACAGAATGCAAGCGCCGCAATTATGTAACCAAGAAGAACAAGCGGAACAATCCGGAGCGGATTGAAATGAACAAACACTGCAAGTTCTGCCGGAAGCATACGCTGCACAGAGAAACAAAGTAATGGGGGTCTAAGCGCAATGGCGAACAAGGAAAAAAACGCCGAGCAGAATGCTGTTGAAAAAAAAGCGGCAAAAGCTGCGGCGAAGAAAGACTCCGGCAAATCCGGCAGCAAGAAAAATGCCGAAAAGAAAAACATTTTTGTGCGGATCAAAGATTGGTTTAAGGATCTGCGCAAGGAATTCAAGAAAGTTGTGTGGCCGGATCGGAAAAAGGTGTTCAATAACACATTGGTCGTTTTGTGTGTTGTGATCATCGGTTCAGTTCTGGTCGGCTTGATCGATACCGGTCTGTTGCGGCTGATGCAGTATCTGATGGGACTTTCGAATTGAATCCAGTGACCAGAACAGAAAGGAAATGTTATGTCAGAAGCAGCAAAATGGTATGTCATTCACACCTATTCCGGCTATGAAAATAAAGTGGCAAAGGATATTGAAAAGGTAGTGGAAAACCGAAAGCTTCACGACCTCATCCTGGAAATTCAGGTCCCCACCGAAAAGGTGACGGAGATCACTGACGGCAAGGTCAAAGAGGTGGAACGCAAAGTGTTCCCCGGTTATGTCCTGCTGAAAATGGTCTACACGGATGATACCTGGCATGTGGTCAAGAATATCCGCGGTGTGACCGGCTTTGTCGGGCCGGGATCCGAGCCGACACCACTTTCGGAAAAAGAAGTCGCTGCGCTGGGTGTTGACTTAGAGGGCAGCGTTGAGGTAAATTACGCTGTCGGCGATACAGTCATGATCTCAGGTACGGCGATGGATGGATTTACCGGTACAGTACAGAATATTAACTTAGAAGACGGCACTGTGGATGTGGCGATCTCAATGTTTGGTCGCGAAACGGCTGCAACATTACAGCTCAACCAGGTGATCCGTCAGGATGATTGATTGTTTTGAGGCCGCATTCCGGCTTCAGTGGGAGAGACGCATTCCATATGCGATCTCGCCATTAACCACAATATGGAGGTGTGCAGTATGGCACAGAAAGTAACAGGTTTTATTAAGCTTCAGATCCCAGCAGGTAAGGCAACACCTGCTCCTCCGGTTGGCCCGGCGCTGGGTCAGCACGGTGTAAATATTATGGCGTTCACGAAGGAATTCAACGAACGCACCAAGAATGACATCGGTATGATTATTCCGGTTGTGATCACGGTTTATGCAGACCGTTCGTTCACATTTGTTACCAAGACACCGCCGGCGGCCGTTCTGATCAAGAAGGCTTGCGGCATTGAAACAGCATCCGGTGAACCGAATAAGAATAAAGTTGCAAACATCACTAAGGAACAGATCCAGAAGATCGCAGAGCAGAAGATGCCGGATCTCAATGCCGGCTCTCTTGAAGCTGCAATGAGCATGATCGCCGGTACTGCCCGTTCGATGGGTGTCGTTGTTGTTGACTAAGATCGGGCGTAAGACGTCGGTGGGAGGAAATTTCCGCTAACCGGTTTTGCGTGTGAGCAGACCGGTATTACCACTACTGTAGGAGGAAAGAATCATCATGAAACACGGAAAGAAATATAATGACAGCCGCAAGGCGATCGATAGTGCAAAGCAGTATGCTTCGGAAGAGGCGCTGGCTTTGGTATGCTCCAATGCGAAGGCAAAGTTCGATGAGACCGTAGAGGCACACATCCGTCTGGGTGTTGACTCGCGTCATGCCGACCAGCAGGTTCGCGGTGCAGTTGTTCTGCCGAACGGCACTGGTAAGAAGGTTCGCGTTTGTGTATTCTGCAAGGAAGATAAGTATGAAGCTGCGCAGGCAGCTGGTGCAGACTATGCCGGCGGTCAGGATCTGGTGGATAAGATCACCAAGGAAAACTGGATGGACTTTGACGTTGTCATCGCTTCTCCAGATATGATGGGTCTGGTTGGCCGTCTGGGTAAAATCTTAGGTCCGCGCGGTCTGATGCCGAACCCGAAGGCGGGCACCGTTACACCGGATGTTGCCAAGGCTGTGACTGAGGCAAAGGCTGGTAAGATCGAATATCGCCTTGATAAGACCAATATTATTCACTGCCCGATCGGCAAGGCTTCTTTCGGCGCAGATAAGCTGGTGCAAAACTTCGAGACCTTGATGGATGCAATTGTGAAGGCAAAGCCGGCTGCGGCAAAGGGTACCTACCTTAAGTCCTGTACAGTTGCTTCTACCATGGGCGTTGGCGTGAAGGTTTCGACCAGCAAGTACGGCGTATAAGCCATATTTGAAATAGGGGTTTTGCTCCCGTATAATGAGAAGAAGAGAATGGCCATTCCTGCGGATGCATAGTAGGAATGGCTTTTTTTGTGGAGTGGTGCTCGATATAAATTTTTTCTTGACAAATGGCTGTAAACCATGTATAATAAATTTATGTGAATATTACTATGCCACTAGAGAACGACGTGGGGAATAGGAGCAATTAAAAATGGGCTTATTTGATAAGATGAATCAGGTTAGTAAAAGTGTAACGGAAACTTCAAGAAGTGCGGCGGAAACAAGTAATCTGAAAAAGAAGATTGCTTATGAAAAAGAACGGATTCAGGAGATTTATCTGGAAATCGGTAAGAAATTTTATGAAAATCCGAATGGTGCACATAAAGAAGAATTGGCACTTTGCGCGGATATCGACGACAGAAAGCGCAGAATTCTCAGCATGCAGGGGGATCTGAGTCAGCTCAAGGGTATCCGCATTTGTAAGAACTGCGGCGCGCGGTTTGACGAAAAATATACATTCAGCTTTTGCGGCAACTGCGGTGCAAAATTAGATGCAGAAGAATAAGGATCAAAATCAGAATCGATTCGTTGATCTGGGCTATGCGTCTTTTTTATGCGGAATGATAGCGATCCGCATTCAATAAGGAAGACATTTTACCTTGCCGGCTGCACGGGAATCAATCGTGCGGGAAATCGGGTCTGATATGGGACAGCACAGCTCGTGATGGGATGTGCTGTTTTTGTGTGTACACAGATGTGATTATGATTATGTAATATGTAAATATTGTATAAATTTTTTATAGCTTTTGGCAATGCCTTAGTCCAGAAAGGAATGCAAAATCATGGATACGACAACGTTGTTTGAATGGGATAGTGTATTGATCACAGCATCCGAAGCGATTGCACTCATGCGAAAATATCGTGGGAAACCACTTGAGATCATCTTTGCCTATGGTGGGGAATGCTACCGCATGGGTGTAGATGCAAAAAATCCGAGAGAACCTTTTTTTATGGACGATCAGACTTATCCGTCCATGCTGGCGTTTTGCAGCAGTGCCTGTATTGAGGGCGGTTTCTTGCTGCCGGATCTGCAGGATAAACTGGAGATTCTGGCGATCAATCGTGAGGAACCGATGCAATATTTAGAGAATTATACATAACAGTTGGAGGAAATCAGGGATGGAAGAAAAGATGCAGAAAAATAAATGGCTGTCGTTTTGGGCAGATGGAATGCTTTCCGGACTTATGATCGGAATCGGCGGTATTGTCAATTTATCGTGTGAAAACCGAATTTTGGGCGCATTGCTGTTCTCGTTGGGTTTATTTTGTATTGTGCAGTTTCAGTATGGTTTGTATACCGGAAAGGTCGGATATATTATCGGTCGAGATCGGGCATATCTGGCGGAAACATTTTTTACCCTTCTGTCGAATGCTGTTGGTGCTGCACTGACGGCAGGACTGGTTCTGCTTACGCGCTTTGCGAATGATACGCCTGTGCATGGGATGGATGTGGCACTTATGGGACGTGCGCAGACGACTATGGAAACAAAGCTTGGCGATAGTCTGCTCAGCAGCTTTATTCTTGCGATTTTCTGTGGCATTCTGATGTTTACGGCTGTGGATGGCCATCGCCGCTGTGCTGCAAAGGGAAACTTTATCGGTGGAATACTTTTGGTCGTGATGCCGATCATGGTGTTTATCCTGTCTGGCTTTAATCACTGTGTGGCAGACTTGTTTTATTATTTTCTAGCGGGATGCCCAGATGTACTGCGTGCACTGCTCTATTTTCCGGCGGTTATTCTAGGGAATATGGTCGGCGGTATTCTGATCCCGCTTTTGAAACGGTTTTCAAATCATCCGCTTTGAGTGTATCATGAGAGGAACTGCTTTTGTCAAAGCAGTTCTTTATGTTTATGAGGGGATGGGAAGAAAAAGGAGTGAGATGAAATGGGAGATTTAATTTTAGTAGGATGTGGCGGCGCAGTCGGTGCGATGCTGCGCTATCTGATCGGGCTGATCCCAACGCCCGGTGATTTTCCGCTGATGACGCTCTGTATCAACTTTCTGGGTGCTGTTGTGATCGGATTGATTGCAGAAGCTGCACAGGGGAACCGGCTTGCCCCGAAAAGCGTATTATTTTTGAAAACAGGTGTTTGCGGCGGCTTTACGACGTTTTCTACTTTTTCACTGGAAACGGTGACGCTTTTTCAGATGGGAAAGTGGTTTTCTGCAAGTGCATATATCGTGCTGAGTGTTGTGGGCAGTTTTTGCGGCGTACTGTTGGGGCAAATGCTGTATCGCTGGATATTTGCAGTATAGGCAGGAAGGGAACAGGATGAAAACAAAAGTCACAACGTGTGAGATCGTGCTCGACGGCGAGATTGTTTCCTATACATTTACGCGAAAGCCTGTGAAAAATATCAATATGCGCATTCGACCCGATAGTGGGCTATCGGTGTCGGCGCCGTTTTCAGTGCCGATGCAGCAGATCGAGGATGTGCTCCGACAGAACCGCCTGAAGATCCTACACGCACTCCATCAATATGCACAGCAGAAGCGGGATCAGGTACAGCAATATCCTACGGAATACAAAAATGGTGAAACTGTTCTCTATCTAGGAAAACATTATACGCTGCAAGTGGCGTACAGCCGGACAGAGGGCGTAAAACTAGAACGGGAATGTTTGATGCTTTTGACGCATGATCCCAATGATGCGGCAAGGCGAAAACGCATTTTTGATACATGGTGGAATGATACCTGTTCAAAGGCAGTGTGCAATCTGTGCCGTGCGGTCTATCCTATTTTTGCAGCACATGGTGTGAAATTTCCGATGATTCGTTTCCGGGCAATGGTATCACAGTGGGGAAATTGCCGCCCTGAGCGTGGAGTTCTAACTTTTAATACACGTCTGCTTGCTGCGCCGCTGCGCTGCATGGAATATGTGGTGATTCATGAATTTACGCATTTTCTCTATCCGAATCATTCATCGGCATTCTATCATTTTATTGCAGAAGAATTACCTGATTGGAAAAAGCTTCAGGAAACGCTGCAAAATGAGGTGGAAACGCGTGTTTTTTAGCTATGAAAGATAAAATGGATGAAATTGAGAAGCGGTAACGCGAGAATTCCAACAATTTCACTAAATTACCATTTGCCAATTTGTATACAATGCATATAAATTCTACGCATTTTGAAAAAATAGTTGCAATTTTTATATGATTATGCTAAAATAAACGTTAGGTAAAAAATCTACCGGAATGCGATCGGTCTGTCTTTTCAGAATGATCCGTTCTAAATCCACCGGAAGGAGTTCTTTTATGAAAAAACACAAGTTCGGAAAGCGGTTGCTCGCCTGCGCTGTCAGTGCGGCAACGATTCTGACCGGCACAACCATATTGTCAGCCATGACGAAAACAACAGGAGTGACGGCTTCTGCGGCGTCATATGACAATTATGCAAAGCTCTTGCAGTATTCGCTTTATTTCTATGATGCGAATATGTGCGGTGCAGATGTCGGGGAAACCTCACAGCTGGAGTGGCGCGATGACTGTCATACGGAAGACGCTGTAACTGGCGGCTTCCACGATGCAGGGGATCATGTTAAGTTTGGTTTGCCGGCAGGTTACTCCGCATCGACACTCGGATGGAGCTATTATGAATATAGCGATGCGTTTGATTCGCTGGGACAGACAAGCCATCTGAAGACGATCACGGATCATTTTTGTCAGTATTTTAAGGATTGTACTACGCTGAGCGGCAATACGGTCACCAACTTCTGTTATCAGATCGGTGACGGCGATGCAGACCATGCAGTATGGTGTGCGCCGGAAGTGCAGGATGCAAGCACACGTAAGGCATATTACACTACAAATGGCGCAAGTGATATTGCGGCTGCTTATGCAGCAGCGCTTGCGGTCAACTACATTAACTTTGGCAATCAGGAAGACCTGACATATGCAAAGGCGCTGTATGATTTTTCATTGCAGTATAACACCTGTGCGACAGATGGACCGAATTCGTTCTATCAGTCGTATGATTATTATGACGATCAGGCATGGGCAGCAGGCTGGCTGTATTTGGCCACCAATGATAGTACCTATAAGACATTTCTTAATACCTTTATGAATGCTAATGGTCAAGGCGCATCCGGTAATTCTGGCTGTAAATGGGGCGTTTACAGTACCATGAGTTGGAACAACGTCAGCGCTGGTGCGGCGATCCTTCAGGCAGAGATCACCGGAAGCAACAGCGACTGGGCAAAGCTTGGTAACTATATGAGCGGTAAATGCACCAGCGAAAGCACATATTATTGTGAAGCGTCCTGGGGCAGCTGTCGATATAACACGGCAATGCAGATGATGGCACTGGTAACGGCAGATCACTGCAGCTCGATCAATTATTCTTCCTGGGCAAAGAGCCAGATGGCCATGATCCTGGGTAACAACCCGATCAACACATGTTTTGTCACTGGGTTTGCGGATAATTCTGCAAAATACCCGCATCACCGTGCAGCATCTGGCTATGACAACTTTGACGATATGACTGATCAGATCGGCTTTGCAAGCGATGGTCATACCCTGATCGGTGCACTGGTTGGTGGTCCGTCGGATTCCAACTTTACATACAAAGACTCGGTTAATGATTACGAGTCGAACGAAGTTGCGATCGACTATAATGCAACACTCGTTGGTGCAGCAGCAGCCCTGTATGCAAGATATGGCACAGGCTCACTCGATTCTTCCATTGAAGGCGTTGGCTCGACAGTAACAACACCGGCAACAACAGAGGCAACGACAACAGTTTCTACAACACTGGGAACCACCTCTGCAACCAATGCACCGGCAACAACAGCTTCGTCTTCCCGTGCAACTGCGGCAACAACACAGGCGACTACAGCTGTATCAAATACAGGCGATACCATCTTGACACCTACCAATGGGACAGATACAGGTATAGACGGCACACTCTATAAATATGTGGAATTCACGCCGAACGGTGCAGATTCTGTTACAGTAAACTTCAACGTTTCCTCTAACGACAAGACAGCCTCTGTCTCCTTCGGCTATTGGAATGGCAGTGAGTGGATTCAGTCTGACGACAATGTGTCCATTTCTAATGGACAGGTAAGTGTAGACTTTACAGTTCCTGATGATGTATACAACACTGTGAAGTTCAGCGTATACTATCCGGGTGCAGATTCTGTGAACATTACTCAGGTGGCGCTTCACAACGGAACAAGCTCGAATCCCACCACTACAACGATCAACAACGGTAACACCGGCAATACTGGTAGCGGTGACACAGTCCTGACACCGACCAACGGCTCAGAAGTGGGTGAAGATGGCGCACTCTATAAGTATGTAGAATTCACACCTGGGGATGCTGACTCTGTAAATGTATATGTAAATGTTTCCTCGAACGACAAAACAGCTTCCGTATCCTTTGGCTACTGGAATGGCAGTGAGTGGGTTCAGTCCGACGACAATGTTTCTATTTCCAACGGTCAGCTGAGTGTAGATTTCAAAGTTCCGGATGATGTATATGACAAGGTGAAGTTTAGCGTATACTATCCAGGCGCGGATTCTGTAGATATTACTCAGGTAGTACTCCACAGCGGCAGCACATCTGTGGTTACAACTGTTACAACAGCAAGAACGACTTCCAATCATAACAATACGACGACCACGAAGACAACTACCGCAAACGGCAACAGCGGCGACACTATTTTGACGCCCACCAATGGGACAGAAACTGGTATAGACGGCACGCTCTATAAATATGTAGAATTTGTGCCGGGCGGCGCTGCTTCCGCAACAGTATACTTTAACGTTTCCTCGAACGATAAAACAGCTTCCGTTTCCTTTGGCTATTGGAATGGCAGCGAATGGATCCAGTCTGACGACAATGTTTCCATTTCAAATGGCACAGCCAGTGCTGATTTCGTCATCCCCAGTGATGTATACGACAAAGTGAAGTTGAGCGTATACTATCCAGGTGCAGATTCTGTGGACATTACCCAGGTGGTGCTCCACAGCAGCAGCACTGCTGTCACCACCACAACTGCCAACAGCAGCGGCGGCGACACCATTTTGACTCCGACCAATGGCTCGGAAGCGGGTGTTGACGGTACCATTTATAAGTACGTAGAATTCACACCGGGCGATGCGACCTCTGCAACTGTATACTTTACTGTATCCTCAAACGATAAAACAGGCTCTGTTTCCTTTGGCTATTGGAACGGCAGTGAGTGGATTCAGGATGACCAGAGCGTACGCCTTAACGGCGGTGAGGTGAGCGTAGATTTCACCATTCCGGATGATGTATACGACAAGGTGAAGTTCAGCGTATACTATCCGGGCGCAGATTCTGTGGATATCACACGAGTAGTACTCCATAGTGGCACAAGCTCGGATCCGAATCCGACTACGACTGCGGCAACAACTACCAGAGTGACCACAACGACACGTGCAACCACCACAACAACGCAGGCAACACAGCGCCCATCAACAACAACAGCACAGCAGCAGTTTAGCGGTACGCTGTGCGGCGATATTAACCTTGACGGCGAAGTAACGCTGGCGGATAGCATCATGCTGAATAAGGCCGTTGTGAATATCATTGACCTGACCGGCACTGCAAGAGCAAACGCAGATGTCTGCTCGAATTCGTCGGATATCGACGGCAATGATGCAATGGTGCTGCTGCGATTTGTTGTACAGCTTGAGTCCAGCATTCCGACAACACTCAATGCATCTTAAGTGAATCATTGTCAGATCAGATCTGATTGACTGAGTTATGGGATGTCCCGATGGGGAAGTCCCATAATTTTTTCGAAAATTATGGGCAAATAGCACAAAAACAAGGCAACTTGTTTAGTTGTTTTTACTGAAATTCGAAAAATCAGCTTTACAAGAAAAACCACGTGTGCTATAATAAATGTGACGAGTAGGTGATACTGTTGTGAGGGGATTCTCTTCGGCAGTATCCGCGACGGTCGGTTTGCCGACAGGGAAGATCGTTATGAACAGGGGCTTTTTTGTCACTGTGAAAGGGCATTTTTGTAAGAAGTGCTGCGGCTTTTGTAGACGGGTTTGTGTCAGATCGGATGGACATGCAGGCTGGGATATTTCCGGCGGGTGTGTCGAATTGCAGATCAGGTTTCTTGTTTGAAAGCTGGGCATTTTTTGTGGAGAGGCTCAAAAAATCCATTATTTCTATTCTTTTCAAGGAGGACATTTTATGCTGAAGAAAAAACTCGGCAAGAAGATTGCTGCGTTGGCTTCTGCTGCTGTGATGGCGGTGACAGCGTCTGCGACAGGCATGGCTGCGATCACTTCACTGTCTGCATCCGCAAGCACAGAAACCGGCGAAGGCACCTTCGAGAACGGCAAGGCACTGCCGTGGCACATCTGTGAAAGTGCAACCGCTTCCATGAAGTTCGATATCACAGATGGCATCTATGCCGTATACCTCGAGAAGGTCGGCGGTGTTGGTCAGGGCGGTGAAGGACGCTGGGACTGCCAGTTCCGTCACAGAAATCTGACAATTGAAGAGGGTCATAAGTATCGTCTGACATATAGTGTCAACCCGTCTGTATCGGGTACATTCTATTCGAAGATCGGTGATATGACTGATGACGATTATGAAGTATGGCACATGAACGGTCAGCCGCTGAACATGTCGTATACACCGAACATCGGACTTGATGAGCTGGAATCTCAGCTGAGAAGTGCTTCCGCGAATGGTGCAGAAGTTCCATATTATGTGGGCTGGGATGCATGGAAGAGCGTAACCGTTCCGGCAAATCAGTGGTCCACTTATGCGTATGAATTCACTGCAACTGAAACAAATAGTGACCATGTCACAACGGCTACTGGTGAGTGGACATTCCACCTTGGCGGTACGACTCCGCAATACAACCAGAGCTTTGAGTGCTTCCCGGATGGTACAATCGTGCTGTTCGACAACTTGATGCTGATCGATGTAACTGACAGCAATACCGACTATGTAGAAGAAGCTGAGTATGTAGAAACTGGCGTTGAGCTGAACCAGGTTGGTTATTATCCGAATGCAAAGAAGCTTGCAACTCTGGTAGTGGAACAGGGCGATACCACACAGTATGACTATGAGATCAAGGATGCTTCCGGCTCTGTTGTATATAGTGGTACAACCGACGGCAACGTGATCTATGACGAAGCAGCTTGGAACTACAACCAGGTGATCGATTTTACGGACTTTACTACTGAGGGTACAGATTATACCCTGACTGTAAACGGTAAGACTTCATTGCCGTTTGATATTAATCAGAATCTGTATCAGACCTATTACAGTGAGGGCTTGCTGACATATGCACTGAACTACTTCTACCAGAACCGTTCTGGTGTGGAAACGTTGGATCAGTACATTCCGTCTCCGCAGACACAGGAAGGAAGCGGCGCGACACTCGGTCGTAAGGACTGCCACAACCCGGATACAGCTTATATCGCAGATGAGTGGGTATACATCTACTCTTCTCTGCCAACCTATACACAGGATATTGACCTGACCGGTGGTTGGTATGACGCGGGTGACTATGGTAAGTACGTTGTAAACGGCGGTATCTCACTGTGGACACTCATGAATATGTATGAGAGATCGCTCATGGTCGGTAAGGGCGACAAGTGGGCAGATGGCTCTGGTACCATGGTACTGCCTGAAGCAGGTAATGGTATTCCGGATATCCTCGACGAGTGTAAGGTTGAGCTCGACTTCTTCATGAAGATGCAGCGCAGCGATGGCATGGTATACCACAAGATGCACGACTATAAGTGGACTGGTCTGGCAGTTGCTCCGTATGAGCAGGATGATGAGAACCCGCTGAAGAGTGATGGTTCACTGCGCCCGATGCGCATCGTAAAGCCGGTAACACTGGCAGCTACACTGAACTTTGCAGCTTCTCTCGCACAGGCATCCCGTCTGTTTGAAGATTATGATGCAACTTACGCATCCACACTGTTGACAGAGGCGAAGGAATCTTATCAGGCAGCAGTAGATAACTATGTACCGTTTAGCGAAGTTGGCTTTACTGATACTGGCGTATATGCTCCGCTGGATCAGAACAAGGGCGGTGGCCCGTATGGTGACTCGGAAGTCAGCGATGAATACTACTGGGCAGCTTGCGAACTCTATATCACCACTGGTGATTCCTACTACTATGATGAACTGAAGAAGTACGGCACAAACGCTTATGGCGTGGACAACGCTGCTGCATTTGAAATCTCCACGACTCTGGTCGGCGGTGAAAACGAAGGTACATGCTCGCTCTTTACATGGGGCACTCTGAACAGCGTTGGTTCGATTTCGCTGTATGTAAACTCTGCTGAGATGCTTGAAAAGGGTCTTCTGAGCCAGAGTGAAGTTGACATGCTGAAGGATCAGGTTGTCAACGCAGCAGACTACTTCCTGGATGTACAGTCTGAATCTGCATATTCGACTCCGTATCGTGGCATGACTTATGACGCAGACGTATGGTCTTACGACTACAATGGCTCGAACGGCGGTACCGGTAGCATGACCTCTGAACAGCTCGAAGGCGGTTATGAGTGGGGTTCGAACTCCATGGTTATTAACAACACCATCGCAATGGCTCTGGCTTATGACGAAACACAGGATGTCAAGTACATCGACGGTGTTACTACGGCTTTTGACTACCTGATGGGTCGCAACTGCATCGAGCAGTCCTTTGTAACTGGTTACGGCGAACACTCTACCGCTTATCCGCACCACAGATGGTGGTCTGGTCAGCTGGATAGCGAAGAATTCCCGTATGCTCCGTACGGTGTTCTTTCTGGTGGTCAGAACTCCAACATGAATGACCCGATGGTTCAGGGTCAAGGTTACAAGATCGGTGAAATTGCACCGATGGCTTGCTATCTCGATAACGTAGAAGCTTGGTCTGTAAACGAATGTACCATCAACTGGAACTCGCCGCTCTGCTGGGTTGTATCCTTCATCGATGACGAAGCTCCGAACATTCCGGATCGTGACGGTTCGTCTACAACTCCGGTTACCACAGCTCCATCTGATGATACAACAACTACTACTGATGCAGACAGCACGACAACTGCTGATCCAGACAGCACAACAACTGCTGATCCTGACAACACAACAACTGTTGATCCGGATAGCACAACTACAGCTGATCCTGATTCTACAACGACCACAGTAAGCGGAACTGTTGATCCGAATGGTGGTCTGTTGGGTGACGTAAACCTTGATGGTAATGTCAACATGTCTGATAGCGTTTTGCTGAACAAGTACACTGTAAACGCAGTTGACTTCGTTGCACAGCAGGAGGCAAATGCAAACTGCTTCGATGATGGCACAAACAACATTGATGGTAACGACGCAATGTCTCTGCTGAAGTTCCAGGTACAGATCCTGAGCGCTCTGCCGGAAACTCCATAAGGAAATATTATGATTTTCATGTGATTGCATAAATATAATGCATTCATAGAGAGCAAAAAAGGATGCCGCAGCTCACTAGAAGGGCTGTGGCATTCTTTTTTGGATCTAAAAAGAAAAATGCGATTTTTCTTGACAAATGATGTTTTATGCAGTATAATAAAAGAAAGCGTCATACGCTAATCTTATACCTTATCAAGAGTGGTGGAGGAACAGGTCCTGTGAAACCCGGCAACCGGTCGGAATTGATACGGTGCCAATTCCTGCGGTATAACCGAAAGATGAGGGTTTGTACAAAAGGCGAAGGCATCCCTCTATGGGGTGCCTTTTTTGATGATTTCGGTAAGAAAGGAACGAATCATATGGCAAAAACATTATTTACATCGGAATCCGTCACTGAAGGGCATCCGGACAAAATTTGTGACCAGATCTCGGATGCGGTGCTTGATGCGATCTTAGCACAAGACCCAAAAGCACGCGTGGCGTGTGAAACGGCGGTTTCAACCGGACTTGTGCTGTGTATGGGTGAGATTTCTACATCGGCAAAAGTCGATGTTCCGCAGATTGCACGTGATGTGATCGTGGAGATCGGCTATGATCGTGCGAAGTATGGATTTGATGGGTACACCTGTTCAGTGCTAACAGCGCTCAATCACCAGTCTCCGGATATCGCAATGGGAGTCAACGATGCCCTCGAAACCAGAAATGGCGAAAAAACCGAGACTGGCGCTGGTGACCAGGGCATGATGTTCGGCTATGCCTGTGATGAAACGAAAGAGCTGATGCCGCTTCCGATTTCGCTGGCGCATAAGCTGACACTCAAACTGTCAGATCTGCGTAAAAATGGCACACTGCGTTATCTACGTCCGGACGGCAAGGCACAGGTGACGGTGGAATATGAGGATGACAAGCCGGTGCGGATTGATACCGTTGTGATTTCTACCCAGCATGCACCTGAAGTGAATATCGAAACAATACGCCGCGATATGCTCGCTTATGTGATCCCGGCAGTGTTGCCGAAGGAACTGCTTGATGAAAACACCAAATATTTGGTGAATCCCACCGGACGCTTTGTGATCGGCGGACCGCAGGGCGATTGTGGCGTAACCGGACGCAAACTGATCGTCGATACATACGGCGGTTACGCAAGACATGGCGGTGGTGCATTCAGCGGAAAGGATCCGACAAAAGTTGATCGTTCCGGTGCATACGCAGCGCGTTATATTGCCAAGAATATTGTGGCAGCTGGCCTCGCCAAACGCTGTGAAGTACAGCTTGCCTATGCGATCGGTGTGGCAAAGCCTGTTTCAGTACGTGTGGATACATTCGAGACCGGAACAGTGCCGGAAGATGTGCTGGCAAAAGTCGTGCCACAGGTGTTCTCGCTGACGCCGGATGGGATGATCGAAATGCTTGATTTGCGCAAACCTCAGTACCGCAAGCTTGCAGCATATGGACATATGGGTCGAGAAGATCTTGGCGTGGCTTGGGAAAAGTGCGATCGGATAGATGCGTTGAAAAAGGCAATCGCAAACGCCTGACAATTGAAGAGAGCATTATGACCGCAGCAATGAACGGATTGCTGCGGTTTGTTCTGCCATGGCGTCTTTTGCGGTATCGGGACAAAATGTAGCGTCATAGTCATAGATGGCGACACCGTCTACGGAATCCTGTTCCAGTAAAAACGCTACCTGTTGCTGTGGAATGTCGAGATTTTTGATCCATTCGTCGTTTCCTGTACCCGCCCAGATATCTTCTTCTCCGATCTTGTAAGTGCAGATTCCGACGACAAGAGAAACAGCCTCACAGCTGGTTGCTTCTGCCCAGATGGACACGGTGTCGGAAAACGGCGCAGTTTCATTTTCAAAGCCATAATAGATCTGCGGGATTATCATATCGCAATAGCCCGGCTCGCTTGCCCAACGTTTTACGTCCGCGAACTGCTGATCATAGTTGCCCTGCATTGTGCCCTGTGGACTGATGCTGAACATGCAGCCGCTGTCGATGGATTTTGTGGTGTCATACATGAGTTTTACCATTTCATTGGTTTGGGATAGACGAAATGCAGCTAAGTCTGTTTCACCGCTTGCCTGGAAGGCAGCACTGTCAAAATCCGCATCTGTCGTGGGGTAGAAATAATCGTCAATGTGAATGCCATCTACATCATACTGTGTGAGAATCTCGGCGATGCCATCTGCCGCAAGCTGGCGAACCTCTGGATAGGCTGGATTTAGCCACCAGTTTCCCCCGACTTGCACTAGATATGTACCATTTGTATCGGGGTTATCGTACCACTTTTTGATTTGATAGGAACGATTCATTTCATCAAGCGCCTTTGTCCCAGGGCCACGCAGTGGATTGACCCATGCATGTGCTGAAAGTCCAAGTGCGTGTGCTTCTTCCAGCATGATCGCGAGCGGATCAAAATTCAAATCTGGGTCGGCATATGCTCCCATCGGGAATAACTCAGAAGGATAATATGCGTCCTGATATGCGCGTACATGTAAGAAAACTGTATTGATGCCGAGTTCCGCGGCGTTTTGAAAACGTGTCTGCATTTCTGTGCGGAATTCGTTCTCGGATTTGCCGCGCAGTGTATCCGCATAGTCCATTGCAGAAAACCACATGGCATAGGTGGTGTCGTATTGGATGTGAGTAGAAGCATCGGTCAGGGCACTAACACTTGTTGCTATATGGAGTTGTTCGACGCTTTGTACTTGGTCAGCGATATTGTCACAAAACAGCGCGTCATCCGGTGTAGAGTGTTCGACTTCAGTCGTACAACCGAACAGAGATGGAAAAAACAGCAAGGCAAGAATAAGGCAGTGAATGTTTCGCATGATTTGGATCGTCCTTTCCGGAAGCGGATTGAAATTGCATATCATTCTATGATATGCAGCATCATACCGCTTTAGAACCGACTGGGATCATTTTTCTGCATGTGTAACTATCACTTGTGCATAAAAACAAAGCAAAAGGATGTGGAAATACAGCGAATCACCGAAAAGAGAAAACCTCCTTGCAATCATGCAAGAAAAATGGTATAATAAAAGTATGTTTTTCCGTATAAGCCTGATGGAAATAAAGGAGTGTATTGTAAATGCTGACGGATATTGAAATTGCACAGAATGCCGAAATGAAACCGATCCAGGAGATCGCGGATGGTCTTTCAATCGATGCGACAGATGTGGAATATTATGGACATTATAAGGCGAAGCTTTCTGAGGCACTGTATCAGAAGCTCGAGGATGAGCCGGACGGTAAGCTGATTCTTGTGACGGCGATCAATCCTACACCCGCGGGGGAAGGAAAAACGACCGTGAGCGTTGGTTTGGCAGATGCACTGCGTCAGATCGGCAAAAAATCCGTGCTAGCACTGCGCGAACCGTCACTCGGTCCGGTCTTTGGCATTAAGGGTGGTGCAGCTGGTGGCGGCTATGCGCAGGTTGTGCCGATGGAAGACATCAATCTCCACTTTACTGGCGATATGCATGCGATTACGGCGGCAAACAACCTGCTTTGCGCAATGCTCGACAACCACATGCAGCAAGGAAATGTGTTGCGTATCGACCAGCGCCGCGTGATGATCAAGCGTGTATTGGATATGAATGATCGTGCACTGCGCAATATTGTCATCGGTCTGGGAGGCAAGGTGGATGGTATCCCACGCAGTGACGGATTCCAGATCACAGTGGCATCGGAAGTGATGGCGATTCTCTGCCTAGCGTCTGATCTTGAAGACTTGAAAGAACGTCTTGGCAAGATCCTTGTGGCGTACGACCTTGACGGCAATCCGATCTATGCAAAGGATCTCCAGGCGCAGGGCGCTATGACTGCGCTGCTCAAAGATGCGATCAAGCCGAATCTGGTACAGACCCTGGAGCATACGCCGGCACTTATCCATGGTGGGCCGTTTGCGAATATTGCGCATGGCTGTAATTCTCTGCGTGCCACAAAGTTGGCACTGAAGCTGGGGGATTATTGTGTTACAGAAGCTGGCTTTGGTTCGGATCTTGGTGCGGAAAAGTTCTTTGATATTAAGTGCCGCTGCGGCGGGCTGCACCCGGACTGCGTGGTACTTGTGGCAACGGTGCGTGCTTTGAAATACAACGGCGGTGTGCCGAAGACAGAATTGACAACAGAAAATCTCGATGCGCTGAAACAGGGTATTGTCAATCTTCAGGTGCATATTGAAAATATGCAGAAGTATGGCGTACCGGTTGTTGTAGCGATCAATCGGTTTGCAAGTGATACAAAGGCAGAACTGGATTTTGTCCAGAAATTCTGTGAAAATCTTGGCGCAGAATTTGCGTTGACCGAAGTCTTTGCAAAAGGTGGTGCCGGTGGCAAGTTACTCGCAGAAAAAGTCTGCAAGACCATTGAAACAAAGCCGTCGAAGTTCCACATGATGTATGATACCAACTGGTTTGTAAAGGAAAAGATCGAAAAGATCGCGAAGGAGATCTACCGTGCAGACGGCGTGACATATACTGTTCAGGCGGAAAAGGCGCTGGCACAGATCGAAGCGCTCGGCTGTGATAAGCTTCCGATCTGCGTAGCAAAGACACAGTATTCGCTGTCTGATGATGCCGCTAAGCTTGGCAAACCAGAGCATTTCACGATCACGGTGCGCGATGTGACGCTTTCCAATGGCGCGGGCTTTATCGTTGTCCTCACCGGTAATATCATGACGATGCCGGGGCTTCCGAAAGCACCAGCGGCACAGAAGATCGATTGCGACAAGAATGGTGAGATTACTGGCTTGTTCTGATCGGTTTTGTGCGGCAATAAAAGGAGATGAACGCGATATGGTGAAACAGAAAATCTTCACTTCTTCTCCTGAAGAGACGATCGCACTCGCAGAGAAGATTGGGAAGCGACTGCATCCCGGTGATCTGATCGCCTATTTTGGCGGACTCGGTGTCGGAAAGACGACTTTTACTCGCGGTCTTGCCAAAGGGCTTGGACTGCCGGATGTGGTGTCGTCACCGACTTTTGCGATCGTGCAGGAATATCACGGAGATGGACTGTCGCTGTATCATTTTGATATGTATCGTGTGGATGGGGCAATGGATCTGGAATCGACTGGATTTTATGATTATCCTTTGGAGGAGAGTGTGTTTGCCATTGAGTGGGCGGAGAATATTGTGTCACAACTGCCGCCGGAGATGATCCGCATCACATTCGAACGATGCTCCGATACCGTACGAGAAATCACTATAGAAGGAGATGAACGCTTTGCGGATCTTGGGAATTGATACTTCCGGCAAAGTTGCGGCGGCAGCGCTCTATGATAGTGTATTGTCATGTGTGCTGGCACAACAGGTACTCTATACCAAACGGACGCATTCTCAAGTGATCATGCCGCTTGTGGAGCGAATACTGTCGGACACGGGAATGACATGGCAGGATATCGATGGCATTGCGGTGGCAAATGGTCCTGGCTCGTATACAGGGTTGCGGATCGGCGTTGCGGCAGTAAAAGCGATGACGTTTGCACTCGATATTCCGTGCATTGGCATTTCGACGTTAGAAGGGCTGGCATGGCAGAGCCTGACGTGGCAGGGATATCTTTGTCCGGTGATGGCGGCAAGACAGACACTGTTGTATACTGGACTATATAAAAGTGATGGCAAGACGATTACATGTGTCTGGGATGATCAGATTTGCGAGATTTCTGCGCTGCTAGAACGTCTGGCGACACTCGATCAGCCGGTAGTACTGACCGGAGATGCAGCAGGACTTGTGGAGTCAGATGCATTTTGTACTGCATCCCCGGCGGTGCGTTTGCAAAATGGCATAGGGTTGTGCCTGGCGGCAGCGTCCAGGGAATGCTGGTCGCGTCCGGAGTCGCTGATGCCAGAGTATTTACAGTTGGTAAAGGCCGAAAAAGATCTGCGTGATCGGAAGAAAGCATAATTGCACGGATTTTCTGTTGAATTCAGATAAAATGCTTGCAAAGATTGTGGAGTTATGATATAATAAAGACATACATAATGACGATTGTATCAAAGAACGTTGGACGAAGGAGTCAGAGGATATGAGAATTTGGATCGGTTGCGACCATGCTGGCTATGAACGAAAGATGGAAGTCATCGCACTTTTGAAAAAACGCGGACTGGAAGTAGAGGATTGTGGCTGTCAGGGAGAGCGCACAGATTATCCGATGATTGCAAAAACAGTTGCCGATGCAGTTGTAGCAAATCCCGGTGATCGTGGTATTTTAATCTGCGGTACAGGGATCGGCATGTCGATCGCGGCGAATAAAATTTGCGGTGTACGTGCGGCTTTGTGTGCAGATGCATTTTCAACTAGATACACGCGCCTGCATAACGATGCGAATATTATGTGTATGGGTGCAAGAACGCTTGGGAGCGGTGTGGCGCTGGAATTGGTCGAAATCTTTCTCGATACGCCGTTTGAGGGCGGTCGCCATGAAACGCGTGTGAATATGATCACACAGATGGAACAAGAATAAACAGGAGGATAGGATAATGGCTGGGATTCATGTAGTAGATCATCCATTGGTACAACATAAAATCTCGCTGATGCGAGATAAAACCACGGGTGTAAAGGAGTTTCGCGAGCTGACCGCAGAAACGGCAATGCTCATTTGTTATGAAGCGACACGCGATCTGCCACTGAAAGAAGTGACGATCGAAACACATCAGGGGATTGCGCGCACAAGTCTGATCTCCGGCAGAAAGCTTGCATTTGTGCCGATCCTGCGCGCTGGGCTCGGGCTGATCGATGGTGTGACAAAGCTCATTCCGGCGGCAAAGATCGGGCATATTGGTATCTTCTGCGAGCCGGGAACACATGATGCAGTGAAATATTACTCTAAAATGCCGGATGATATTGCAGAGCGTGAAGTGATCGTCGTAGATGCAATGCTGGCGACAGGTACATCGGCAATTGCCGCATTGCAGGATCTGAAGGATATGGGCGTGAAGAGCATCAAGTTTCTGTGTCTGCTTGCTTGTCCGGAGGGATGCGATGCACTGTTGGCGGCGCATCCAGATGTTGACATTTATTGCGGTGGTGTAGATGAAACATTGAATGAACAAGGGTATATCGTGCCGGGTCTGGGCGATGCTGGTGACCGCATGTTCGGGACAAAGTAAAATTGGAGATACGACGAGATGGATATTGTCATTGTGATTCTTGAAATCCTCATTCTCGTTTTGTTGGGCGTGCTTTTTCTGCGGAAAAATGGACGCCCTTCTTCGGATCATGCAGAGATCGCAGAGCTGCAAAAACAAATCGAGCTGATGGGACATCGGATGGAACAGCAGAGCAATCTTTTGCTCGATCAAGCGGCAAGGCAGGAGAATACGACTGTCAATCAAATCGCTGCATTGGGCAATGGTCTGCGCGATGTGCAGCAAAAGCAGCAGGTGCAGCAAGATGGATCACTACGGCGCATGGAAGTGCAGCTTCAGACGATGCGGCATGAAAATCAGGAAAGTCTCGATAAAATTAACCGTTTTATCACAGAAAAAATGCAGGCACTGTTGGATGAAAAGCTCAACCTAGCATTTGAAACTGTTGTCAAGAATATGTCTGAACTCGGACGCAGTTTGAATGAAGGACAGGAAAAACAACAGATAGCAACCACACAGAGTCTATTGAAACTGGAACAGGGCTTTGATAAGATCCGTACAGAGCTGCTTGCAACGCTTGATGACATGCGAAGATCCAATGCGGAAAGTCTTGAAAAGCTGCGTCGGGATAATCAGGAGAGTCTGGACAAAATTAACGGTACAGTGAATGAAAAATTGCAAAAGACGCTTGACGATCGAATCACCAAATCTTTTGAACTTGTCAATAAACGTTTGGCAGAGGTCTATGAAGGACTCGGTGAAATGAAGAATGTGGCATCAGGCGTATCAGACCTCAAACAAGTATTATCCAATGTCAAAACGCGTGGCGTTTTAGGCGAAATTCAGCTCGGCGCAATCTTACAGGAGATTCTTGCACCGGAACAATATGGAGAGCAGGTTGCAGTTGTGCCGGGGTCATCGCTGCATGTGGATTTTGCCGTCAAGCTGCCTGGTGCAGAGGAGGGGGCGTCGATCTGGCTGCCGATTGATTCGAAATTTCCGGGGGATACCTATGCTAATCTTTTGGATGCCTATGAAACGGGTGATGCGAATATCCTAAAAGAAAAGCGCATGATCCTGGAAACGGAAATCAAACGCAGTGCCAAGAGCATTCATGATAAGTATATTGTACCGCCGTATACGACTGACTTTGCAATGCTATTTCTGCCTTTTGAAGGGCTCTATGCAGAGGTTATCAATATGGGATTGGTAGAGGTGTTGCAGCGGATGTATCATGTGAATGTTGCAGGACCTTCCACGATGGCGGCAATGCTCAATAGTTTGCAAATGGGATTCCGGACGCTTGCCATTCAAAAGAAAAGCGGAGAAGTTTGGAAAATCTTGGAGGCAGCTAAGAAGGAATTTGGGACATTTGAAGCCGTCTTGAATAAGACGCGGGATCGCCTACGACAGGCTGATGAAGAACTCGACCGGCTGATTGGAACGCGTACGCGTGCCATCAATCGCAAGTTGCAACACGTGGCGGCACTTGAAACAGAAACAGAAGCAAATGCACTTCTGGAATTGGAAAATGGTTGAGTCTGAAATGAAAGGACATAAGCTGTACTTGCCTGCAAGAGCAGGGATGAAATAAAAAAAGATTGAAATAAAAGGAACAGACAATCTGCGATTCCGGTATTCTGGGTCTATCTCAAAGAGTCTATCCCAGAATTTGTGTAAACCTCTGAAGTAGTGTAAAATAGAAGAGACACTACTTCGGAGGTTTTAATTATGAGCAGAAGAGGAAGAAAAGGAACAGAAGAACAGCAGGCAAGACGAGCGCTGATAAGTG
>CASEUJ010000005.1 GCA_949291125.1 uncultured Ruminococcus sp.
AAGAGAGGTGATGGCGTTGGAACAGAAATTAAGGCGTGACCGCAATATGGGCGCAAACCTGCGTAAATTACGCGAAGAACACGGACTCTCCCAAGAAAAGCTTTGCGCCGAACTGCAACGCCGTCATTGTGATATTGGAAGAAGCGCTTATCAAAAATATGAGGATGGCAGACTTAATATCCGGATCAGCGTACTGCTCGAACTGAAAAAACTATATAACTGCACTTATGACGATTTCTTTGATGGGCTGGATAACCAGCCAAGTGACTCAGAATAATTCCGATGGTTCAAAAATAAGGACTGTCGGAATTTTTTATTTTGCGGGATAGATCATTTTTGCGACAATCTGATCTTTATTCACAAACGGGTCATCCCAATACCGCGAATCAATTGAGTCTTGTGTATTGTCGCCAAGAAGATAGTAACAGCCTTCCGGAACGATAAGCACATCCGTATCTCTGATCGGGATCTCAAGCGTTGTCATATAGGTAATCTTCGATAAATCAACGCTCTCGCCGGGCAGTGCCGCTACGCGCTTTACCAAAAGTCGGCCACCGTGCTCAAATATTATGACATCGCTTTTCTTGATCTCTGAAAATATGCGCACACCAAGTATAAAACTATCTCGCTCCAGTGTCGGCTCCATTGAAGCCGAAGGAACATACCCAAAGAGAAAAACAAACCGCATCAACAAAAAGATAATGAGCGTAACAATCAAAGGAATAAGCCATACCTTCAGGTGCCGCCATACTGCTTTCATCATAAAGTACCTCCAAAAAGAAAAAAGGGATACGAAAACGCTGTGGTCTTCGTATCCCGTCTGTTAAATTTCCATAAGCGCCAGGATTTCCGGCTGTGTCTGCAAAAATCGTTTGGCGCGAGTCATCCACATCCGCACCTTACCGTCTGACGCATTCAACGCTATTCCAATTTCCCGGCTGCTGTATCCCTTCGATGCGTAGCGCAGTGCCTTGATACCATTTTGCACAGCCGGCGTCGCGCGTTTTGTGGCAATATCAAGTGCCGACGAAAGCTCTCCGGGGATATTCTCTTCCCAATATTCTACTTTCATCGCACTCATGTTATCAGATAACATTTCTTTGCTGTATTGATGGTTGATTTTAATCAGCGCATCACAGATTTCATTCCAGATCAGTCTGTACGCATATGTAGAAAAACAGCCGCCTTTGTCCGTATAAGCTGCCTTACACAGCCCAATATATCCAATCTGTGTCAGATCCTCATAAGAATAGATCCCGCTTTGATTAAACCCGTGAACTTTATCCTCTATGACTTTTCCGACCAGTTTCATATTCTCCTCTACTTTTTTCTGTTGGGCCGGGCTGAGTTTCACGATGCTGCACCTCCTTCCATCAATTTCAACTCCGTCTGCTGCAATGCCGGACGCTGTTTTTTCTTATTCCTTCTTTCCAAGAGCTTACGGCTCTCCCGAATGACTTCTTTGCAGTAATACTCCCCGAGATACCCGATATGTGCCTCCGACAGCGGCGCTGCCAAAATATCGGCAAGCCACTGATAGGCATCCTGCTTACTCATCATCCCGCTCTTATAGAGCTGATCAAACTAGTAATGTGCCGTTCTGCGCAAAGAACGCAGCTCGTGGTTCGCAAGACTGCCTACGTTATTGTTAGTGCCTTTATGCACTCGTACATAAGAATCACAAACCGGATATTTTTTGCATACATAAAGCATTGTGTTTTTGCTTTTATCTCGTTAAATGCCGTCTGCACTGCTAATAACAGCTGGGCTGACGCAGTA
>CASEUJ010000006.1 GCA_949291125.1 uncultured Ruminococcus sp.
ATCCCTCTCAAATATGTCTTATAGGTCTACTTTATAGTATATCATAATCCTGCTCATTTGTCAATAGAAAATCGCCGAATTTACGGCGATTTCAAAAAATTCTATTTCGTTAATTGAGAACACAAGTGGCAAAGTCGGGAGGAAAACGGAACGACCTTTGAGGAAATCGACAGCATTGACTTTACGGAAAAGGAAATCGATGACGATGCCCTTTTTGATGAGGAGTACGAAAACGCCTGCGAATTTGAATGGGAATGCATGACGGGAAGATAAACCTTCCTCACTCTTTCCAAACAGCCCCTGATTCAAGGGGGCTGTGGCTCGTACCGAAGAAATATAGTACACAAAATACAGCTGTTATGTTTGTGCAGTATATTTCTCCGATATGACTTGCTATACTTGAAATTGTATGGTAATATACATCATGCCAAGAGGCAAAAACAACGAAAACAGGAGGAAAAAACAATGTGGACAGAAGGAACGATTCGGGTTGGAGCAAGCGTATTTCACTACTGGGTGAAACACTATGAGGAGCCTTCCATTTACGGCTACGAGGAAGGCAGAGCCTCGAAAATCTCCCTGCGGCGAAATGCTGAAACGGTTTTTAACTTCGACCGTGGCTTGGACGTACCGCCGACGGATGCGGAAACTGAAACCGCCCTTGCAATTCTGCTGAAGCAGTACAACTAAACCAAACAAAATTCCACACAAAAAAGCCGGAGCCGAAAGGCTCTGGCGGTCGTACCGGAAAAATTTCTATTGGTGTATCTTACACAAGAAAACGGCGAAATTTCTACGTTTTTTCTGTCTGTTTAGCCGCTTGCGATCTTTGAATTTATATGGTAACATGGTTACAATGGGAATGGAATCTCGATTACAAAACTGCCTCATGAGGGCGTTAAAATAAATGATGCAGACTTGCTTTTGGCAGGTCTTTTTTGTTGAGGGAGGTGATGCAATGGCAAGATTTAAACCGACCCGTTTTATGGCGGAGGATTCCAAGTATAACAAAAAAGCGGCAGACTATGCCGTCTCTTTTATTGAATGCCTCAGCCATACCAAAGGCACATGGGCTGGAAAGAAATTTGAACTGCTGGACTGGCAGGAACAGATTATCCGGGACCTGTTTGGAATCTTAAAACCGAACGGCTATCGACAATTCAACACGGCTTACATTGAGATTCCGAAGAAAAATGGCAAATCAGAACTTGCCGCTGCGGTTGCCCTGCTGCTCACCTGTGGTGATGGCGAAGAACGTGCCGAAGTTTACGGTTGTGCTGCCGACCGCCAACAGGCAGCCATAGTGTTTGATGTGGCTGCTGACATGGTGCGAATGTGCCCTGCCCTTTCCAAGCGAGTGAAAATCCTGACCTCACAAAAGCGTATCGTGTACATCCCAACCAACAGCTTCTATCAGGTGCTTTCTGCTGAAGCCTATTCCAAGCATGGTTTCAACATCCACGGAGTGGTGTTCGATGAACTGCATACGCAGCCGAACCGAAAGCTGTTCGATGTTATGACCAAAGGCTCCGGCGATGCCAGAATGCAGCCTTTGTATTTCTTGATTACCACAGCCGGAACAGACACCAACAGCATCTGCTATGAGGTACATCAAAAGGCAAAGGACATTCTGGAGGGCAGAAAGCATGATCCGACTTTCTATCCGGTCATTTATGGTGCTGATGAATCCGAGGACTGGACTGATCCGAAGGTTTGGAAAAAAGCAAATCCGTCACTCGATAAGACCATCGGAATGGATAAGGTGGTGGCTGCGTGTAATTCTGCAAAAGAAACGCCGGGCGAGGAAAATGCGTTTCGGCAACTGCGTTTGAATCAGTGGGTAAAACAAGCGGTGCGTTGGATGCCGATGGAGAAATGGGATAAATGCAAGGTATCATTTGATGAAGATATGCTTGCAGGTCGTATTTGTTATGGTGGACTTGACCTTTCCAGTACAACGGATATTACAGCATTTGTTTTGGTGTTTCCGCCAACAGATGAAGATGAGCATTATTACATTTTGCCTTACTTTTGGCTGCCGGAAGAAACATTGCCTTTAAGAGTTCGCCGTGACCACGTTCCCTACGATGTATGGGAACGGCAGGGTTATCTGAAAACTACGGAGGGCAATGTTGTCCACTATGGTTTTATCGAAAACTTCATTGATGAACTGGGGCAGAAATTCCACATCAAAGAGATAGCTTTTGATAGATGGGGTTGTGTGCAGATGTCGCAGAATCTTGAGGGGTTGGGTTTTACGATGGTGCAGTTCGGACAAGGATATAAAGATATGTCACCGCCTACCAAGGAATTGATGAAACTGACTCTGGAACAGACTCTTGCCCACAACGGTCACCCTGTCCTCCGTTGGATGATGGATAACATTTTCATTCGCCGTGACCCTGCCGGAAACATCAAGCCGGACAAAGAAAAATCCACAGAGAAGATCGACGGTGCAGTTGCCATGATCATGGCTCTTGACCGTGCGATTCGCTGTGGATGTGTGTCTGATGAGTCGGTTTATGATACGAGGGAGATGCTGGTGTTATAGATTTGATTATCTTTGCAAACTGGAATTTTCAAGTGCATATGGCAACATTAAAGCTCTTTAATTACTCCTTTATCAAAATAGTAAATGTTCTCTCTTTTATAACCATATTTTGAACCTTGAACACTTATGTGCGGTTCGAAAGTAAAATAAGAAACATTGCCAAGTGATATTTGATTTCCCTTTTCTATGTAAACTCTATCATTTTTCTGCCTTACAATCGAATGTCCCAAATTTCCCATAAAATCAAGATTTATATACCCTTTTTCTTCTATAATGCTATTTATATAATAATAAAGTTCTTCAAAAGTCGTTTTAGGGGTAACAAATTTGCACATTTCTTCATGCAAAAATTTTTCCATTAACAAACCTTTCTTCCATTCCTCATTAGATACATTGTCACTCTCAACAACTTTACCATTTTCTATAATAATAGTTCTTGCATAATCACCCCATGTATCTCCATTTTGTGGGCTTAAATCAATTGTAATAATATCGTTTTCTGCAATAACTCTTTCACTTGTAGTATATTCCTTTCCCGAAACAGATAGTGTGGTTTCATCCCCGGCAAAAACAAAAGCACCTACATCCCAGTACCAAAAAGAGTCGGCTCCCAATTCAATCATTTTCGTTTCACATAAATCTCTTATCTCAATCAATGTCGTACCTGGCTGTATATTCTCTTTTATGAACTCAATTGTCATCTTAGCTATGTTCTGTACATCTTTATATTGCATGACCTTCCTCCATCAATTCTGATTTGTAAGGCAGATGCCCCACATTTAGTTTCACATATTATACCACACCCATATACGAAAAGTCAAGAAAGGAGCGTGATTTCATGGGAATTTTCAGCGGACTCTTCAAGTCCAGAGATAAGCCCACAAACAGCTATGACAGCCCGTCATACACATACTTTTTCGGACGAGCCAACAGCGGCAAACGTGTCACAGACAGAACAGCCTTGCAGCATATTGCGGTTTATACCTGTGTGCGTGTGCTGTCAGAAGCGATTGCACAGCTGCCGCTTCATGTGTACAAATACAACGATAGCGGAAAAGAGCGAGTGCCACAGCACCCGCTTTACTTTTTGCTCCACGATCAGCCAAATCCTGAAATGACATCCTTCGTATTTCGAGAAACCTTAATGTCTCACCTGCTTATCTACGGAAACGCTTATGCACAGATTATCCGAAACGGCAGAGGTGATGTTTTAGGATTGTATCCTCTGATGCCGGATAAGATGAAAGTTGACCGTGATGAGAAAAACCGCCTGATATACATTTACAGCCGTTACGATGAAGCAAATCCGAATCTGAAAGAACAAGGTGATATTGTTCTTTACGCTGATGAAGTTCTGCACATTCCGGGTTTAGGATTTGACGGACTGGTTGGATATTCGCCGATTGCACTTGCCAAAAATGCAATCGGCATTTCTATTGCTTGCGAAGAATATGGAGCATCGTTTTTCGGAAATGGTGCTTCACCAAGTGGCGTGTTAGAACACCCTGGGGTAATCAAAAATCCGGAACGTGTGCGTGATGCCTGGCAAAGCGCCTATGGCGGAAGAAACGCTCACAAGGTCGCAGTTTTAGAGGAGGGTATGAAATTCACACCCATTGCAATTCCGAATAATGAAGCACAGTTTCTGGAAACCCGAAAGTTTCAGGTCGAGGAAATTGCCCGGCTGTATCGAGTGCCGCTTCATATGATCGGTGACCTTGACCATGCCACATTCAGTAACGTGGAACATCTATCATTGGATTTCGTGAAATACAGTCTCGACCCGTGGATCGTTCGATGGGAGCAAGGTATGATGAAAGATCTGCTTTCCAATTCAGAGAAAGGCAAGTATTTCATCAAATTCAATGTAGAGGGGCTTTTGCGTGGTGACTATGCTTCCAGAATGCAGGGCTACGCTACCGCCAGACAGAACGGCTGGATGTCCACCAATGACATTCGGGAACTGGAGGATATGAATCTGGTGCCGGAAGAACAGGGCGGAAATCTGTATCTCGTAAACGGCAGCTTTACCAAACTTGCTGATGCAGGTGCATTTGCAAATCAAAATGAAAAGGAGGAAACGACCCATGAAGAATAATCGTTTCTGGAACTGGGTACGCAACGAAGAAACCGGTGCATCGGAGATGTATTTGTACGGTGCGATTGCGGAGAGTACATGGTTTGAAAATGACATCACCCCTGCCATGTTCCGCTCGGAACTGCAAAAACACAGCGGTGATGTGACCGTCTTTATCAACTCGCCGGGCGGCGATGTGTTTGCTGCCAGTCAGATCTATACGATGCTCCGAAATCATCCGGGCAAGGTCACGGTCAAGATTGACGGCATTGCCGCTTCTGCGGCTTCTGTGGTGGCGATGGCTGGAGAAAAAACCTTGATTTCACCGACCGGAATGCTGATGTGCCACAATCCGATGACCTGTGCCATGGGCAACAAGGCAGATATGGAGAAAGCAATTGCACTTCTGGATGAAGTCAAGGAATCCATTATCAATGCTTATGCAGAAAAATCGCATCTCAGCCGCAATAAGATCGCAAGGCTGATGGATGAAGAAACGTGGATGAATGCAGAAAAAGCATTGCAGCTGGGATTTGTAGACGGCATTCTCTTTTCTAAAAAGAATCCGTTTATGCCAGAAGAAGAACCAGAAAAAACAGATCCAGATGAAGAAACAGAGGAATCTCCTGAAGAAGATCCGGATGAAAAAAAGAAGGAAAGCACAGCATCCAAAACGCTGGATTCTTTTCTGCAGAAGATTTCTGCAACTGCATCCAAAGGCACGCCGATCAACCAATTGGACAAGCGGCTGGAGCTTTTGAAATATTAAAAATATAGGAGGACTGATACTATGACAATTCAGGAACTGAGAGAAAAAAGAAGCAAGGCATGGGATACTGCCCGTGACTTTTTGGATTCCAAGCGAAATGAAAGCGGTCTGCTTTCGGAAGAGGACAGCAGGACATACGATGCCATGGAGCAGCAAATCGTGGCATACGGCAAGGAAATCCAGCGGCTGGAACGACAGGCTCAGATTGAAGCGGAGATGAACAAGCCCACTTCTACGCCGATTCAGAACAATCCGAACGCCTCCATTCACAGCGATACCAAGACAGGGATTGCATCTGACGAATACCGTACTGCTTTCTGGAACAGCATTCGCAACCGCAATTTTTACGATGTCCGAAACGACCTGCAGGTTGGTACAGATACTGAGGGCGGCTATCTTGTGCCGGATGAATTTGAACGAAAACTGGTAGAAGCCCTGACCGAAGAAAACATTTTCCGGCAGCTGGCAACCGTTATCAAAACTTCCTCCGGTGATCGAAAGATTCCCATCGTTACTTCTAAGGGCGAAGCTGCCTGGATGGATGAGGAGGACGCATATAAGCTGTCGGATGATACCTTTGGACAGGCTTCCCTCGGTGCGTACAAGGTTGGCACGGCAATTAAGATTTCTGAGGAACTGCTGAATGATGCTGCTTTTGACCTGCCGTCTTACATTGCAAAGGAATTTGCAAGAAGAATCGGTGCAAAGGAAGAAGAGGCATTCTTCATTGGTGATGGCAAGGGCAAGCCGACTGGTATCTTCGCTGCAACGGGCGGTGCAGAAAGCGGGGCAACAACCAGCACTGCAAATATCACTTTCGATGATGTTCTGGAACTGTTCTATTCCTTGAGAAGCCCGTATCGGAAGAAAGCAGTGTGGGTGCTCAATGATTCTACCGTAAAAGCTCTTCGCAAGTTGAAGGACAACACAGGCAATTACATCTGGAATCCGTCTGTACAAGCTGGCGTTCCGGATACCATTCTCAATCGTCCGTACTACACTTCCAGCTATGTGCCAGAAATCAAGGCAGGTGCAAAGTGTCTCGCTTTCGGCGATTTCAGCTATTACTGGATCGGCGACCGTCAGGGCCGCTCCTTTAAGCGACTGAATGAGGTGTTTGCAATGAGCGGTCAGGTTGGATTCCTCGCATCTCAGCGTGTCGATGGCAGACTGATTCTGACCGAAGCCGTAAAGACACTTGGCATGAAAGCGTAATCAGAGAAAGGGGTTGGAGTGGGTGGTAACTTTACAGGAAGTCAAACAGTATCTGCGGATTGATTTTGAAGATGATGATACATTGCTTCTCTCCCTTATTTCAACTGCAAAACAGCTGGTAATGGATGTAGGAAGAATGGACGAGGAACGCTTTTCGGAGAACGAAGATGTGGTGCGGACAGCAATGCTCTACACGGTTTCTTATCTCTATGAAAACCGCAATACCGCAGACTTTTCCAAGCTGACGTTAACGCTTCGTGCCATGCTGTTTGCACAGCGAGAGGGTGTGATGTAATGGAAATTGGAACTTTGAATCAGCGAATCACCTTTCTGGTGAATCGTGTCGTTACCGATGAAATCGGCAATCACACCGCCGTATGGGACGAAGCTTTTTCCTGCTGGGCAAAAGTGACTTTGAAAGCTTCTGCGGAGCATACGGACGCTGGTGTGACCAAAGAAACACAAACGCTGGAATTCCTCATTCGGCAAAGCCAGCACTGGATGCCGTCTGTAACTGGCAACCGAATCTTGTTTCGGGATGTCACATACAACATCACCAGTGTTACACCGGATTATCTGCACAAGGACTATCTGAAACTTACTGCAGAAGCCAGAAAGGCAGGGCAAAATGACCAGTATTGACAATCTTGCAGAAGAAATCATGCAGGGCTTGCAGGAATATGCAGACCTTGCAGATACCGCTATGAAAAAGGCTGTCCGGAAATCCGCCACGCAAGTGAAAAACGAAATCTCCGCCAATGCCCCGAAGGATACCGGAAAATATGCAAAAAGCTGGGCAACGAAGAAGACTGGCGAAAACAGTCACTCTTTGGAGATGACCGTCCACAGTAAGAATCGTTACCAACTGGCACATCTTTTGGAAAAGGGGCATGCCAAGCGTGGCGGTGGTCGGGTATCCGGCAAACAGCATATTGCTCCTGCGGAAGAAAACGGTGTGCAGTTGCTGGAGCATTTGATTGAGGGGGCTTTGTCATGACCTACGAACAAATCGCAGAAATGATGGAGGAAATGGGACTGCCTTTCGCCTACCATCATTTTGCCGAGGGCGAAAGTCCTGCACCGCCTTTTCTCATTTTTCTTTCACCTGGAGAGAATACATTTTCTGCGGATAATTCCATGTATTTCAGTTTTAAGATGCTGGATATTGAACTTTATACAGACGTTAAGAATCCTGAACTGGAAAATCAGATCGAAGAGGTTCTGAAACGTCATGAGATTTACTACACAAAATCAGAAGTGTGGATAGAGTCGGAAAGGCTCTATGAAGTGCTTTACGAAACGGGGGTTTAAGTCCTATGGCAAACAAAAAGAACAAGGTCAAATTCGGTTTGACCAATGTACACTACGCTAAAATCAAGGACTGGGTAACCGATGCCAGCGGAGCCAATTTGACACCGGTCTATGTGGATCCGGTGCGTCTGCCGGGTGCGGTTTCCATTTCCATTGATGCAAACGGCGAAAACGAAAATTTTTATGCCGACGACATCGTATACTATGTGATTTCCAACAATTCCGGCTATGAAGGTGACTTGGAAATTGCCCTGATTCCTACAGATTTCTCCACGAATATTTTGGGAGAAATCCTGGACAGCAACGGCGTTCTGGTGGAACGAAATGATGATGAAGTATCACAGTTTGCGTTGCTGTTTGAATTCACCGGAGATAAGCGAAAGATTCGCCATGTTCTCTATTGCTGTTCCGCTTCCCGTCCGGCAACAGAGGGACAGACTACCGAGGACAGCAAGGAAGTAAAAACTGAAACTATCTCCATCAAGGCTTCGGCTTTGCCGAATGGTCTGGTAAAGGCAAAGACTTGTGAATCCACAGATGCTTCTACTTATGATGGCTGGTACAAGAATGTATATACACCGGTAGCCGGAACGGCTTCCAAGACCACTGTAAAAGCGTAAGGAGGTGGCAGTATGGCAATTCAGAAAAATATTACAATTGATGGGATTGAAGTGCCGTTTAAGGCAAGTGCGGCAGTCCCCAGACTGTATCGTCTGAAATTTCGCAGAGATATTTATCAGGATTTTGCAGCACTGCAAAAGTCTATGGGAAAAAATACAGAGGAATCCTCCGCACTGGATATTGAAAGCCTTGAAGTGTTTGAGAACATCGCCTACATCATGGCAAAACACGCTGACCCAGCCGTTCCGGCTTCTCCGGATGAATGGCTGGAACAGTTCAACACGTTCAGCATTTACGAAATCCTGCCACAGCTGATTGACCTCTGGGGCTTGAATGTAGAAACACAGGTCAAGTCTAAAAAAAACATCGAAAAACTGACCGCCCGATGACAACGCCCCTCCTCCTTCTCCGATGTGTGCAGATCGGGCTGTCCCTCTCAGAACTTGATCTGCTCACGATCGGAGTCGTGAATGATATGTTCACCGAAAAGGAAAATGACGAATTTGACGGTTGGCATGAAGTCGCTGGACAGGCGGACTTTGATGCGTTTTGAGTCTTTACTTTTTCGACAGGATGTGTTATAATTTAAAAAAGGTAGGTGGCTGAACGTGTCAGAAATATTGCATTCATTTCCGTTAACGGTAAACGCTGTTAATAGCGACAAGATATCCGAAACCAGTTTTCAGTACGATTCCCTCACATCTATCAGCAGTTATAAAATGAGCTTGACAGATCCACGCACGGGCTTTACTGCAGAAGAAAGATTAGAGTTACTTGATTTTCTATGTGTTAAACCGCTTAGCGATGAGGAATTTCGAGAAGATGTATTAAGATCACACAATTGGATTAAAGAGAATGATATATCAGATGCATCTTCGTTTTATACTGCTGTATTATCGAGCGCAATGCTCAAACAAAGCATTTTTTATGTGAAAGGCATTACATTTGATATGTTTCAATCTTTTGGATGTGATTTATTTACACCTCAAAATGTAGTATCAGGTATTGCAAAGTGTAGTTTCACTCCTTGCAGAGCAATTTTGCAGCAAACAATACCACCACTTAAAGCTGAGTTGAATGATGATATGGTAGTTGAAATATCATATAAAAACGAGAAGAATGAAGAACCCTTAATTCAATGTCTCTTTCGTCATTTACGTAATTCCATTGCCCATGATTATACCTATGTCAAGGGCGACGATGTTTTATTCATTGATTTTGCGCCTAAAATGACACAAATTACTGCTCTGATATTCGTAAAGAAAAAGGTACTAACTCAATGGATTTCTTTATTGAAATGCGGTAAAACCAAAACGGGTTACGTCCTCGAATTAAGAGATAGCAAAGATATATATCTTCGTTCCGTATATAATCACCCGTTTCTCATTACACATCCTGTCAATATCCTCATTAAAACAAATGATATCGTAGTTAAGAAGAAAAAGATCGATGGTAAAAACATTTCATGGGAAGAAAGAACAGATATTGTTTTTTATAAGGATTCTTCCATTGATGTTTCAGGGTTAACTGCTAACAATCCTCAAAACTCAGAAATTCTTATTGGCTCTGTTGATTTTTCTCAGGCATCATCAGGTCAATACAAGATAATCGTTCCACTAAAGATGTCGTCTTTAGATTCCAAAGAAAAAATTGACGATCAGCTTTCTCTCTATATTGAAGTATAACTATCCACAAATCATAAATATCAAAGCACTTGCTACGGCAGGTGCTTTTTTCATGCCCTCACGAAGGAGGTGAAACCGCATGGCAAACCGCATCAAAGGCATCACCGTAGAAATCGGCGGTGATACCACCAAGCTGTCCAAAGCACTGGAAGGTGTCAACAAGGACATCAAGGGTACGCAGACGCAGCTGAAAGATGTCCAGAAACTGCTGAAGCTTGATCCCACCAACACGGAACTTTTATCCCAGAAGCACAAACTGCTGGCAGATGCGGTATCTGCCACCAAGGAAAAGCTGGAAGTGCTGAAAACTGCCGCAGAACAAGCCAATACGGCTCTTGCAAATGGTGAAATCTCACAGCAGCAGTATGATGCTTTGCAGCGTGAGATCATCGAAACCGAAAACGAACTGAAACGCCTGACCACAGAAGCAAACAATTCTCACACCGCCTTGGAAAAGATGGGCGTTCTGGGTGAAACGCTGCAGTCCGCCGGGGACAAAATTTCCGGTGTGGGACAAAAACTGCTGCCAGTCACCGCTGGTGTCACAGCTCTGGGAACCATTGCTGTGAAAACTGGTGCGGATTTCGATTCCGCCATGTCAAAGGTGGCAGCTGTTTCGGGGGCGACAGGTTCAGAGATGGATGCTCTCCGGGAAAAGGCTCGTGAAATGGGCAGTAAAACGAAGTTCTCTGCAAGTGAGGCTGCGGATGCTATGAACTACATGGCGATGGCAGGCTGGAAAACCAACGATATGCTCAGCGGTATCGAAGGCATCATGAATCTTGCTGCCGCCAGTGGTGAAGATTTGGCATCTACTTCAGATATTGTCACAGACGCTCTGACTGCCTTTGGTTTGTCTGCCTCGGACAGCGGACACTTTGCAGATATTCTGGCGGCTGCATCAAGCAACGCCAATACCAACGTCAGCATGATGGGTGAAACTTTCAAGTATGCTGCTCCGGTACTGGGTTCTCTGGGATACTCTGCTGAAGACTCTGCCATTGCCATCGGACTGATGGCAAACGCCGGTATCAAATCCTCACAGGCTGGTACAGCACTGCGTGCAGCCATTACCAATCTGGCAAAGCCGACAGATACAGTGGCATCTGCCATGGAACAGTACGGCATTTCTCTGACGGATAGTTCTGGCAAGATGTACTCTTTACGAGAACTCATGGAACAACTCCGACAGAAATTGGGCGAACTTTCTGAGGCAGAACAGGCACAGGCTGCTGCCTCACTGTTTGGCAAAGAGGCCATGTCCGGTATGCTGGCGATCATCAACGGTTCCCCGGCGGATTTTGAAAAACTGTCCAATGCCATTGACACCTGTTCGGATACGGTAGACGGCTACAATGGCACAACTGAAAAAATGGCGGCGGTCATGCAGGATAACCTTGCCGGACAAGTAACCATCTTAAAGTCCCAGCTGGAAGAGTTGGCGATCTCCTTTTCTGACATTCTGATGCCTACCATTCGCTCCATTGTTTCCCGCATTCAGGAACTGGTGGACAAGCTGAACCAATTAGACCCACAGACAAAAGAAACCATTGCGAAAATTGCACTGGTGGCTGCTGCTCTGGGACCGATGCTGGTGGTGCTTGGAAAGACCATCTCCAGCGTGGGAACAGTCTTTTCCGCAGTGTCCAAACTGCCTGCCCTTTTCTCGGCTGTGCAAGGTGGCATCGGAGCTATTACCGGAGCGTTGGGTGTGTCATTAGGTCCGCTGCTTGCCATTATCGCAGCTGTTGCCGCTTTGGTGGCTGCCTTTGTGCATCTCTGGAAAACCAATGATGAATTCAAAAGCAATATCATCGCCATCTGGGAGCAGATTAAAAGCACCTTTACTGGATTGACACAGGGCATCACTGACCGGCTAAATGCTCTGGGATTCGATTTTGAGAGTTTCACCGATGTGCTGAAAGCAGCGTGGGACGGGCTGTGCAATCTGTTAGCCCCTATTTTTGAAGGCGTCTTTCAGAATATCTCCAATATTTTCTCTGGATTTGCAGATATTTTCTTAAATTCACTTGATGTGCTGATTGGTCTATTTACCGGCGACTGGGAGCAGTGCTGGGACGGTATCAAGGGTATTTTTACTTCTATCTGGGACTTCATTGTCAACACGTTCCGCAATATCATGAATACCCTGAAAGGCATTGCAGATGTGGTATTGGGGTGGTTCGGAACAAGCTGGAACGAAGTCTGGACTTCCATCAAAACATTTTTCGTGGACACATGGAACAGCATCGCTTCCTTTTTCACGGGAATCGTTACCGGAATCCGGGACTTTTTCGTCAACACTTGGACGTCTATTTCCAATACCTTCACCACCATTGTCACTGCCATTCAGACGGTGGCAACGACCGTATTTACAGCGATTCGTGACTTCTTCAACACTATTTTCACAGCGATCTACAACTTTTTCAGCACGATTTTCAATGCCATTTACAACGTGGTTTCTACGGTTTTTCAGGCAATTTATAACGTCATTACGACCGTTTGGAATGCCATTTACACCACCTTAGAACCGCTGATCACGGCATTTGGTTATCTGTTTCAGACGATTTTTGAAGCCATCCAGATCATTGTGGGCAGAGTGATGGACTGGATCTCGGAGAAGATCAGTGCCATTTGGAATGCAATCGTGGCGTTTTTAACACCCATTTTAGAGGGCATCCGAACAACCTTTGAAACCATCTGGAATGCCATCTCTACTACAATTTCCACGGTTTTGACAGCGATTCAAGATGCGGTGACTACGGTTTGGAATGCGGTATCTGGTTTCATTTCGTCTGTTTTGTCAGCGATCTGGAATGTGGTTTCTTCCATCTGGAACAGCATCTCCGGCACGATTTCCAGTGTGATGAATGCCATTTTTTCTGTGGTATCCTCCATCTGGAATCGGATTTCTTCAGCGGTTTCCAATGTTCTGAACGCCATCCGGTCGGTGATATCTTCTGTCTGGAACAGCATCAAGAACACCATTTCCAACGTGATGCAGAGCATTTCTTCTACGGTGTCCAGCATCTGGGGCAACATTCGTTCTGCAGTTTCTGATAAAATCAGCGGCATCAAATCCACCATTCAGAATGGTTTTGATGCCGCTGTGGGATATATCAAGGGACTGGCCTCCGATGCCTGGAACTGGGGACGGGACATCATTCAGGGAATCATTGATGGCATTCAGAGTGCCATCGGCTGGCTGGCGGACTGCGTCACCAATGTTGCCGATACCATTCGGGATTTCCTGCACTTCTCTGTACCGGACAAAGGACCGCTAACAGACTATGAGAGCTGGATGCCGGACTTTATGAAAGGGCTGGCAGACGGCATCGACAAGAGCAAGAAGTATGTGGAAAAAGCCGTGGGCAGTGTGGCGAAAGCCATGCAGCTGACCATGGATTCTGATTTGAATTACAGCTTGCATGGAATCTCCGGAGCAATGCTGCCCGGCAGTTCTGGTGGGACGGTGAACAATTATTACAACACGGACAACCGGAAAACGGTGAATCAGACCAATCAATCGCCGAAGGCATTGTCACGGTTGGAGATTTATCGGTTGACACGGAATGCGTTGAATGTGTAGAGTGGTAAACTGGAATTTATCGAATGATTCGCTTTGACAAAAAATACTTGCATAATTTAGGATTTTTATCTTCTCGAATGAATTCAACGATATATCCAAGTTTCTTATAGAATTCCGGTGCTTGAAATCCAAATGTCGTGAGTGTAATTTTATCATATCCTGCATTTTGAAATGTTTCCTCAACTGCTGAAACAAGTTTACTTCCATATCCACATTTTCTGTGAGCTTTATGTATAATCAAATCACCTATATGCACCTCATTATAATATGCACGACCTGTAATAACACCCACTATCTCACCATCATCGCTTTCCGCAATAAAACAGAATTCATTATAATTCAAATCAACATTATTCTGTTCAGCATAGGATAAGAATTCTCCATTGATAAAGTTGCCTATTCTGTTATCTTCTTCAATCATACGTTTTATATTCATCTTTAACAACCTCGTCTCTAAATTAAATATCATAATTCGTCACACAAATTCCGATTTACAGGGCTAATGCCCCTATCATTTTTATCTATTATACCACACTCCACAAGAAAAAACAAGGAGGTATCCCATGTATTTCACCCTCATCCTCGAAAATGAATCCGGCGAACAAGTGAACCTATCCACCACCGCCAACCAATACATGACCTCCAAAATCGAAGGTCTGAATCCGCCTGCCGGAACAGTCAGCACTTCAAGCTATGCAGGCATGAACGGCAGCTATCTGAACAATTCCTTTATCGAGAAAAGAAATGTGGTTATCTCCTTTCAGATGCGTGGGATTGACATTGAAAAACGTAGACATCTCCTGTATCGTGTGGTGAAACCGTCCAGATATATCAAGGTTTACTACAAGACTGCCGGAATAGATGTGTACACAGAGGGCTATGTGGAAACCTGTGAAGTCAGCAACTTTGATACCCTCACAAGCGGACAGATCAGCATTATCTGCCCTGATCCATACTGGTACAGCACATCTGCAGTCTATGCCTACTATAGACAAGTGACGGGAGCATTCCATTTTCCTTTCCCGGAAAGTGATGCTCCTTTTCCTTTGGGTGTTTACAGCACAACGGACAACATTATCATACAGAATGACGGTGATGAAACAGGATTCACGATTCAGATAGAGGCTTCATCCGATGAAACCGTGCCGGAAATAGCGGCAGTTACACCCACAATTTACAATGCTGATACCGGAGAATATCTGCAAATCAAAGGCGAAATCCTGAAAGGAGATGTCATCACGATTACAACCAAAACAGGCAATAAAACCGTTAGCCTCACCCGTAACGGAGTAGACAGCAATATCATCAACCGACTTGTATCCGGTTCTGTTTAGCTTTCTCTTCGGGAGGGCAAAAATACATTTCATGTTCAGGCGGTGCGTGGTGTGAAAAATCTGAAAGTCACGCTGATGCATAGAAATGCTTATTTAGGGGTGTGAAAAATGCAGATAGAAATTTACAACTTAACAGCAAGCGAAAAACAAATTTCCATTGACCTTGTTGCAGTCTGCGACAGCTTTTCCTCTCTCCTGTGGGACGTGGAATATTATCAGTGCGGTTCATTTGAAGTGTACATTGCCGCCAATCCGCAGAATGTGGAGACTTTTCAATTGGGCAGAATTGTTGGCAGAGATGATGATAAGGAGCACTTTGGCATCATTGAATCCGTAAAAATAGAAACCAATGCAGAAGACGGCGATTACCTTACTGTTTCGGGCAGATTTCTCACTTGCCTGCTGGAGCGAAGAATTATTTATCCTTCATTTTCATCAAATGATACATACGAGAATATTGTTCGGAGTGTGCTATCACGAAATGCCATTTCTGCCGGAATCCGCAATATACCGGGACTTTCCATGGGGACAGTTAGCGGTGACTGCTGGCAGGGCAAAACAAGACTGCAGGTCAGCTATGATAATCTGATGGAATGGCTGTATACCATCTGTGAAACCATCGGCGGCTCTGCTAATATCCGCATGGACAACAATGCTCTGAAATGTGATTTATTTGAGGGAACGGACAGAAGTATTCTTCAGTCTGAAAATCCACATGTTGCGTTTTCAGATTCCTACAACAATCTGCTGTCTTTCTCTTACGCTGCGGATTCTTCCGTTCAGAAGAATTTCGCATATATTTTCGGCAGTGGTGAAGGGAGTGCAAGAAAACGGACTACATATTATTCTGATACAGAACCTACTTACCTTGATCGATATGAAGTGTATGTGGATGAGCGAAACACTGCACAGGAGGAAGAGGTCAGCGATGCAGAATATCTGGAGCTATTAAAAGAATCCGGTGCAGAAAATATGATTCCTCCGCAGACGGCATCGGAATCCACAATTGCTGCATTTTCCAACCAGTATCAGTACAACAAGGATTACTTTGTCGGTGATTATGTGACAGTGGAACATAAACGTTTTGGCTTGATACAGCCGAAAATACAGCTGATCGGTATGATTGAAAGCTTTGACCAGAATGGTCGGAGCTTAACACCAACATTCAAAGGAGCGTGATTTTATGGCATTTTCATATGGATTTTTCAATGCAAAGAATCTGGACAGAGTGTATACCGCAGAAGATTTCACAGGCTACCTGTCCAGCCTGATTTGTAACGGCATTCTTGATACATACGGAGATAACTTTTCAGTGACCGCAGGCGGTGATTTATCTGTTGTAATTGGTACAGGAAAAGCATGGATTGGTGGTCATTATTTCATCAACGATATGGCGTATACCCTTGACATGCGGCAGTATGTTGATGAATCCCTGAGCCGTTATGTAATCATAGGTATTAGCTGTGATGTGAGTGATTCCGTTCGTGCCTGCAAGCTGGAAGTCAAATCTGGCACGGCAGCAACTTCTCCGTCTGTTCCCGTTTTTGAAAATACAGACACGAAAACCTATCTGACACTTGCGTCAGTCCGTTTAAATGGCCGTATCACAAGCATTTCTCAATCCAATATCAAGGATTACCGCAGTGATGAGAACAAGTGCGGATATGTGAAGTGTATTCTTGGGAAATGCAAGGTTTCTGAAATTCTTGCCGCTTTAGACAGCTACAATAAAACTGTTACAGAACTGAATAATCGTGTTGCAGAATTTCAGGAGCGTTTAGCAGAAGTAGAGGAAATCTGCGGTACAACAGGTGTTATTCTGGTTTCTGCAGGACAGTGTGGAGAGAATGTTTTTTATGCCTTGTATTCTGATGGTTCTTTGAAACTAAATGGCAGCGGTGCGACTTATAATTATGATACAGATAACCGTTCTCCATTTTACAAAAATGCAATTGTGCAGAGTATCACTGTTTCTTCCAACATTACTGAACTGGGGCAAAAGATTTTTGAGGACTGTGATAATCTGAAAAATGCATCTCTGGCGACTACTGTTACATCAATTGGTTCAGAGGCATTTGCCATTCATGAAGATCTGATTGGTGTTGTACACGGTCTGGAACAGATTACAATTCCGTCATCTGTCAAATCTATTGGTGATTATGCATTTTGTAATACAAAACTGACCGAAATTACGGTACCTGCAAGTGTAACATCAGTCGGGGAATATGTATTCCGTGATTGTGCAAGGCTGAAAACGGCTCGGATTGACAGCAGCATGATTGGTGCTTTTATGTTCACTTCCTGTTCTGCACTTTCCAGTCTGACAATTTCTATAAAATGCAAGTCTATCGGTGCTAATGTCATAACCTATTGCAGCAGCCTTGAAACAATTACTTATGAAGGCACAATTGCACAATGGAATGCCATTCAAAAGCCGAACAACTGGATGTCCTCCGGTCAGCATTATTACAATAACTATCTGAAGAAAATTCAGTGTACAGATGGATATCTGGAATATGATACTGAAAATTATACGTGGATTGAGGTGAAGAGTTGATGCTGAAATTTTTAGTAAGACAGCAGAAAATTGAAATTCTGGAGCGTGAAATCATTGCATCCGACCAGATTGCATTTGTCACGTTAAAATTTACATTTGACGGTGAGTGGAAGAAGTTTCACAAGGTGGTACAGTTTACGCAGTGCGATGAAACGTATAACAGAGTACTTGGAACGGACGGACTTTCTTGCTTATTGCCTGCAGAACTTCATGCAGGTGCTGTGAAAATGTCTTTGTTCGGCTATGATGCGGAGAATATAGAAGGTCTGAGAGCCACTACTGTTCCTGTCACGCTGAATATTCGTCAATCCGGATTTGTGGGAGATGATGACAACAGCCCGATTCCTCCAACTCCTGATTTGTACACGCAGCTTTTGCAGAAAATTAGCGAGAAAGGAAAAGACGGAAAATCAGCGTACGAAATCGCATTGGAAAATGGATTTGTTGGAACTGAAGCAGAGTGGCTGGAAAGCTTGAAAGGTACTGACGGAAAAGATGGCGCAGACGGACAACCGGGAAAGGATGCACCGGAAGTTGACCTGTCCAATTATGCTACCAAAGAACAGTTACAAAAACTTGAAGAAAATGCTGAATACCTGGAAGAACTAATAAAAAGTGCAGTTTCCATTAGCTATACAGTTCTTTTTGAATCCGGCACCGATGCACTTACCACTTATGGCGAGAACATCTACACCTATTACAATGACGGTTACCGTTCTCTTTCAGGTTTTGTGGAAAGCTATCCGCATTTCTGCTGTGCTGAAAATGACTTTGCGCTATACTTCAACCAGACCGATTTCAGCTGGGCTGGGACGGTATTGGTTCTTTGTCTGACACCAGTTGTTCTGACTTCTTCCATGCATTTGATTCTCAGCTATACAGTAGGAGCATCGCAGGACGCAGAGTTTTATCTGGTGAAGAAAACAGATAAGACAGGCTCAGAACTTGCTCAGTATATCTATGAGGAAATACAGGCAGGCAATGCAGTGGAGTTATCATTCAAATGGCTTTATTCCGATACGTATATTTCCGTGATGCAATCACTGGAGAATGTACCGGATGGAGAATATTATCTTGCCTTCAAAGGCACATCGGATAATTCACATCCAATGGTTGAATCAATCAAATTTATGAAAGGATGATGTTTATGAAAGAAACTTTTTGCCTTATCGCAGGAGTCGTAGGCGGATTTATCGCAACGTTGCTCGGTGGCTGGGACTCTGCACTTGCAACGCTTGTAGTCTTCATGGGTATAGACTTTGTAACAGGTCTGGTTACTGCAGTCATGGGTAAATCCAAGCACAGTCAAAGCGGTACACTCAACAGTAAAGCAGGCTGGATTGGTCTTGCTAAAAAGTTTTGCATTCTGCTCATGGTTGTGGTCGGTGTAAGAATTGATATTCTTCTTGGAACTACATATATCCGTGATACAGTCTGCATCAGCTTTTGCTTGAATGAGCTGCTCTCTATTATCGAGAACACTACCTTAATGGGAATCCCGTATCCGCCCGCAATTAAAAAAGCAATTGATGTTCTGCAAACTAAGGTTGGCAGAATGGAAGAAGAAATCAAGGAGGAAAATGACGATGGCAATTCTGAAACCTGATAAGACAACAACTCTCGGCGGTGTTACCGTCAAAGAGTATTTGCTCACAAAGCACAATTCTAACAAAATCGATATGCCCTCCGTTTCCATGGAGGGCAGAATTATTGGTGTAACAATTCACAACACTCCGTGGATTACAACTGCCGCAGGAACTACTCCTGCGGAGCAGTACACCAGAGCAACGGTCAACGGCAACATGAATGATGTCAGAGTGCATTATTACGTTGACAACGTCTGTGCGTGGCAGAATCTGCCTTTGAGCCTTAGTGGTTGGCATGCCGCTGACGGAAGCGGCAATGGCAACCGCAGAACCATTGCAATTGAGTGCATTATGTCTTCTGCATACAACGATAAGGATAAGAAATCCGAGGACAACTGTGCAAGACTGGCGGCGGCACTTTTGAAAAAGTACAATCTTGACATCAACCACCTTTATACCCATACCCATTGGCTGAATGTCCGTGACGGAAAGTCAGGCACTGTGGATTATCTCAATACAGCGAAAAATCCGTACAAAACGTGTCCACTGTACATTTTGCCTCATTGGGCAGAGTTTAAGAAAAAGGTGCAATCCTACATGAACTCCGGTTCTTCTGCACCTGCAACAACACAGCTTTATCGTGTCCGCAAAACATGGGCTGATGCAAAAAGTCAAATTGGTGCATATGCCTCTTTGGAGAATGCGAAAAGGGCTTGTAAAGACGGCTATTCTGTTTTTGATTGGAACGGAAATATCGTTTATCCATCCAAGAAATCCATTGACGAAATCGCCCGTGAAGTCATTCAAGGCAAATGGGGCAACGGTGCGGAACGTAAACAGAAACTGACTGCTGCAGGTTATGATTACAATGCAGTACAGAAGCGAGTCAATGAACTGCTCGGATAACTGAATAACCATACAGCAGTAATGCCCATCGAGGAGTCATTTCCTTGGTGGGCATTATTTTTTTGCCATCTGGTGGTTATCTTTTGGAACACGAGAACACGTTGGAACACCAAATTCCTATCTTTCTATATATAATACATATTTTTATATATATTCATTTTTTTCATGAAATATAAAATATAATAGGATTTTTCGTGTTCCAAGTGTTCCGATTCCGGAAGCCATAACGATGGGGTTGAATTTTTCGGTAGTGAGTGAGGGAGATACAACAAGAACCATCTCATGGAAGGAGTCAAAGGGTTATGACAGATAATCAGAAAGCACAGATCATAAAGCTGCGTGCTGCCGGAAACAGCTATGGCAAAATTGCTCAAGCACTTGGCATATCACTGAATACAGTAAAATCATTCTGCCGCAGAAATGCTATCACTAAAATGAAAGTGGATGAATTTTCTCCAGTCACCACTGGAGAAATAACATACTGTGACAGCTGCGGTAAAGCGATTCAGCAGATTGCAAAGCAGAAAAGGAAACGTTTCTGCTGTGATAAATGCCGCAACGAATGGTGGAACGGGCATCTGGATCAGGTTAAGCGAAAGGCAGTCTACGATTTCAAATGTCCACATTGTGGTAAGGAATTTCATATTTACGGCGATAAGAGAAGAAAGTATTGCAGTCATACTTGCTACATTGCTGACCGTTTTAAAGGAGACAGAAGTGAGTAAAGAAGAGTTCAAGAATGAAAAGCTGTACCAGACCACCATGCATCTTGCCCGGAAAATGTTGACCGAGGGGCTTATTTCGGAAGATGAGTATCGTCAGATTGATACAATTTTTCTTGAGAAATACCGTCCAACTTTGGGTACATTATTTTCCGATATTCGCTTGACTTAAGGCGCTTTCAGAGTGATAAATAGTAGCGGAAGGAGTGATTTCATGGCAAAAATCACAAAGGTCGAGCAGAAGATGCCGACCATAAAAGCAAAGAAAAAAGTGGCTGCTTATGCCCGTATTTCAATGGAATCCGAGAGAATGCACCATTCCCTTTCTGCACAGATAAGCTACTACAACGCACTGATTCAGAAAAAGCCGGAATGGGAATTTGCCGGAGTATACGCTGACGATGGAATCAGCGGCACTGGTATAGCCAAGCGTACAGAATTTCAGCGTATGCTTGCCGACTGCGAAGCTGGTAAAATCAATATTATTCTCACCAAATCTATACAGCGTTTTGCGAGAAATACTGTTGACCTTCTGAAAACGGTCAGACATCTGAAAGACATCGGCGTGGAAGTGCGATTTGAAAAGGAAAATATCAATTCCATGAGCGGTGACGGAGAACTAATGCTTTCTATCCTGGCATCCTTTGCACAGGAAGAAAGCCGCTCCATTTCCGAGAATGTGAAGTGGGGTACGAAAAAACGCTTTGAACAGGGTATTCCAAATGGACATTTCCAAATTTATGGATACCGATGGAAAGGTGACCATCTGGTGGTAGAACCAGAAGAAGCAAAAATTGTCAAATTGATTTTTGATAACTTTATGAATGGTTTATCGGCTGAGAGTACAGAAAAACAGCTTGAAGAAATGGGGGTGAAGTCCTACAAGGGCGTACACTTCAGTAATTCTTCTATTCGACAGATTCTGAGTAATGTCACTTACACAGGGAACCTGCTTTTTCAGAAAGAATATGTTTCTGACACCATTACAGGAAAGTCAAAAAAGAATAATGGTGAGTTGCCGCAATACTGGGTGGAAAATACACACGAAGCCATCATTCCGATGGAAATCTTCCAGGCAGTACAGAAAGAACGTCAACGGCGCAGAGAACTCGGAGCGCTTGCAAACTGGAGCATCAATACATCTTGTTTTACAAGCAAAATTAAGTGCCCTATCTGTGGAAAGAATTACCGCAGGAGTGGTAAACGCCAGAGAAAAGATCCTAACGAAGTTTACTACATTTGGATTTGCAGAACTAAAAGTGAAAAGGGAGCAAAGTTCTGTGATGCCAAAAGTATCCCCGAAAATAAGCTGAAAGCTGTCTGTGCCGAGGCACTGGGATTGAATGAATTTGAGGAAACTCAATTCTCAGAAAGGGTTCGGCAGATAACCGTTATCGGTGATGATACACTTGAATTCTCTTTTACAGACGGAATGGTGCTGCAGAAAAAATGGAAATCCACCGCCAAGACAGACTGGTGGACTGTGGAACGCAGGAACGCATGGGGCGAGCTTCACAAACATAAAGCCACCAATCCCAACAGGCGTAGGTTTTATGAATTTACAGGATTTATCAAGTGTGGACAATGCGGAGAGAATTTCCGCTGTCAAGGTACAATATTGAAAAACGGAACGCAGGTCAGAACATGGCACTGTGGTCGGACTTGTGGGAATATCACTGTCCGGGACGAGATTCTGAAAGATATGGTGTGCGATGTTTTGAAGCTGGATGAGTTTTCCGAGGAGCGGATGGATACCGAACTTGAGAAAATTACGGTGGATGGGCAGATGATTACATTCCAATTTCAGGACGGACATACCGAGAGCCTTGAGTATGTTAAGCCCAAGAAAAAAGGTACCAAACACACCGAGGAATTCAAGGCGTATATGCGTGAGCTTATGAAAGCCAAGTGGAAGGAGAGAAAGATGCATGGCACAAAGGAAAGTAACAACCATCCCAGCGACAATAAGCCGCTACACAGCGACACCGATTAACAGCACAAAAAAACGCCGCGTGGCCGGATATGCCCGCGTCTCCACCGACCACGAGGATCAGACTACCAGCTACGAAGCACAGGTGGACTACTACACCAACTACATCAAGAGCCGTGACGATTGGGAGTTCGCTGGTCTGTATTCTGATGAAGGCATTAGTGCAACCAATACCAAGCACCGAGATGGTTTCAATCAGATGATTTCCGATGCAATGGCAGGAAAGATTGACCTTATCATTACCAAGTCGGTCAGCCGATTTGCAAGAAATACGGTCGATTCCCTTTCAACCATCCGAAAACTGAAAGAACATAACATCGAATGTTATTTTGAAAAGGAAAATATATGGACATTTGACAGCAAAGGCGAGCTGCTTCTCACGATTATGAGTTCACTGGCACAGGAAGAAAGCCGTTCCATTTCGGAGAATGTCACCTGGGGACAGCGCAAACGGATGGCGGACGGCAAGGTCAGCTTCGCTTACAGCCGATTCATGGGGCTGGACAAGGATAGGGAAACGGGAAAAATCGTTGTGAATCCCGAACAGGCGGAGGTTGTGAAGCTGATTTTTCGATTATTCCTTGAGGGCATGACGCCACATTCCATTGCTGCCGAACTGACAAGGCGCGGTATCAAAACGCCGGGTGGCAAGGATGTCTGGAACCAGCAAACTGTCCGCAGAATGCTTTCCAACGAGAAATACAAGGGCGATGCCCTTCTACAGAAAGAATTCACAGTGGATTTTCTGCAGAAAAAGATGAAAAAGAACGAGGGCGAAGTACCGCAATATTATGTGGAAGGAAACCACGAGGCAATTATCAGCCCTGCGGTATTTGATATGGTGCAGGCAGAGCTTGCCAAGAGAAAGCACAGTGGTTCTCGTTACAGCGGAGTGACCATCTTTTCCAATAAAATTAAATGCGGAGACTGCGGTGGCTTTTACGGCTCGAAGGTCTGGCATTCCACCGACCGGTACCGTAAAGTCATCTACCGCTGCAACCATAAATACAAGGACAAAAAATGTCAGACCCCTCATGTGACCGAAGAAGACATCAAGGCACTGTTTATCACAGCCTACAATAAGTTGATTTCAGAGAAAAAGGAAATCATCGCAAATGCGGAGGTTATCCGCAAAACTCTCTGCACTACAAATACTATGCTGGCAGAAAAGCAGCGGCTGGAAGATGAGATTCTTGTATTGGTGGAAATGACGCAGAACCTTGTTGCCGAAAATGCTCGTGTAGCACAAGACCAGGAAGAGTATCAGAAACGCTATGATAGCTTGGTTCAGCGGTACGAGGATGCCAAGAAAGAATACGATGAGTTAGTTAACAAGATTGAGCAGAAAGAAGCCCATGGCGAGAGGATACGGCAGTTTATCAAAACATTGAAAGAACAGGACAACATTATTACAGAATTTGACGATGCCCTCTGGGGCAGCATGGTGGAGTTGGTGACCATTGGCAGAGAAAAACGTTCCGTTACTTTTAAGGATGGGATGGAAATTACAGTAGAATAAGCAGAATGTAGATGCGGCACTCAGGATTAATTTCTTGGGTGTTTTTTCTATGAACGTTCCGTAAATAATAAGCTTTGCATATTGAAAACAATCTTTTAATGTGATATAATAAATTGTACTTATAGTGAAATTTATTTCAAATATAAACTGGTGAGGTTGGAAATTGTGCTAAAAAATAATATAGAGGTTGATGTAAAAGTAAAATGCATAGAAGCGGAGACCACACAGGCAAAGTTGGCTGAAGAGGTCGGGACCACACCGTCTTATGTAAATCGCTTGATAAAGAAGAAAGACGGAATCGTTAATAATACATTTTTGCAGATGCTGGAGCAACTTGGGTATGATGTTGAACTGACATATGTGAAAAGAGAAAATTAAATCGAGGAGAAAGCGATAATGCGAGGAAAAAGTATAAATTTATTTCTGATGGATGGCGAGGCAAGCGGGAGAATAAAATGTACACTGGCGAACTGGACTGGTATTGCATACAAAATTCCCCGGACTGAACTTGACAGATGCAAGGAGCGAGAAGACTTAAAGCAAAGTGGTGTCTATTTCTTATTCGGTACGTCTGATTCCACAGGAAAAGGTGTTGTTTATATTGGGCAGGCCGGAGCAAGAAAAAATGGTGAGGGCATTTTGAATCGCTTGCAGGAGCATAAGCGAAACCCAGAAAAGGATTACTGGACGGAAGCAATTGTGTTTACCACATCAAATAATTCATTTGGACCAACTGAAATAAGCTATCTTGAAAATCGTTTTTGTAATCTGGCATTGCAAGCTAATCGCTATGATGTCAAAAATGGAAATGATCCCACTCTGGGCAATATTACAGAGGAAAAAGAATGTGAACTGGAAGAATTCATTGATTACGCAAAGGTAATTATGGGAACTTTAGGTCACAAACTATTTGAACCGATTACCAAGCCAACGGAAGAAAAAAATGATATTACAGATAAACAAGCGGATGAAATCGGTCAACTGTATCTAAAACGCAATATAAAAAATATCGGTACTGTTGAGGCAACAGGTATGCAGACCGCAGAAGGATTTGTGGTTTTGGCAGGAAGTCATATTTCTCCTTCGGACGATGATACAATTCCGGAAGTTATAAAAGAGAAAAGAAAAAAGACTACCTTGGATACTGATGGAAAACTGGCAGAAAATCTGCTGTTTACCAGTCCTTCTTATGCGGCAATGTTTGTAATCGGCAAAAGTGCAAATGGACTGACCAGCTGGAAAAACGAAAAAGGACATACCCTTAAAAGCTTAGAATCTGATGAGTAAAATTGGTTAGATAATATAGAACCGTAATTAAAATAGATGTACTGAGGTGTAAGACAGTGAAAATCCGAGTCTATCCCAGAATTTGTGTAAACCTCTGAAGTAGTGTAAAATAGAAGAGACACTACTTCGGAGGTTTTAATTATGAGCAGAAGAGGAAGAAAAGGAACAGAAGAACAGCAGGCAAGACGAGCGCTGATAAGTGAGC
>CASEUJ010000007.1 GCA_949291125.1 uncultured Ruminococcus sp.
CAACGTGACCATATAAATGTAGTCCTATTTCATCAAAATTAGAATACATCTATTCTACGTCGCTTTTGACGCTTTTTCGCCATTTTTGATTGCTTTTTGCCCGCTCTTTTCCCTTTTTAAGTGGCAAACTCGGGTTATACCGCGCTTTTTTCTGGTTTGCAAGGGATGTAGAGAAAAACATACGCATTTTAACAAAAAATTATTTTCCCTTAACACATTATTTTTATTTCTTGAAGGCGCTCCTCTTCCTTTGGCAAAGAACTGCACCCCCCTAAAATCAAAAATGCACCCCCCTCCAAACCGTAATTGCACCCCCTTAACGGGTTTCTATCAAAATTAGAGTCATTTGCCATCAAAAAATTCAGTAACCATATGGGTTTCTGGATTTTTCTTTTTATGCGCCTGCTCTAAAAATCACCCGATTTTGAGCTGTTCTTTCCATAATTTTGGAAAGAACAGCTTTTTGCTTTATTCCCCGCTTTTTTCTGCGTTTTGCTCTGCTGCCGAAATTGCCTGCTTCGGGAAGGAACATTCCACTTACCATCGCCTGCGCCGAGGAAAGTTTCGAACTGTAATCCAGATGGGCGTAGATATTCGCCGTGGTGGAAAAATCCGAGTGTTCCAGCCAGTCTTGAATCTGTTTTAAAGGATCACCGTTAGCTGTCGTTTCGGTTGTCGTCTGTTCGTCCATTGTTTTTCCTCCTTTCGCTTGAATTTTGGATATAAAAAATGCGCATGGATTTCTCCAAACGCACTTTTTGCATGTTTAAGAACTGCCGCACCCACAGTCTTTTGATGTTCTTCGTTTCCATCCCTCCGCCAGTTTCTGCCCATGGTCGGGGCGGCTTTATTCCTCGTCTTCCATCCGATACAATTCCCCGGTGGCGTACAAGGTCAGCTCCATGATCTTCAATTGAAGCTCAGGAGATATCAGTTTCTCACTCATTTCCGCCAAAGCTTTTATGTAGCTCTTCAGGTACTTTTTGTATGCTTCCTTTGTCATGGTTTGCTCCTATTTGGGTATGAAAAAAGCGTACCGATTGGTACGCTTTAGTCACTTTTACGTTTAATATCAATTCTATCTTCTTTGACTTCTATCTCCTGAAATGATTGTTCCGGAGATAGACCAAAAAATTCTCTCATCGCATTTTCGCGGTCTTGCTTTGAACCGTCCAAAAAAGTCATTGGATTTTGTCCCATGAAATCATCTCCTTATTTCGTGTAATAAAAGTTTTTATAGCCTTTTCAATCTCATTATCCGTTCCTGTTTTGACAAACTTCTTATACTGCCTTTTAAAATCAATCATAAGAACATCTTTATCATATGATTTTAATTTCGTAAGGACTTCAACGCCCCGTTATTTTTGACGATAGATAGTGATTTAACATTATCGTTTGACAAAATAAAAGCGATATCTGTATCGGAAAAGCTGCTGTTTCTCAAGTACACCGAGTGGTACACTTAGTTGTTATTTTTCATTGACACCGCAATACGTTTTTACAGATTCAAAATCGCCCTGTATCAATACCACATGATTGTACGTTCAGACGGTATTTCGTCTTTGTCCAGTACAGATGCAAAATATCTTTTTGCATGGTGGATATGTGATTCACACCATTCGTAACCTTTTGGCAAATTGTACTTTTTGAAATCCTTATTTTTTATATCAAAAACAAGCGGCACTGGTTGTGAGCAGTCCTCAACATACGCTTCACATCGAATTTCATCATTTGCTCTTCTGATTTTTTTCAATTTGATCATAATATTCCTGTGCCTCCTTGCCATAGTTATATGTTTTGGATGTAATCCTGTGTGCTTCGTCTTGCGTATAACCTTGCCGCATAAGGCTTCGTACAGAAAGAGAAATTATTGCATTCCCTCCAAAGTACAGCACCCCCTCTATTATGTAACCCGTTCGGCGTCAAACCAATTACTGCATCAGAGAAGTTGATGAAAAAATTCGTATAATGGAGTTTACAAAAAAGCGATTATATGGTATAATTACCACTACCGGATAATATTAATCATCTGGCATATCATAATCAAAAATCCAGGAGGAATGATGCATATGGCTACAACATGCGATCATCAGTGCAGCTCGTGTTCGAGTGCAGAAGGATGTCAGGATAAAGAACGTACAGAACGCACAGCGCAAAACACCGGCAAAATCAAAAGTGTTATTGGCGTTGTCGGCGGAAAAGGCGGCGTCGGAAAATCTCTGGTTACAAGTCTTTTGGCAATCCAGGCAAGAAAGCTCGGATATCAAACTGCGGTGTTAGATGCCGATATTACAGGACCATCCATTCCGAAGATCTTCGGTGTTCATGGTTATGCCCAAACAGAGGGCGACAACCTTCTGCCGCATATTGCACAGGACGGAACGAAAGTGATGTCGCTGAATCTGCTGCTCGAAAATGAAACAGATCCTGTCTTCTGGCGCGGCCCAGTCATCTCCGGCGTTGTAAAACAATTTTGGGAAGATACCAAATGGGGTGATGTTGACTATATGTTCGTAGATATGCCGCCGGGAACCGGTGATGTTCCGCTGACTGTATTCCAGAGTCTACCGCTTGATGGAATCGTTATTGTTTCAACGCCGCAATCCCTAGTTTCCATGATTGTGCAGAAAGCGGTCAATATGGCAGAGAAGATGGACATTCCTGTGCTGGGCATGATCGAAAACATGCGGTTTATCAAGTGCCCGGACTGCGGCAAAGAAATCCCGCTTTTTGGCTCAGATGATGCGGTAGACGGCACATCAGTACCGGTGTTAGAGCGTATTCCGCTCGACCCGGAAGTTGCGGCGGCATGCGACACAGGCACTCTGCCGATGATCGATGTTCCCTATCTGGCACAGACAGCAAAACTTCTGACTGAAACATTTGGTCGGAAAGAAGAAACGAAAGCAGACGCATAATCACATTATACCTTGGGGAGGAACACAAGCCATGACATATTTACCCGATATCGGGCGCTATGACACCATGCCATATCGGCGCTGTGGAAAAAGCGGACTTCTTCTTCCTGCGGTTTCTCTGGGACTATGGCATAATTTCGGAAACTCAGCATCATTTTCCAGAATGCAGGAGATTTGCCGAACGGCATTCGACCATGGCATCACACACTTTGATCTTGCCAACAACTATGGCCCGCCAGCAGGCGCGGCAGAGGAAAACTTCGGAAAGATCCTAAGAACTGACTTTTCTGACCATCGCGATGAACTGGTTATCAGCACAAAAGCAGGCTATGATATGTGGCACGGTCCCTATGGCAATTTTGGAAGCCGTAAATATCTCTTAGCCAGTCTGGATCAGAGTTTGAAACGTCTAGGACTGGATTATGTCGATATATTCTACCACCACCGTCCCGATCCAGAAACTCCATTGGAAGAAACGATGGGTGCACTTGTACAAGCGGTACAAAGTGGAAAGGCACTCTATGTAGGACTGTCCAATTATGATGGAAATACAATGAAACGTGCGGCAGAAATTTTGCAGCAGCAAAACTGTCCCTTTATCATCAATCAAAACCGGTATTCCATGCTAGACCGCACCATTGAACAAAACGGACTTCTCGATTCCTGCAAAGAAATCCAAAAGGGATTGATCACCTATAGTCCGCTTGCACAAGGGCTTCTAACCGATCGCTATTTACACGGTGCCATTCCGGATGACAGCCGCATTCGCACCGATGGTCGTTTTTTACAAGAGCGTCAGCTAACGGAAGATATGCTTTCCAAATTGCAAGCGCTTCAGAAATTGGCTCAAGATCGTGGTCAGACCTTGGCACAGTTTGCGCTTTGTTGGATCCTGCGACAAAATACAGTAACTAGTGTACTCATTGGTGCTTCCAAACCGGAACAAGTGATAGACTGTATCCAGGCTGCACATCAGCCACCACTGGAATCCGAAACGCTTGACACAATCAACACAATATTATATGGACGGAGGGACATGGATCGATGAAATTTCGTAATCCGATCATATCTGGCATGAATCCAGATCCAAGTATTTGCCGTGTTGGAGAAGACTTCTATCTGGTCACCAGTACATTTGAATATTTTCCCGGCATTCCAATCTATCACAGCCGTGACCTAGTACACTGGGAAATGATCGGACACTGTCTGACACGGAATTCACAGGTAAAACTTGTGACAGGTGCACCAAACTGTCTGAATATTTATGCACCGACCATTCGCTGGCACAACGGCGTATTCTATGTCATTGTCACCTGTGTCAACGGCGATAATCACGGAAACTTCCTTGTCACGACCACTGATCCTACCGGCACATGGTCGGATCCACTGGAATTGCCGTTCCCGGGCATTGACCCATCGCTGTTTTTTGATGATGATGGGAAAGTCTATTACCACGGAACAGATCAGAATGTCTACCTTTGGGAAGTGGATCTCAAGACCGGCAGCGCCATTGGCGAGCGCCATTGGATCTGGCAAGGAACGGGAGCAAATAATCCAGAAGGACCGCATATCTATAAGATCAATGGCATGTATTATTTTCTTGTTGCCCAGGGCGGCACGGAACTATGCCATATGTCAGTTATTGCAAGAAGCAAGAGTCTGTATGGCCCATATGAATCATGTCCACACAATCCGGTATTGACCAATATCGGACGCAGCCTTCCGATCAAAGCGATCGGACACGCCGACCTCATCGACGACCCAATGGGAAATTGGTGGGCAGTGTGTCTTGGAAACCGGCCGCTTGGTTATCCTTTCCGGCATAATTTGGGGCGTGAAACCATGCTTGCACCAGTGCGCTGGGAAAATGGATGGCCTATAATCGGCGAAAACGGCGCTGTATTGCCGGAATTTGAGTCCACATCCGAATTGCCAGAATATAAACCAAAGGGATATGTGCCGGGCAGCGCCGTGCATGATCGATTCTGTGGCGATGCGCTTCATCCATCGTGGAACTATATTTATAATCCTGTGCCAGGACTTATCACACTTACCGGCTCATCGCTGCATCTTTTGGGGAATGCTGTTTCGCTCTCCGAAGATGCTCCAAAAACATGGCTTGGCAGACGACAGGAACATATTACCTGCACCGCACAAATGACCATGCAGTTTTCTCCGAAAGAAGATGGAGAAGAAGCGGGACTCACCATTTACATGAATCCAGGGCATCACTATGAAATCGCCTATACCCGCATGGGCGGTCAAAATGTCGTGATCTTGCGCCGCAGAATCGGTTCACTTCAGGCAATTGAAGCAAAAATCCCCTGTGCCGCGAATCATCTGACCCTATATCTTGCATGCAACCGCGAACGCTATGCATTTTCCTATGCTGCAGATGAGGGCGATCTGATCCCGGTTGGAAGCGGAGAAACGTCTTATCTCACCACCGAAGTCGGCGGATGTTTTACCGGTAATTTTATTGCCATGTATGCAAGTGGAAATGGGAAAAATTGTACAGTCACAGCAGAAGTCATATCGTTTAACTACGATCCGATTGCTGAATAATTCTGCAATTCGGCATAGAAGCAGCAATCCCCGAGATATCGGCAGCGATTACATGCATAAATACTATTTCAGAAACATCTCTGTTTCAACGAAAAAAGCAGTGTCTGGCAAAAGGCAACCCCTTTACCAGACACTGCTTTTTTGAGAATATCAAGCCGCCTCAAATCACTTTTTCTGTATGTCATCTTTTCTCAGTAATTTCGTTGTTAACCTCTTTTGAACGCCTCATACTTTGTTCTCTGCTTGTTTTCTGACATCAGTGGCATACGGATAAACCATTATGCTGGTACTATCTATGAAGAGAGGAGATCAGTGCGAATATCGAATGGGTGCAACTTAAGAGATGTCATGTGCTGAATAGCTAAAATCAGACAAAGTTACGCTCTCTGCAATTGTCCAAATCACCTCAGAATTGGATGGCTGGCCAAAGCAGTTCGGAAATTTGTGATTTAGCTTATTTCTGTCATAAGCTACTTCGATGGCATATCGGATCGGGCGCTCAATGCTGGCAGGTTTTATGTTATGGTATTTCGCAATGGTTTGGTAAATTTGCATGGCAGAGATAGTCGGAGTTTGCAGCACCAATGCTACGGCTTCTTTTAAGTAGTAATAACCTTTTAAGTAAGATGGAATGCCATAATCTTGGGCAGTAATAATTGTTATTTGTTGTTGAAATTGTTGATTCATATGTCGTTGTCCTTTTTGTTCATATCTGTTGTCAAAACCTATGTGCATTGTGATCCCTTTACTCATGACATCGTTTCATCTCCATTAATTTCCGGCAGAACATCCGTCAGCTGCACCAGAAAACGCATGAGGCTCACTGCATCCTGTGCATTTGTCAGACCATCCGCGTTGCAATCACCGTTTTTTATCTGCTGAGGATCGAATTCCACCATTCCCACAGCGTACTTTTGCAACAGAACAGCATCTCGCAAATCAATGTCACGATCCAAATTGACATCTCCGCAGAGGGTGGAGGGTGTTGTGACCGATGTCTGTGTTTGTGATTCTACCGTAGTTGTCATGGTAGTAGTTATTGTTGCAATGGGATCTGTCGTCGTTGTGGTTTGTTCGTCCAGTGCGATGAAAGTGAAGCCATTTTCGTTGGCGTAGGTTTCGGCAGCAGTGCCAGTATAGCCACAGATCGTGAAATCATCCATCGGCTCTCCCCACCATTCATACTCCCAGCGATCTGGCGAAAAGTCGCTGACATAGGAATACCCGATTGCGTCGTCATCAATAAAGCTGATATTTTGAGGCAGTGTCATCGACGTCAATGCATCACAACCCAGAAATGCGTCAAAATCAATCCGTTCCAGTGATTCTGGAAGAAAAACCGCTTTCAAATTTTTACAATTCCGAAATGCACCGGAACGAATATCGGTTATACCTTCTGCAATCTCAAGAACTTCCACCGGACAATAACAGTCTGCATCGTTATAGAGTTCCTCAGCATTGACTGCAAAAGCGTTACTGCCAACTTCTGTGACGGAATAGCCATCGATTTCTGCTGGTATAACCATGTGGATAGGGTTGCCTTCATAACCCGTAATCTTAGCTGTGCCATCGGTATTAAGCTTATATGTGAATATGTAATCATAACTTTCTGCAGATGCAGAAAAGGGAAAACAAAATACCATCGCAGCACAAATCAATACACTTATAACAGATGTTTGAATTCGATCCATCATAAAACCTCTCCTGTTTTTGTACATTCTAAGAATCCTTGCTTTTCATCCCAAATATAATATTTTGTAGATATTACCGTTCTTTTTATATAAATTTGTGGTTCTTTAATAGCTTCAGAAATTGAATACATTGAACTGGGAACAAATCGCTGCCACTCGCCTTCTGAATATCCAACAAGCATCATTTCAATATCATTGCCAAGTACATCACCTTCAACATACATAATTTCTCCGCTGCCAACTAATCCTGAATTAAAACCTGTATTGTTATAGTAAATTTCCTTAAATTCAGAAGTACTGCTGACAGGAGCATATCCACTATTAGCGTCAGGATATGCATCACTCAACAATAAAGTATGCCCAAATTCATGAGCCGCAACAGCTTCATATTCTACAAGTTCATAGTAAGTTTTATTCAAGGAACCTGAACCAAATATATACATATTTATTTCTTTATTTTTCCCAATTTCCATTCCGCCTTTAGTGCCAGCACGTCCTCTGGAAGAAAGGCAATGCACAGTTGTATAATGTAGCGTAGGATCCTTAGGGGGTTCATATAAGCGTTCAACATCAACCGTTACGCTAACAGTCATTCCGGGATAAAAGTCATAAATACTTCCCATATATTCTCCACCCCATCTTTGCTCAATACCATCAACAACCAGATCTTCAAGGGTATATTCTTCACCTATCCGATTGATAATGTCTTTTGATTGTTCATGTAAGGCTTTTAACTTTGAAACCGATTCATAGTTATTGTAATCATCGTCAAACAGAATTCTAGTTTTAATTGTAATATGATTTGTTTTCTCATCAACTCGAATGTATACCGCATTATTTTCTTGGTTGACACCTTTAGGATCCGTCAATTCAGGGAAAAGAGACCAAATGGTATCAGAAATAACAGGATTCAGATTATCATATCTTGGATCAGCCGTAATATTTACCATTTCATTCCCATCAATAATTCCATCACCATCCGTATCCTCGTCATCAGGATCCGCCACCATCTCAAAATAGATCCCGCCGTTATCGCTGATGAAAACATCCGGAATATAATGATACATATAGTTATAAGCCGCCTTCACTTCATCAGCGTCATCCACAATATGCATAATGACCTCTTCGCCGTCGTCCAATCCGTCATCGTCCGTATCGCTCAATGTTGGATCGCTGAAAAGAACCTGACCATTTGCAACCGGCATACCATATGTTTCAAACAAATCCGGCAGTCCGTCACCGTCTGTATCGGTAGTAATATCATACTTTTCTTCCATGTTAATGGTCATTCTACCAATTCCTGCGCTGTGTCTGCATGATAATATTCTCCACCGGTTTCTTCTGCCATATATGTGAGAATATCTTCACGTGCATTTGACGTTAAACCAATCGTGTAGATTCGAATGTTCTTCATTCTTGCTTCATCCACTAACGATGTGTCAATTTCATCAACTTCGGTTCCTGTATTATCGGTTGGAACTCCGTCCGAAAGAAATATGATAATATTCTCCGCATCTGAATTATTGTCAACTTCTAGACTATCGATTGCTGTGCGCAATGCGGAATCATAATTTGTATATCCATTCTCAAATATTTGAGAAATCGCAGTTTTCAGTAAATCTTTATCGTTTGTCAACTCTTGCTTTAAGATGGAATCTTCATGGAAAAGGATAACCGATGCTTTATCTGTATAGTGCATAGTATCCACAAATCCATTTGCGGCGGTTTTTCTGTAACAATCACCGTTTTCATCTTCGGGATCATTCCAATTCATACTATCGGAACAGTCGATTGTAATCGCCGTATGCAGTGTGTTTCCATTCGTTGGATAGTTGTTTTCCGACCATGCCTCATACCATCTGCTGCAATCCACGATCAGATACTTGCTGAAATGTTCTGTTGTAACAGTCAGCGTGGAGTTATCAGCGTCCGATACGGTTTCCATTTCCACAAAGCGCTGTTCTTCCTCGTTATACCACAGAACAGCCAGATCATCGAAGCTGCTTCCATCTAAAGCCGACTGATCGATGTGGAACGTAATCGTTCCGGTGCTGATCGTTGATTCAGAGGAAATGTCATACGGCTCACCAATTAACCCCACAACATTTGAACACATCTAGTCCACATCCATGACGCTTTCGACAGTAGTTGTAGAATGAATATATCCCGTGCCTTCAAACGCCACGTCAACGCCCTGAACAACTGCGTCCGTTTCTTTGGCGTCAAAGCTTTTGCTCTGTGAGAATTTTTCCTTGCTGTCCAAAACGCCGTCCCCGTTACTGTCAACAACAAGTGGATTTAATCCAAGTGCAACTTCATCACCATCAGATAAGCCGTCAAAATCGGAATCTGCAAGTAAGGGATCTGTGCCAAGCAGATATTCTTCATAGTTACTCAGTCCGTCCTGATCATTGTCGTATTCTCCATCAGAAAGCGTACTATCCAGCGAATGTACGTCCGCCGGATTGGAACCTATCGTCAGAATTTCATACCCATCCGGCAGTCCGTCGCCGTCCGTATCAGGATTTTCCGGATCGCAGCCATATTCCTCTTCAAGGTCATCCGGCAGGCCATCTTCATCGGAATCGGGCACTGTACTCCAGTCAATGCAATCATCATAAAATTCATCTTCATAGGTAACGTTGTTGATCATATCTTCATCTATAACGACTTCTGTCAGCGAATCGCTGATGATCTCCGGTTCTCCATTCTTTACGCCGACAAAGCCTAAAGAAACGCTGGAATTTGCATAAACTGTACCCGTATATGTACCTTTCAGCAGATAGCTGTATGGCTCCAACTCCGTCACAGTCGCCGCCCAGCTGTTCGTGATCTCTGTGATCGTAAAGTTGGTGTCAATCATCAGCTCCCATGCTTCAATTGGTGCATCCGTGTTATTCTGGAGAATGATCTCACCATTGAATGAATCTCCCCAAGATTCATTTACCTTTAAGTTTACCTCATATCCAGATTCTTTTTCTACTCTTGTCTGGCATAATACGAAATCATCCGGTGCCACCTCGCAATCATTCACAGCATAGCTAAACGTAACGGACGCATTTGCATCAACGTTAGCATTGTATCCTGCGTTTTTTATGTAGGCAGTACCGCCGCTTGTTATAGCCTGTGTCGCATCGTTCACATACTGAATATCGCCGTTAGGGTCGAAATACAGCATCCAGTTTTCGATCGTGGTGTCGCCAATGTTAGATAGGGTTACAGATACAACGTCTGTACCGCCCCAGGAATTTGTAACGTTATACGTGACTTCATAATGCTCATACGTATATGTACGGCTATCCGAGTCGTCTGCGAACGCAGAGTAAGGCATAGTCGCAAGGAGATTTGCCGTCATTGTGATTCCTACTAAACCTGCAAGCATTTTCCTAAATTTCAACATGTTCCCCTCCTGTAAAAGCAAATACCCTATGCAAATTAAATCAACATTTGCATAAGGTACCATGCCAGTTTTTTGAATCACACGATTCACTTCTTCAGATTCTGCAGAGCCTTAGGTTCTTTCGGCTGATGACAGCTACAAATTGACACAGCACCAGCTGCCTTAATTGCCGCGAACTTACCAACTGCTGCGAACTTATTGAGCAGCACCTTTTCGATTTTTTTCATTTTGTTCCACTTCCTTTCTTTAGTTTTGATATTGCAATTAACGCCGCTATTGCAAGCAGCGAAAACGCCATAAGGATACAAAGCTGTTTGAATATAAAATACATAACACAGCTTGTCACAGCAACGATGAATGAAGCCGCCACTCCAAACAGATGATTTTTCTTTTTCTGTTTTTCTGTAACTGGTTTATTCTCGTTTTCAACGGGTGCATATCGACAAATGATCATTATCGCAATAGATAATATCAGGAAATGCGTGATCCCTGTATATGTACCAGAACAATACGCCATCTTTGTAAAGCCAAATACAGTACTTGTCACGAGCGCAAAAGTTAAGTTACACCGAAAATATGTATCAGCATGATAGCCGCCGGTAAATTGTCTGATCACCGCAAATATCAGATAGTAGACAATGGAAAGCCACGCCATATGAAAGACAAGCCCCAGAATCACTGCGATAAAAAAGCCGATAAGCGTAGAAACCATAATTTCAAATCCATATTGATAGATTTCGGATTCTTCCGCCGTGATAACACCTTCCCGGCATAAAAAAAGCGATATTCGTTTACTCAGTTTTGAGATCATTTGCCTCACCCTAAGTAAATGATATCGCAATGTACGACAGATGTCAATACAAAATCCCCCATGTTAGATTTTTAATCCCCCATGTTAGGTAAATTTATTTTTAGCAATAGTGCGCTAATAATAAATACATTTTTCTCCTCGTATGCTTCCATAGAACCCTGGTATTTTTCAACAATTTCACGTACCGATTTCAAGCCGAATCCGTGATGTGCTTTATCTTTTTTTCTGCTCTCCAATTTCTGATTTGTTTCCAAAACAGATTCTTGAATCGTGTTTTTTACAGCAATCCGAAAATATCCTGCCGTTTCTGTAATCACAACAATAATTTGAGAAGGTATGGTGTTATTTTGGCATGCTTCAATTGCATTATCCAGCAGATTTGCCAGTAAAATGCTGAGGTCATATTCGAGATATTCAGGTATTCTTACTGTGATTCGACAAGAAATCTCAATTTGATGTCGTTCCGCCTTTTCAATTTTTTCATTCATAACGGCATTCAAAACAGAATTCAATGACCGAATATGCGGTTTGGCGGCCTTGTGTTCGGCTTTCAGAAATTTTTCTATATATCTTTTGGCATCTTCATAGTTGCTCTGTTCTAACATAGTATAAATACATTGCACTTTATTTCGAAAGTCGTGTCTTAAAATTGAAATTTCCTGATATTGATGTTCCAGATTCCGCATTTCCTTTTGCTCTTGCTGCAGCTGAAATTGCAGCAATTCTTTTTCTGTTTCTTTTTGATTGGAAACACTCATCTTCTGCATAAATACAAAGATAATTACATTTAATGAGGTTAACAGCAATGTTACAATTAAAAAAATAGAATTAGTAACCGAATTTCGTATTGTAATAATATGCAATACAATCCAGATTAAAAGTGTAATCAACAACGCAGAAATTACAATGATCCACTCATTTATTTTGAAATGATAAGAATCTTTTTTTCGGAACCATAAAATACACTGTGTCACTGCAAAATACAAAAATTTTGTACATACTAAACAGGCGATCCTACTGGAATCCTGCGCCGCAACAAGTTCTGTTACGGATGTCCCAGATAATAGTCCAATGATATGTAAAACCGGCAAATTGACAAGATAGATGAGAGAATAACTGATGACAGAAAATAATATTTTTTCGAATACGTCTCCTCTTAAGAACAGCAGCGAAAAAATCACCATAGAAGAAATTATTCCGACCATAAATACAAATTCATTTTTTATGAGAAAAGTCCCGAGCATATCAACGAAAAAAATCAGAGAGAAAAGCAGGGTGCTCTTATATAGTATGTTTCTGGCACTGCGATAATGAAAATATTGAATTATAAATCTGGATATTAAAACTGATTCCATAAACACCGCAATCGATTCTATGATTATCCAATTCAAAGCAGATCCTCTCCTCTCGTCAGTTGTTGGAACTTCATTTTTGTTTCAACGATTCTTCTTGCACTCAATGGCAATCGTTCTGTTTTACCGTCGTGAAAGGGCATGAGTACAACTTCTCGTTCCAATATCTGATAGATGTATCGATAGTTGACCAAATAGGATTTATGAATGCGAATAAATCCAAAAGATTCCATTTTTTGCTCTAAGCCATCCATGGTATAAACTCGGTTTGCTAATTTTTTTGATTTCCCTGATTCCGTCACAAAAAACACATCATGCCGTAAAGAATAAAAATACATGAATTTTATGACACACGCGGAATAAACCTCTTTATTTGCCAATTGAAATGAGAAATATTGTTTTTTCTGATACACATCATCGCAGTATGATTGAATGGATTGTATCAGTTCAGGAGAAATCTTTTCCTTTCGGATAAAGCGATACGGCGCATATTGAAAAGTATCAAATACAAAATGACTATAGCTTGAAACAAAAATAATATATGTTTCTGTTGATTTTTTTCGGATTTCAGACGCCAGATCAATGCCACTGATTTCGGGCATATCGATATCCAGATAAATCAAATCAAAAGCATTTTGGGTATGGTCAGAGAGAAATGCAGCAGGCTCTGTGTATGGGTTTATCTGAAATCCAATTGACTTTCCTTTTAAAAAATCGGACAATTGCTGTTCAATTTCATGAACAAAAGTAATTTCATCATCCACCACGGCGATTCGGATCATAAATTATCTTCTCCTTTTTCTTCCTTTTTTCATCATACCACAACACCATCCAAAAATCAAGCTCATGCAAAAAAATAGCTGAAAACGCTTCACGTTTTTATCAATTGTCGTCTGCAGGCTTTTACCAAAGAAACAAAAATTTTGGGGGATAAAATGTAGTTGCGATCAAGGCAACTTGCGTTCCAGCTCGGATTGACAAAATTCCATTTCCATATTATAATAAGGGTAAATAGACACATCAGTAACACCGCAGAAAAAGCAGGTACTGACACAGAAAATCAGAACCTGTCTGAAGTATAAAAGCACTGCTGATACAGGATTAGCGTCTGATCTTGAAATTCACAGAAGGGAACAATAATACCATGATAAAGATCATGTTTGTTTGCCACGGCAACATCTGCCGATCTCCTATGGCAGAATTCGTTCTGAAAAAACTTGTACAAGATGCTGGTATACAGGATCATTTTCAGATCGCTTCCAGCGCAACCAGTCGTGAGGAAATCTGGAATGGCAAGGGAAATCCGGTCTATCCGCCAGCAAAGGAAGAGCTGAAACGACATGGGATCTCCTGCGATGGAAAGCGTGCCGTTCAGCTGCGGTCAAGCGACTATGATTATTACGATTATTTTATTGGTATGGATCAAGCAAACATCCGCGATATGCACCGGATTTTATCGCCAGATAAAGAAGGTAAAATATACAAATTACTGACTTTCACAGAATCTGACAAAGATGTCACAGACCCTTGGTACAGCGGTGATTTCCACGCGGCATACAGTGATATTGAAAAGGGCTGCCGTGCACTTTTGATTTATCTGACAGAAAAGGAGATAGAACCATACAATGACTAGTATCTTTTCCCGCACTGAACGTCTGATCGGCAAAACAGCGATGCAGCGTCTCGCGGCCTCTCGTGTCGCCGTATTTGGCATCGGCGGCGTCGGCGGCCACACGGCAGAGGCACTGGTGCGCAGTGGTATTGGTGCGATTGATCTGATCGATAACGACAAAGTATGCCTATCCAACCTGAACCGCCAGATTTTCGCCACACAAGATGTCATCGGGCAATACAAGACTGACGCCGCAAAAAAGAGGCTGATGCAGATCAACCCGGACTGTCAAATTACGCTGCACCGCACTTTTTTCATGCCGGAAACCGCCGATGCCTTTGATTTTTCGCAATATGATTACGTGGTGGATGCCATTGATACGGTGACTGGCAAAATTGAATTGGTTATGCGATCCTATTGGGCACATACACCCATCATCAGTTCAATGGGAGCTGGAAACAAACTCGATCCCACGGCGTTTGAAGTTATTGATATCTATCAGACTTCCGTCTGTCCCCTGGCAAGGGTTATGCGCCATGAATTGAAAAAGCGCGGCATTCCCAAATTAACCGTGGTCTACTCCAAAGAACCACCGTTGACGCCGATCGCAGAAATTTCGAATGAAACGAAAAGCTCTGCTCCCGGTCGCCGCCAGATCCCCGGCAGTACAGCATTTGTACCGTCGGTTGCAGGATTGATTATCGCCAGCGTGATCGTCCGCGAACTGGGTGGATGTTGAATCTCCTACATACAGACAAAACCGGCATTGGGGTACATCCCATTGCCGGTTTTGTCGTATAAGTTTTATGGTGCTGCATCTCCTACTGCGCCAGTATACACTGTTTCTTTGATTAGATTGACAATGCGTTCCGCCTCTTGATCAGGCACTGCAGTCATCAGATACACCTTTGGAAGCGTATTCATCATGACTTCGCTACCCGGATGACAGGCGATATAACCATGCTGATACAGCTTACCCTTGAGGATCTCTAGTTTTTCTTATCGAAAAATTATTTCAACTTTTTCATCATACTGTCCCTTAATTATATTTATGTCCAGACCGCTGAATACCAGATATACACGTTCGTCGTATCCAGATCCTCTGCCTCTTCGATATCCGAAACGCGCACGCCACCGCACTTCTTCAGCACCAGCATAGTGAGCGTTGTCATCACAACAACCAAAAGCGGATTCTGTCGCCCCATAGAATCAACCCGGCTGTCTGGCGTCACAGCCGGAGCCATATTTATCAGATTCTGTCTGAACACATTCACTTACGCTGAAATAACAAATGGCATTGACAGAACATTTACAGTGCCCCACCCACATGATCTCGCCCCTTGAAATAATTTTTGACACAACAAACAGGTATGGGCTTCCTCTACCATCTTAGTTGGATCAGGATTTGATCTGGACACTATCTCCCTGTTCCGATACATCAAGTGTACCGATGACTACCCATGCGTTTTGTAATCAGTTTCTTCCAGCACTTTCCATTAAAATGCAAACTTATAAAACCATAAGCAACACCGCGCAAAGAGTACCTGACGGCATTGTGCGGTGTTGCCCATATTGAATGAGATCATGATACAATCTCAAACGCATCCTTTCCCATCTGGCATAAAGGACAGGTAAAATCGTCCGGCAAATCCTCAAACTTTGTACCAGGTGCGATACCTTGTTCCGGTAAACCAATGGCTTCATCGTAAACCCAACCGCATACTTCGCATACATATTTCTGCATATTTCTTCTCCTCCTGGAAATCATTTAGAAAGACGACACCTGCAAAATACCGTCTTTTCTTATATCCTCAGTATACCCCTTCCACAACATATTATCCGATTCAGATTGTGTCTTTACATAGCATCATACTTGTCCCGTATTGTCCGCGTATCAAGAACATTTGAACCTGAATCGTGAACGCTTTTTGAATATTAACCGAGATTTTTTGCAAAGCTCTTGACACATCCCGCAAAATTCGGTATAATAAGATTTAATGGAAATGTTTCGTTATGTTTCCAGAAAAACCAGGCGAAATGGACGTCTGTGAAATATTAGGAGGTAGTACCAATGGCATTGACAAACAATCAGAATGTGCTGAAATGGGTAGAAGAAATGGTCTCGCTGACCAAGCCGGACAAGGTTGTATGGATTGACGGTTCGAAAGAACAGCTCGATGCACTGACCGAAGAAGTAACTTCGCTTCCGGACGGTGACCGTGACAAAATGTATAAGCTGAATCCAGACAAGCTGCCGGGCTGTCTGTATCACCGGACACTTCCGAACGACGTAGCTCGTGTAGAGGATCGTACGTTCATCTGCACTAAGAAGCAGGAAGATGCAGGTCCGACAAACTATTGGATGGATCCGGAAGAAATGAAGGCAAAGCTCATTCCGCTGTATGACGGCGTAATGAAAGGCAGAACTATGTATGTCATTCCGTACTCCATGGGCCCGATCGGTTCTCCGCTGGCAAAAGTCGGCGTAGAGCTGACTGATTCGATCTATGTTGTTCTGAACATGAACATCATGACACGTATGGGGGCAGATGCATTCAAGAACCTGGGCGATACCTCCAACGACTTTGTACGTGGTCTACACTCCAAGGCTGATGTTGATCCGGAAAACCGCTATATCGTACACTTCCCGGAAGAAAACACTATTTGGTCGATCAACTCTGCTTACGGCGGCAATGTACTGCTGGGTAAGAAGTGCTTTGCACTGCGTATCGCTTCTTATCAGGGTAAAAACGAAGGCTGGATGGCAGAGCATATGCTGATCCTAGGCGTACAGAAGCCGGACGGTGAAACCAAGTATATCACAGCTGCATTCCCGTCTGCTTGCGGTAAGACCAACCTGGCTATGCTGATCCCGCCGGAAGGCTATCAGAAGAATGGCTATAAAGTATTCACTGTCGGCGATGATATCGCTTGGATGAAGCCGGGCAAGGATGGCAGACTGTATGCCATCAACCCGGAAAACGGTTTCTTTGGCGTAGCACCGGGTACAAACGAACACTCGAATCCGAATGCTCTGGCTTGCACTAAGTCTGACACCATCTTTACTAACGTCGCACTGAACAATGCAGACAACACCGTTTGGTGGGAAAAGCTGGATAAAAATCCGCCGGTTGATGCAACTGAATGGAAGGGCACAAAGGTAAATGGTCCGGAATATATTGCAAACGGCGGAAAGCTCGCACATCCGAACTCGAGATTTACTTCGCCGGCAAAGAACTGCCCGTGCCTGTCTCCGGAATTTGACAATCCGGAAGGCGTGCCGATTTCGGCAATCATCTTCGGCGGTCGCCGCGCTTCGACCACTCCGTTGGTATATCAGTCCTTCGACTGGACACACGGCACTTATATGGGCTCGGCTGTTTCTTCGGAGACAACTGCTGCTGCAACAGGTGCTGTTGGCGTTCTGCGTCACGATCCGATGGCGATGAAGCCGTTCATTGGCTACAACGTTGGCGATTACTGGGCACACTGGCTCGAAATGGGCGAAAAGCTGGGCGACAAGGCGCCGAAGATCTTCAACGTAAACTGGTTCAAGACTGACGAAGAGGGTAACTTCTTGTGGCCGGGCTTCGGCGACAACATGCGTGTCCTTGACTGGATCATCAAGCGCTGCGAAGGCACTGTAGATGCAGTAGAAACTCCGATCGGCTATGAGCCGAAGCCGGAAGACATCAATGTTGACGGTCTCGTATATGAGGGCAAGCAGTTCACAACAGAAGATGTGGCTGACCTCTTAAAGCTGGATATGGATCTGTGGGAGAAGGAAATTGCAGAAATGCGCAGATACTATGACGAAGACATCTCCGCTAAGGGCGGCAAGGTACCGGAAGCACTGTATGCGCAGCTGGATTCTCTGGAAGCACGCATTAAGGCTGCGAAGTAAGTCTTTTGAATATAAAGCATATTCTGACAAATCTGTCATAATAAAAAAGAGCGCTGTAGTTCAACAAATGGAACTACAAGCGTTCTTTTTGTTATGGCGAAACGGACTCTATCCGCAACATAAAAGTCCGTTATAACAATCCATGGCGTTTCCATCTCATAAAAACATACATAAAATCATTAAAAGCAGTACTTTCCGTTTTCGTTTGTTCCGGTTCTATAATATCTGTCATTTTTATTGTGGTTACATCAGATTCTCCCACTTGTTCCTGCGTATCCGCTCCACAGCCGGCACTCCCTCAAAAGGCAACACAGCGTAATAATAAAGGAGGCACTTTTTCTATGATCTATAATCATTCGTCCTTTTCAAATGTAATGGATTCAAGGATTTCTCCGGCAAATTCTGCATCTTCTTCCTGCTGATACCGATAGGCGATACACATCAGCTGTTGAAAATCGTCATCCTGTAAAATAAACCAAGAAACCGAAGTGGTCGGAGTTGCACCAGCAGTGTGACGGATAATCATCTGATACGCAGCATAGCCATTGATTTCACAAGATTTGGAAGCAACAAGCTCATTGCCGCCTGCTCCTGTTACTATTTCCTTGGCACTATCCATTGCCGCATAGAATGTCTGTTCATTCAACATCGCAGAACCTGCCATTTCATCAAGCGGTCTTGCTGCAATGGAAATGGTATTTAGTGAACGATCGACAAAAACATCGTAGCTGCTGTAATCGGCAAGATCGCTTTGCATATAAGATTCTATTTCTTTCCCTGCCTTCTCCCAAGTTTCAGGGAGATGGATCGTATAGCCGATAACCGGATTCGTATAGGAGATTAGTTCCGGCTCCGGTGCCTTAGAAAGTGTGCCATTTTCCACAACAAAACCATTTTCACTGATATAAAGAAAGTCTGCCAGATGCTCCCGATACGCCTGATATTCTCCCTCCTGATCGCGCATTGCAAAGACATACATTTTCCCTGTATCCGGGCAATTGGCCGCCAGAAGATCGATATAGGTTGTAACGCCGCGTATGGTACTCAGCGCCTCTCCGACATAAGCCTGATAATTCAAACCGCTGTGATTGATCAGTTTTGCTTCCTCAAAATATTGGATTTCCGTCAATGTCACGCCATAATGGATCAGTGAGAACAGATCATCCTCTGTAAACGTTTCAAACTCAGCTTCCTCCCATGCATCATAAACCACAAGATTAATAGAATCATTTGGTGATTCTCCATTTAGACAGACAGATTCTGTAAGCACAGAACTACTTGTCTCCTGAAATGTCGAGGGTGCCATAAAAGCACAAGTAGAGTGATCTATCGAATAAGGAACAAGGTCATAATCAATGGGCGTCACATCTGATTCATCTGAACTTTCTTTCTCCACAGCAGATGCACTGGAATCCGGCACTGTGGTTTTATCGGGCAATTCTGAATTTATTGATCCAGCGCCACATCCCGATAACATGCAAACGCAGCATAGCACGAAGATTGGTTTGATATATCTTTGCATCATATACGATTCTCCTCCTTGATAATTTAACTGATCCGAATAGTTCCACAAGTAGTGTAGCATATTTTTCACATTATGACAAGAGATTTGCATCAAAAGAAATTTTTCTGCACCAAAAGCAAACCGACATCTAAAAAAACGCCAGTGGAATTGTTGAAATTTATGAAATATATCTAATTTGAATAAAATGACCCTTCTTGATATTACCGAAAAAATCAATTCGATCCGGTGTACAGCGGTATGCTGATCTGTACATTAAAACGCTGATGTTCTGTTGCAATCTTCATAACTCCATGATATTGTTCCACTGTCTTTCGCACATTCAGTAGACCCACTCCCATATGATCCGGCTTTGTAGATTCAAACATTTCGGCGCGCGACAGCGTAAACTGTTCACAGGGGTTTTCCACATGGAGCACCAAAAATCCAAGACGCCGGTCAATATCAAGATGAATATAAGCCTCAGTATCCTGCAATTGTACACATGCCTCCAATACATTCTCAAGAAGATTCGAAAGAATCGTAGTAAGATCATAATCGGACAACGGGCGCATGTCAATATCCGCAATATTCAGTTCAAGCCGGATATGTCCCCTTTTTGCCTCTGCAATTGTTTGATTGAGGATAACCGCAAGCATCTGATTTTTACTACGAAAAGTCGGTACAAATTGATCGAGTACCTCTGTCATCGTTTTCTTATAGGTCTCTGCTTTGTCATAATCGCCTTGCCGCATCAACGCTTCAAAAGCATACAAATGGCGCTTGACATCGTGAACTATACGTACAGACGCCTGATATTGATCCAAAAGGTCAGCATACGCTTTTTTCTGCATCTGAGATTGCTGTAAAATAAGGGCGCTCGTCTTTTCCGCTTGTTTTGTCCGAGAAAATCGTTGGAATGTATAAAGAAAATAAATATCGAACAGAAAAAACATAGCGGAAACGATGAGCAGAAAAAAACCATTGGACTGACGAAATACGTCTTCCGCTATGCAGGCGATCAATAAAAATTCTCCGGCATTCAATCCGATATAACATGCGATCAGGTGAATTTCGAAGCTTTCAATTCGCCGCTTCAGAAAAAACGAAAGCAAATAGAATAACAAAACAACAAGCGTAAGATACAAGAGATATCGAATCAGTTGCGCATCTGTCATGATCTCCATCACATTTTTTGAATGCAAAAACGCCAGAAAAAAATCGCAAAGCATTTCTGCAAGTGCGAGCGCCGAGAGTACGATCGCACAATAAATCAGAAAATACCACTTGTGCGTCTTAAAAAACAACTTTGTCAATAAGACCATCAATAGTATAGATGTCACTGTATTAAGCAAGATATGGTATACCACACACAACAGCGCCTGTAAAGCGCATGCACCAGCCATTGTTACTGTTCGCGCAGCAAAGTGCGTCTGTTTAACAGGATAGACACAACGCAGTAACAGAAACAAACCCGTCATGATAATCCAATTGGAGCAAATGTCTAGAAAAACATGCTCTAACTGTATAAGCGTCATATGTAATCCTCCTATAATGTCCTGTGGATATAGTCGCTAATCTGTGATGCGATCTGTTTTGTCTTCTTACAACTAACAGGGATTTTTGTGCCGTCAGTCATCAGCAATTGGTTCCCCTGATAAGAAGAAATATAAGCCAGATTGACGATAAAGCTGCGATGGGGCATAAGAAACAGATTATGACGTAGCTTATTGTAATAAGAAGAAATCGATCCAGAAATCCAAAGCGTTTCCGCTGCAAGCTGCAATTTCACCCTGCGGTTCGCAGTATATTCCAGATACACAATTTCTACATCAGGAATCGAAATTGTCGTTCCGTTGGCAGCAAAGGTGAAAATTGATTCATCTGTACAATGTCCTTTGCGTGGGTAATATTGTAAGTAATCCTCTAAGTTGGCAACCAGCTTTTGTGAATTAATCGGCTTTTCCAGAAAGGCAAAGGGATGTACTGTCAGCGTATCCTGAAGGTGTTCCGGAAAATGAGAAATATAAATCAACGCACAAGTCTTATTCGTACGACGCAGCTTTTTTGCAGTTTCAATGCCGTCCAGACACGGCATCATGATATCCAGAAATGCCAGATCAAAGGGAATACAACTTTGCAGAAGTGCCTCTCCACTGGAAAAACACTGAATGACTGCGGAAATATGTTTCTTCTGAAAAAAGGTATACAATAAACGCCGCAATGTATCTGTCAAATGTACGTCATCATCTGCAATTGCAATTTGGAGCATAACCGTAATCCCCACCTTTCCTATAAACCTCTGAATGGTATTATAGCACAAATCTGTCAAAAATGCAATTTATGTGCCATGCCGCTTTGAAAAAATACCGAATCAGAAATGGACAGAAATTCAGGAATTGACTTTTTCGGATCATTCCGATATAATGACAGTAATGTATCATTGCAATACAGCATGAAAGACCGGGGAACACTTAAAAAACATTCCAAAAGTCAATACCTGCAAATGATCCCGAAAATAATTTATCAAACGGACTCTGTTGGCTTTGATACACCAAACCGCAGAAAGGAATTGAATAAAATGAATCTCGCAATTTTAGGAACAGGCAGCATTGCCGGCAAAATGGCAGATACGATCAACCAAATGGAACACGTTACGCTATATGCAGTCGGCTCTCGCACCACAGAAAAGGCAGAAGCATTCGCTAAGAAATGGAACATCCCGCATTATTACGATAGCTATAAAGCGTTGGTGCAGGATGATGCTATTGATCTGGTCTATATTGCAACACCGCATTCCAGACATTACGAAGATTGTATGCTATGTCTTCATAATGGCAGAAACGTGCTGTGTGAAAAAGCATTTACCGCCAATGCAAATCAGGCAAAAGAAGTTCTTCACTATGCAGATAAACATGGCATTTTTATCACAGAGGCAATCTGGACACGGTTTATGCCGATGCGCTCTACACTCGATACCCTGATCGCATCCGGTGTGATCGGCGAAATTTCTTCTCTGACTGCCAATCTGGGATATGAGCTCAGCCACAAAGAACGCCTGCAAAAGCCGGAACTCGCCGGCGGCGCTCTGCTTGATCTCGGCGTCTATCCGATCAATTTTGCACTGATGGCATTCGGTACAGCAATTTGTGATATCCAATCCTCCTGTGTCAAGAATGAATACGGAGTAGACAAGACAAATAGCATCATCCTGACCTTTGCAGATGGTAAAACTGCCATTCTCCACAGCAATGCCGCAGCGCTAACTGACCGAAAAGGTATCATCTATGGCACAAAAGGAAGGATCGAATGTGAAAACATCAACAACTGTGAAGGCATCCAGGTGATCTTAAACAATGGCGAATCTGTGTTTTATCCGGCTCCGCCACAGATCTCAGGCTATGAATATGAGGTAGAAGCATCGATACAGGCAATTCGCGCAGGAAAAACACAGACATATTTTATGCCACACCAAGAAACCATTCGTGTCATGGAGATCATGGACAGCCTTCGGAAAAAGTGGGGGATCCGCTATCCATTTGAAACAGATCTATTCTAATGGCGGTTTCCCAAATGATCCGATTGCCGGATTGGTATGAAATTTTCCCCTTTTTCGCCAGTGATTATTTTCCAGTTTTTATGATCATAGATTTTTAAAAAGCGCACTTGATCGCACTGCGGGATTAAAGCTATCTCGATGCGAAAGGATGTTCGGGCAGTCCATGATACCAGAGCCGCCCGTTCCCTGCCTTTTTTCAATTTCAGATTCACCGCCATATATGGTTTTCCGGCTTCAGACATTGTAATTGCACGAAATGCATATGACGCCCAATCTTCCTGCAGTTTCATGCAAAACGTTTTCGTTGAGGTTCCCGCATACCATACAAAAAAACTTTGCTTCGATACTGCATACAAATGCTCCATATTTCCAGCTTCTAATAGCATTTCATAACGCTATGATATAGTTAATCTATATTATATACAGGCAGGAGCAAATAATCTCATGTGGCATTGCCAACATGATGCATGCACTTCTGTCTGTTTTTTTGGATCAACAGCCACAAAAAGCTCCGTATGAAAGCAATTTCTTTTGCATTCCACACGGAGCTTTAATTTTATGGGATCGAAATAAATGTCATTTCAAATTACGAGCGTTGATCCTCCTTGTCATTACGTTTACGCTTACGATAGGTTGCAGCTACTGTAGAAAGTGCAACAAGGCAAGTCGGAATCAATACGACGATCATTTTGTCGCCTGTCTTCGGTGAGCTGCTGACATTTCCAGAGCTTCCGGGTCTACCGGAGCTGCCGATGACCGTTCTTGTTGTAGTTGCTGTTGTTGTCACAACAGAGGATATACTAGATTGATCTGTACCAGTCATCCTCTGACTAGTCGCTGTTGTCGTACGGCTTTCCACAGTCGTGGTTGTTTCCTCCGGCTCTGTCAATGCATTTGTTGTAACAGTCGATGTGCCAGTCGTTGTAACATCCGACGTAATCGTCGTTGCCAGACTGGTAGTTTCTTCTGTTTCCGATGTTGTGACAACCGTTGTTGTTGTCGTTGTGGTTGTTTCTGTTGTCGGAGTCGTTGACGTTGTCGTCAAAACCCCTGTACCAATATATTCATCGATCATCACAACGACTGGATCATTGACAGAAGTAATAGACAACAGAACCGGTTCACCTGTTTCATCATATACCAGATTGCCAATTTCGTCAAGCTGATATGTCAGGATGCTGACTGTGCGATCAGATTCAAGCTGAAAATAAATCGGATCTGCAATTGCAAAATCAACCGGAGCAAGTGTTTCGATCAAGCGATACGGAACACCAACTTCGACATTTGTAATGATGTGTGCAACGCCTTCTTCCGAGATCCATGCATCGACCTGATTTCCATTCAGATCTTCTACCACAAGTGATGCCCCAGCAATTTCATTGCCGACGATATCACACTTACGAATCACAACGCCGACTGTCGGTGTTGTCGTAGTCACTGTAACCGTACTGGATGAAGTTGTCATTTCTTCCATCGTACTCGTAGTTTCTTGTTCCGTCATTGTTGTTTTGTCTGTGGCAGTTATGGTAGTTTCTGCTGTAGTTACACCTGTGCTTGTGGTTTCAACAGTACTCTCAAGCGTTGTTTGCGTACTGCCCGATCCAGATCCTGTTGTAGCTTGCAATGTCGTAGTTTCAGAATCTGTTCCTGTTGTATCAACAGTTGTCGTTGCCGTCGTGCCTGCGCTGGTCACAGTCGTTTCAGTTGTACCAACAGTTGTAGTCGTTGTCGTCGGACCTGCGCTGGTCACAGTCGTTTCAGTTGTACCAACAGTTGTAGTCG
>CASEUJ010000008.1 GCA_949291125.1 uncultured Ruminococcus sp.
CAAAACTACTATCGCATCGTCAAGGAAAAGAACCGCACCTACTACGAGGTCTATTCCTTGCCCCGGACAGAGACACCCCCGGAAGATTACACCCAGGTTTCCTTCGTCTGCCTGCGGCCTGATGGAGCCTATGAAGCTCCGGCAACGGTCAGCAGTGTATGCCGATATTCCCGAAAGAAGATCGGGGATATGGATGATTTTCATTTCCATCTGCTGAGGCATACATATACGACCAACCTTCTCTCTCACGGGGCAGCACCCAAGGATGTGCAGGAGCTGCTGGGACATTCTGATGTAAGTACCACAATGAACATTTACGCCCATGCCACCAGAGAGGCCAAGCGAACTTCCGCAAGGCTGCTGGATAAGGTTGTAGGGACGGCCTGAAAAAAGTTTCCCTCATTTCTTCTCGCAAGGGAAAAAATGAGGGAAAAGGGCCAAATCAAGCTGGCGAAAACGCTGGAAACACCAGTGTTTTCAAGGGGTATAGAAATTTTAACTGAGAAATGGGAATTTATATAAACATTTTTCCAGATGGATGTCGGATAGTGAATGAGTTTCAGTCGCTGTTTCATTTTCGAAAACTAAACACCAAACTTTTTTGAAAAAATATTTGACACACATAGTAAAATATGTTATAATAAAAATGCTTTATTTGTTTAGGTTATGTAAAAACGAATGCGCGATATACAAGCCGGACGATGGGTTGATCGTTGTCGTTATTACATTATGGAAAGCGGTACTCATAAACTTTAAGCAAGGGGATGTATCTATGTTAATAATTGTCCTGTTGTTCTTGCTGTCTGTAGTCAGCGCCATTGTTTCGGCATGGCTCGCCGGCAGAGAGAAAAAACGAAGGAAACATGCGCTGTATTTTGCAATCGCAAGTGGTGCAATGCAGATTCTGGCGTTATTTTTGTCCATTGTTTTCCGACATGGATTCTGGATGGCAAGCCTTGCAGTGCTTGTTGCAGATGCGTGTATCTGTTTGCCAAACTTATTTTTTGCCAAGCGTAACGACCTGCTGCAAAAACTGGAACGGCAGAAGAAACTGATATACGGTTTGTCGTTCTCAACAGCTGTTGTGTTGCTGCTCGAAGCTTTTTTGTGCAATTTCGGCTCTTATGCATTGGCGTTTCCGATGGCTCCCAAAGAACAGGAGCTTTCGATTTCTGAGGCAATCGTGGATGGAAGTCCGTATGGTTTGGATGCTGCGGTGGTAAATGCGGGCGAAAGCCTTGTGTTGCATTTTGATGGAATTGATGATGAGGTGCGTACCATTTATGCGGACATCTCGTTAAGCGATGCCACTGAAAATACCGTGAATATCTCCTATACAGATGAAACTTCCGAAGCGAATTTACGCGGCGGTGTACATCTTAATTACATTAATGGCAATGAATCCAGCAAGTATATAACATGTAGTCTATTCGGAACTGTGGATCAGTTGGAGTTTTCGATCAACGCGGATTCTGACTCTTCTGTTATTGTGAGTCAGCTGCGGATCAATTCTGTGATTCCGTTTGAATTTTCATGGACACGCGTATTGGTTTTCTTGGCGCTGCTTTACTTCTTAGTGATATTAGCATATGCACCGAGAATGAAGCTCTCTTGCGGTAAATCAAAACTTTTTACATGTGGTGCCATCATTCTTACATGGGAATTTTTGCTTCTGGGCGTATTGCTGTTCTTGCTGCGTGGTACCGATACCGTGGTGGAATTTCTCAAAAATCCTGACACCAATCAGATTAATCAGGAATTAGTAGATGCGTTCCGCGCCGGACAAGTCAACTTACTGCGTGAGCCGAGCGAAGAATTACTTGCGCTTTCCAATCCATATGATGATTCTCTTCGCTCTGGTATCAGTTTTGCTTGGGACCACCTGTTGTTTGACGGAAAATATTATTCCTACTATGGAATCGGTACCGTATTAACGCTCTTTTTGCCGTATCACCTAATCACTGGAACATACTTGTCGTCCCTTTGGGCAACGCTCTTTTACAGCCTGATAGGTATCACATTTTTGAGTTTGTCGTATTGCACGCTTGTAAAGCGATATTTTCCGAAAACGCCGAATGGTATTGCGCTTTCCGGTCTGATCATTGTACAGGCAACTTCTTTTGTATGGTACTGTATTACCATCGGTAACTTCTATGAACTGGCGCAAGTGAGTGGCTTTGCTTTCTTGATTGCCGGAATGTTCTTCCTGCTGCGAGTCGGCGTTTTGGGGAAAGGGAAAGTTTCAAAGGTCAATATTTGTGTTGCCACTACGCTCTTTTCAATTGCAGTTTTGTGTCGTGCCGCGCTTGCACTATATTGTCTGGTTTCGTTACTCTTTCTCTATGCTGGTGTTCGAAAGATCATACGTACCGCCCCGGAACCGACATTTCGCGCAAATCGTAAGCCAGTCATCCAATTTTTATTGGCAGCATGCTTGCCCTATGTACTCATCGGATCGGTTCAGATGATCTATAACTACCTCCGTTTTGGATCCATCTTGGACTTTGGCATAGAATATACGCTGACAATTTATGATTACCAGCACATTCAGTTTCATTTGCCATTAGTTTTGATCGCGATTTATAATTATTTATTCACAGTGCCCAAGATCAATACGGTATTCCCTTTTATTACAAGTAACTATGATTCGCTTAATGTCAACGGCTATTATTTCCTTGCCGGTTTTAGTGCAACCGGTCTGATCTTCCGTGCGGTTCCGGTGTTGGGTTATGTCTTTGGGCCGCGCGCATATCGTAATATCGGGAAGAAACCGGAGCGGAATCAGATCACTGCAATTATCATATGTGGTTGTTTGATTGTACCACTTATTCAGATGGCAATGATCTGGGAATATGGCTATACTCCACGTTATGCTGTGGATTTTGCATGGCAGATGTTGTTTGGCGCATTTGTGATTCTCTTCATTGTGCATCGTTCTGCTTCAAAACCGATCCAGCGTGTACTTTACGCTGTCTTTGCGTTGTCTGCTGTTGCTTCTGTTTTCATAAATGCCGCTTTGACATACGAGTTTGTATTGGATTACGGGAATACATATCAGACAATTCCGACTGAAATTCGAAGTGCAATGCTCTCGTTTGGAAGATTATTTGAATTCTGGAATATCATGTAAAATGCCATTGTTGTGAAATTCAAAAAATCACAGGGCTATCAAACAATGGGTTTAATGGGTTGTTAGAGCAAAATAAAAAAGACGCTTACGGGTTCAAGAAACTGAACTCCAAGCGTCTTTTTTGTAGTAGAGTAAAAGAGAGAAAGAGATGGGCAGCTACTGCGAAGCTGGCGGCAGCCCACAAAATCCCAGAACAAAAAACAGCACACCTCCACAAAAAGGAAGTGCGCCGATTTATGATCTTATTTTAAAGTGTCAGAACAAGCCGAAACTTATCTCTTTACATTGAATGCGCCCATGCCCGGATATACTGCGCTGTCGCCCAGTTCTTCCTCGATGCGCAGAAGCTGATTATACTTTGCAACGCGCTCAGAGCGGCTCGGTGCACCAGTCTTGATCTGGCATGTGTTGAGTGCAACAGCCAGGTCAGCGATAGTGGTGTCCGCAGTTTCGCCCGAACGGTGCGAAGAAATTGCGGTGTAACCAGCCTTGTGTGCCATCTTGATTGCTTCCAGAGTTTCGGAAACAGAACCGATCTGGTTGAGCTTGATCAGGATGGAATTGCCGCAGCCCAAGGAGATACCCTTGGACAGACGCTCAGTGTTGGTAACAAACAGATCGTCGCCGACCAGCTGTACTTTATCGCCCAGCTTTGCGGTCAGCTTCTGCCAGCCTTCCCAGTCCTCTTCATCGAGTGCATCTTCGATGGAGATGATCGGGTACTTTTCAACGAGGTCAGCCCAGTGCTGGATCAGCTCGTCCGAAGTGAAGTCCTTACCGGACTTCGGCTGGTGATAAAAGCCCTTGCCTTTTTCGCTCTTCCACTCAGAAGAAGCAGCGTCCATTGCGATCATGAAGTCCTTGCCCGGCTCATAGCCAGCAGCCTTAACAGCTTCGAGGATAGTTTCGATGGTCTCATCGTCGCTTGAGAGGTTCGGTGCGAAGCCGCCCTCATCGCCGACGGAAGTTGCCAGACCCTTTGCCTTCAGAATCTTTGCCAGATTGTGGAAAACTTCTGCACACCAGCGCAGCGCTTCCTTAAAGGACGGTGCGCCAACCGGCATAATCATGAATTCCTGGGTATCTACAGTGTTGGTTGCGTGTGCGCCGCCGTTTAAGATGTTCATCATCGGAACCGGCAGACGGTTGCCCGAAACGCCGCCGAGGAAACGATACAGCGGCATGCCGAGTGCAGTTGCAGCAGCACGAGCCGCAGCGATCGAAACTGCCAGAATTGCATTCGCGCCCAGCTTAGACTTGTCCTTGGTACCGTCGGCATCGATCATAGCCTTGTCTACCGCATAGGTATCCGCAGCGTCTACGCCAACGAGAACATCGTTGATGACAGTGTTGATGTTCTCTACAGCCTTTGTGGTGCCCTTGCCGAGATAACGGGACTTATCGCCGTCACGCAGCTCAAGTGCCTCAAACTCACCGGTGGATGCACCGCTTGGTGCAGTACCTCTGCCGACAGTGCCGTCAACCAGGGTTACCTCAGCCTCAACGGTCGGGTTACCTCTCGAATCGAGAATTTCTCTTCCGATTACCTTTTCGATCTGCAAATAATTCATTGCAAAACACTCCTTTACGTTACTCATCGTTGCTGCATCATGCAGAACGAACCATGATTATTTTACCATACCCGGCATGGATTTGTCAAGTAAAATTTTGGGGTGCGTTTTGGGGAATGCCGTTAAGAAACAATACGGACGATTTGCGCATTCTTTTGTATTGCCTTTCTGAGGAACATACCTGATGCTTCTTCATTGATCTTCCTTGACGGATCCGCTTCAATCTGCATGAAGAAACTTGTCGAAAAATGTCGTATTATTTCAAGCTTTTCAACAGATTAACCATATTTATGCTTAAAATTTCGTTGAATTATACAGATTTTTATTTTATATATTGACTTTTTTATAAGAATACGCTATAATCATGATAATAGGAAAAGAAATACCGTAGTGAAACCAACTGAACCAATATCGCTTGCAGAAAGGAGGTACAATGTTTCACATTTTTCAGATACAGTCGATTTAACTTACTATGAAATGGAGGAATTACTATGAGTTTAAGAAAAAGGTTGATTAGTTTTTTAACGACCGGCATCACAATTGCATCTACTATTTTGTCGCCAGCAAGCATAGTACTTGCAAAGGTGGATCATTTGTTCTCAGTGGAATTTTATCAAGCCAATGGACAATGAGAATGACTGGAAACTCTTCAACACAATCTACATATTATATACTAGCACGACTCGTAGATAACTTAAATCAAGATATCGATTCGTCTGGTCCAGATGATTATGTATACGCAACTATGACAAATGGATCTTACACAAAAACGCATAATATGAACATTGCACGTGGTCGTATCTCATCTTATGATAATAATCCAATTGACACAAACGACATTTTACTTATGCAAGATTACCTCCTCGGAGACGTTCCCTTATCTAGTTTACAGTACGCGCTCGCTGATTACAATGGCGATGGTTCTGTTAATGGTGCTGACTTGACCGCTATGCAACAGCAAGTTGCTACCTCAAATGGGCAAACTATGTCGTTACAAGAATGTGAAAACATGATTATGGGAAATATATCTCACAAATTAGGAAATGGCGAAACCTTCGAAGCTTTTATGACAGGGGAATTAGCGATAGACACGAACATACCCGCTATATAACGCCAGGCTTTACAAGAAAGGGTGGATCATGATGAAAAGAATTAACATGATAAGAAGGATTTCTGCATGCCTGCTTGCTGAAATGATACTCATGCCAATTGGAATTGCTCCGGTTTCCGCTGAAACAATTCCAGTTGCCACAGACACTGCCGATATTACATATGAAGACTATACGTTCGCAGACTATTATGCTATGCCGGATGAAGAACTGATGGATGTTCTGGATTATCATTACCTGGGAGGATCATGGGATGTGCCGGAAGTGATCTGCTTCTACACAGCCGATCATCTCGATGCAAAGGCAGAACTCTTGACAACCTATGCAGATGAGGAAAATAACTACAGCATAAAGCCGGAATTGCTGGAAGATTTTTGTAATACCTTCGGGGAAATCCCTGCAGAATATATTGCCGATGTGGTATTCAATTCATCTGAGGATCCCTCGTTTCTGGGCAACATCGATATTGACCCGGAAACAGGAGCAGAAATTGAGGTCGACATGTATGAAGGCTTTGTAATCTATCTGAATACGCCAGAAGACTATGAGCCCGGCAGGACGTTGCTGAGTGAAGAATCTACAAAAGTGCTCCATATCATTCAGAAGCTGATTGAGCAGAATACTGATATTTATGATGCCTTAATATCTGGTTATGCCTTCGCGCTTCCGCCCCAATACACCGGCGACATTAACCGGGACTATGACATTAACCTATGCGACGTTATCCTGCTGGAGAAGGCGCTGGCAGGTACGGTGGAATTGGAAGACTCTCAGCTGACCCGTGCCGACTGTAACGGCAACGGGGAACCGGATGCGGATGATGCTTATCTACTACTGTGTTTCGTGCTACAGATCATTGACACACTTCCGGCTTCGTAATGCATCCGATACCATGTCAGACAACAAAAAACACCTCCGGCGGAATTGCTCCGTTCGGAGGTGTTTTGTATGATCATATCGTTTTGTATTATTATCGGATCTTTGCACCCACCGGCAACGCTTGATCCGGGAAGATCACCTTGACATCACCGTTTGGCATATCTGCCGCACAGATCATGCCGCAGCTTTCGACGCCGCAGAGTTTCGCCGGCTTTAAGTTTGCCACGAGGATGATCTTCTTGCCGATCAGGTCTTCTGGTGTATACCACGGCGCAATGCCAGATACTACTTGTCTGCCGCCCATGCCGTCATCGAGCTCAAGCCGCAAGAGCTTTTTTGATTTCTTCACCTTTTCGCAGAAAGTGACCTTTGCTATACGCAGATCCACCTTCGCAAAGTCTTCGATGGTGATCTCGTCTGCGAGTGGCTGAGGCGTAAAGTCTGAGTCCTCGGATGTTTCCTTAGGTTTTTGCGCCAGAATCAGGGCGTTGAGTTCATCGATCTCCTTCTCCGCATCAATGCGCGGGAAGAGAATCTCACCCTTATGCACCGTCACAGTTTTCGGCAGTGTACCAAATGTGCCGGAAGTTTCATAGCTGGTCTCTGCCGCAGTTGCACCGATCTGTTCCCAGACCTTTGGCATGGTTTCAGGCATGAATGCTGAAAGTGGTATTGTGATCATGCGGATGGTCTCCAAGAGATTATAGAGTACTGTTGCCAGACGCGCGCGGTTTGCCTCGTCGCGTCCTAAGATCCATGGCTCGGTTTCGTCAATATATTTATTCGCACGCGATACCACCGTGAAGATTTCCGCCAGCATCTGATTGAGCTGGGTCTTTTCGAGAAGTTCTTCCAAACGTGGCTTTAGCCCTTCGGCTGCGGCGATCAGTTCGTCATCAAATTCACCCGGCTGACGATCCTGCGGCAATGTGCCGCCAAAATATTTCGTCACCATAGCTACGGTACGGGATACTAAGTTTCCAAGACCGTTTGCCAGATCGGAGTTGATGCGGTTGATCATGACCTCATTCGAGAATGAGCTGTCTGCACCCAGCGCCATTTCTCGTAGGATATGATAGCGGATCGCATCGGCGCCATAGCGGTCAGACAACAAAAACGGATCGACCACGTTACCCAGAGATTTCGACATCTTCTGTCCGTTGAAGGTGATCCAACCGTGTACCGCCAGGTGTTTCGGAAGCGGAATATCCAATCCCATGAGGATTGCCGGCCATGTGATTGCATGGAATCGCATGATGTCCTTGGCGACCATGTGGAGATCCGCTGGCCAGTAGGTGTCAAAGTCATTGTAGGCGTCGTTGTCATAGCCGAGCGCCGAGATATAGTTGGACAGCGCATCTACCCAGACATAAACCACATGCCCCTCGTCAAAGTCCACTGGTACGCCCCATTGGAAAGAAGTACGCGATACGCACAGATCTTCCAGACCGGGTTTGATGAAGTTGTTCACCAATTCCGTGGCACGAGTCTTTGGCTGGAGATAGTCGGTTTCAGTAAGAAGTTTTTCAATACGGTCGGCAAAGGGCGCCATCTTCATAAAGTATGCCTCTTCCTTTGCCTCTACCACCTCCCGGTGACACTCAGGACAACAGCCATTTTCATCCAACTGCGACTCTGTCCAGAAGCTTTCGCAAGGGGTGCAGTACTTGCCCTTATATTCGCCTTTATAAATGTAGCCCTTGTCATATAGGGTGCGGAAGATCTTCTGTACACTTTTGACATGATAGTCATCCGTGGTACGGATATAGCGGTCATAGCTGATGTGCATCTTCTCCCAGAGCACTTTGAAATTCTCGACGATTTTGTCGACATATTCCTTCGGCGTTACGCCTGCCTCTGCCGCCTTTTGTTCAATCTTCTGACCGTGTTCATCGGTACCGGTCAGGAAGATCACATCATACCCCTGCATCCGACGAAAGCGTGCAATTGTGTCGCACGCAGCCGTGGTGTAACAATGTCCGATGTGGGGATTGCCAGACGGGTAATAGATTGGTGTGGTAATATAGTATGGTTTTTTTGCCATTCCCTGTTTCCTCCTGTATATTCAACTTTTGTATCAAAAGAGATTGCTTTTATTATAGCATAAAATGGGAAGTGCGTCAACTATTTCGGGCATGCAGAAAAAATAACACCGCTTCATACAGCATAGCGATTTTGTGTTCCGGGGTGTTTCAACGGGGAATGGCTGCTGTGCAATATGGGGCGGTGTAGCCTGTATTCCATCCTAATCCAAAGATGTTTCAGTTTCCTCTTTTCTATGGGCTATGATGGTGCATGCGGCGGGACAGTACAAAAAACCGCTCCGGCCGTGCCTTTGCCGAGGCGGTTTTTATGATGCTATGCTCTTGTTTCAGGTGGAAGTCCGAAGCTCACCTGAAGTGCATGATCGACCTTGTGCATCGATGGTGCATCGAGTTCGCCCATGCGGTCTTTGAGTCGTCGCTTATCCAGCGTGCGGATCTGTTCAAGCAGCACCACGCTATCCTTGGTTAGACCGCATGTTGTTGCCTCTACGTCAATATGCGTCGGAAGCTTCGCTTTATCCCGGCGGCTGGTGATGGCGGCAGCAATCACCGTTGGGCTGTGTCGGTTTCCGACATCGTTTTGTACAATAAGTACCGGCCGGATGCCGCCTTGTTCGGATCCCACGACCGGGCTCAGGTCTGCATAATAAATCTCACCACGCCTAACCAGCATCGATGATTCCTCCTTTTTTGTCTTCGCCGCAATGCCGTGCAAATATCATGATATGCGAACCGCCTTATCTGCGGCGGCATGGATAGTATGCCCATTAATCTGCGCGTTAAACATTTTCTCTGTAGTACCTAGCGGCAGCATTATTCTATCATATTCCAGAGCCGCCTAAGGCGTTCGACAGACACGATCAGCAAACGCCGAATTTTTTTTTTTGAAAAAGTACTTGCATTTTCAATAAAACTGTGTTATAATAACGATATCTGATGCGTTGGGTATCAGGAACGGATTCCGGAATATAGGTGTGCGGGTCCTGTGCAACAAAGCACCGTGAACCATGTCAGGCGGGGAACCGAGCAGCATTAAGCGGATTGTTTTGTGTGCCGCAGTCAACCTGCACACCTATGTTCCGGATTTTTTCCGTGAAAGGGAGGTGTGCGTTTGTATCAGGCTTTATATCGCAAGTGGCGGCCGCGATCCTTTGAGGATGTCATATCCCAGTCGCATATTACCACGGCGCTGCGCAATCAGCTGATCGAAAACCGTACGGCTCATGCCTACCTATTCACTGGCTCACGCGGAACGGGCAAGACGACCTGTGCGCGTATCTTAGCAAAGGCAGTCAATTGCCTGCATCCCGGCGAGAATGGTGACCCCTGCCTGACGTGTGAGATCTGTCAGGACGCCGAACGCGGTGCGCTGAGCGATATTGTCGAGATCGACGCTGCTTCCAACAATAGCGTGGAGGATATCCGAGATCTTCGGGAGGGGACGGTCTATCTGCCGGAGCGCTGCCGCTATAAGGTCTATATCATCGATGAGGTGCATATGCTCTCGCCAAGTGCGTGGGGTGCGCTTTTGAAAGTTATGGAAGAACCGCCGGAATATGTCAAGTTTATCTTGGCGACAACGGAAGTGCATAAAGTCCCGGCAACGATCATTTCGCGGTGTCAGCGCTATGACTTTCATCGCATCCGCACTGCCGATATCGCGGACAGGCTTAGCGTGATTGCTGAAAATGAACAGCTTGACCTGACGCCGGAGGCGGCGCGGCTCATTGCCCATCTTTCCGACGGCGGCATGCGAGATGCTTTGTCACTGTTGGATCAGTGCGCATCGATCGGCGGCGAAATCACGGCGGAAAGCGTCAGCCGCACTGCGGGTGTTGCCGGACGAGACAGCATATTTTCGATTCTTGCCGCGATTCAGACACGAGATCCGGCAAAGGCATTGGAAGTCACCGGCGCGCTCTATGATCAATCGAAAGACATGGTGCGGCTGTGTGATGAGTTGCTTGAACAGCTGCGAAACATCATGCTCTTCAAGGCGCAGTCCGGCCAGCCGGAATTGCTCACCTGTCTGCCGGACGAAGTACCACGGATCAAGTCGCTGGCATCTGGTGTGACACTTGAAACCATCTTGTCGCAGATCGCACTGTTACAGGACTGTCGGGAACGGATGCAGCGCAATCCCGGTAAACGGGTCGAGCTTGAAATGGCACTGTTACAGTTGGCGAGTCCCCAGCTTTCGGCGCCGCAGTCTGTACAACCGTCACCGCCGCCGGTACAGACCGCACCGACAGCACCGCAGCCACAGTCGGAACAGATACCAAAGGAACCTGTATCTGCGGCTTCTGAAGAACAGGGGCATGTACAAACTGCGGATTTCCAGAAGGTTTCCAACTGGAACGAAATCTTAGCGGAATTTACCAAGGTCAATCCGGCGGTATCCGCAAGCCTTGCGGCATCGGAGGCGTATGTCGGTGGCAACACCATCCTCATTGTGGCGGAAAACCGGTTTTTTCTGACACTGTTGAAAAACAAAGATCACGCACTCTCTCTGCGCAACACCATCAAACAGTATCTGGGCGCAGATTATAACATCCGTGCCAAATGTACGGCTTCGGAACAGAAGGAATCCAAGGCCCAGGCGCTGCTCCAAAAGGCGATCGACAGCCATCTGGATACGGCGCCGGAGTAAGCGTGATATGACGAAAGCATCCATCGCCCGGAGGAACATTTCCATGGGCGTGATAATGGAAAGTGGCGCAAGGTCATTGAACGCAAAGCTTTTCCACTAAACCTGAAAAAACGAAAGGAACGATATTCCATGAAAGCAAGATTACCGAAACAGAACCAAGGCGGCGCACAGAGCATGAACGCCATGATCCGCCAGGCACAGAAGATGCAGGATCAGATCTCAGAGCTGCAAGAAGATATTGAGTCAAGAAGCTTTAGCGCAACTTCCGGCGGCGGTGCAGTGACTGTGACCATTTCTGGCAAAAAGACCATTCAGTCTTTGGAGATCAAGCCGGAGGTTGTCGATCCAGAGGATATTGACATGCTCCAGGATCTGATTATCAGTGCGGTCAACGAAGCCATCAATCAGGTCGAAGAAGTCACCGAAACCGAAATGAGTAAGGTAACCGGCGGCGTATCCCTTCCGGGGCTGTTTTAAAGGCACATGGCAGGATATTATGCGCTGCCGCTGGAGCTGTTGGCAGAACAGTTCGCTAAGCTCCCGGGCATCGGCATGAAGTCGGCGCAGCGGCTTGCATACTTCATCATCTCTCGTCCGAAAGAAGAGGTACAGGCGTTTGCAGATGCGTTGTTGGCAGCAAAGCGGGACATCCATTTTTGTCCCCAATGTCAAAATCTGACGGAGCTGGAACTGTGTCCCATTTGTGCCGATGATAAGCGGGATCACGGCACCATCTGCGTGGTAGAAAGTCCGAAGGATGTGACGGCGCTAGAACGCACCGGGGAATATACCGGGGTGTATCATGTGCTCCATGGACTGATCTCCCCCATCGACGGCATTACGCCGGACAAACTGAAGATGCGCGAACTTTTATCGCGGATTCAAAAGGGCAGCGTCAAAGAGGTCATCATGGCGACCAATCCCACGGTGGAGGGTGATGCCACGGCGATGTACCTTGCACAGCTATTAGAGCCGCTTGGAGTGTCAGTGACGCGTCTGGCGTTCGGGCTGCCGGTTGGCGGAACGCTGGAATATGCCGACGAAGTGACCCTGTTCCGGGCGCTGGAGAATCGCACGCCGCTTGTGCAATGAAATTGTATCAGAAAATAAAAACGTCTCTGTCTTATGGAATTGATCCACGGACAGGGACGTTTTTTGCTTCTCGTGATTTACACTAACATCATTCTTTTGCTTTTCTTGATGATAGTCACTTACTTTTTGCTGCAAATATCGCCGCCTCCGCCAGACGCTGTGCCGTCTCGTAGGAATCGAGCTGGTAACATGCCGCCCGGAGCTTTGCCGCATGAGGGAAACCGGTAATATACCACGCCGCATGTTTGCGGGCTTCTCGGATGGCGATCTCCGGCGGCTTTTGCGGATTGCATGCCAGAATGAGCCGCACATGACGTAGCATCACGTCCATTTTTTGCTCTGATGTCGGTGGTGTATAGGGTTCTCCTTTGCAATCTGCCTCGATTTCTCGGAACACAAAGGGATTGCCATAACTTCCTCGCCCGATCATCACCAGATCGCATCCCGTTTGGTCGTACATCGCTCGACAGTCGGCGGCGTTTTTGACGTCGCCATTTCCAATGACGGGGATGTGTACTGCCTGCTTGACTTCTCGGATGGCATTCCAGTCTGCAGTGCCGCTGTAGAGTTGTTCTTTCGTCCGGCCATGGACGGTGATCCACGCCGCGCCTGCATCTTCCATGGCCTGGGCAAATGCCACGGCGTTGCGGCTGTTTTTGTCCCAGCCCAGCCGGAACTTCACCGATACCGGTACACTGCTTTCTTTCACCGCCGCGCGCACCAAGGCTTGGGCCAGTGGGATATCCTGCATCAGGGCGCTGCCGGCACCGATTGCTACCACTTTGTGTACCGGACAGCCCATATTGAGGTCGATCCAGTCCGGCTGAAACTTTTGCACCAATGCTGTCGCCCTTCCCACGAATTCCGGTTCACTGCCGAAGAGCTGGAGACCCGTGGGGCGTTCGTCGTCGGTAATGGTGCATAGCTCTGCTGATGCCTTGTCGCCATAGCAAAGCCCTTTGACAGAGACCATTTCGCTGACACAGCCGGCTGCACCGAATTCCCGACAGAGCAGCCGATAGGCGCGGTCTGCCACGCCTGCCATGGGTGCGAGCATAGCGGTTTTGGGAAGGGTGAGATTGCCAAGGCGTGTGGTGTTTTGGGACATGATTGTTCCTCCTTTGATGTGCGTTTCGGGTGTGCAGTTCTGACAAAATATGCCTGTCCTGCGGTGTATAATAGGGATATGTCAGAAAATAGAAAGGAAGGTGTCTGTTATGGCAGTGACCCTACAGACAGAAGACCGGACGCTGATTGCAACGTTAAGTGGCGAAATCGATCACCACGGTGCAGCGCCGATGCGACTGGAAATCGATGAGAAAATTGAAGCATGTCAGCCGGAAACGCTGGTGCTGGATTTTGAAGGGGTGACCTTTATGGACAGTTCGGGCATTGGACTGATCATGGGGCGTCATCGTGTAATGGAAGCGCTTGGCGGCGAAGTCATCATCCGCAATCCGCCGCCCCACATTCGCCGCGTGATGCGGATCTCCGGCATGGAACGTATTGCCCAAATCCAGAACACGCCTCATGCCTGATGATACCAAGAAAGGATGTGATCATATGAAAACGATCAACGCCGTCAAATTTGTGTTTCCAGCTGTGCCAGAAAATGAGCGCACGGCACGCGCTGTCGTTTCTGCATTTCTGGTACAGCTTGATCCCACTGTCGAAGAACTTGCTGATATTCGCACTGCGGTGTCTGAGGCGGTGACAAACGCCATTGTCCATGGGTATCGCAATTCCAAGGGTGATATTGAACTACATATCAAACTCCTCGAAAACCGCGAAGTCTATCTGCGGATCAAAGACCGCGGCTGTGGCATTGAAAATGTCGAACAGGCAATGCAGCCGCTGTTTACGACTGCGCCGGAAGAAGAACGTGCTGGGCTCGGCTTTGCCGTCATGGAGAGCTTTATGGACAAGCTTCAAGTCAAAAGCAATCCCGGTGTCGGCACGACCGTCATCATGCGTAAAAAGCTGGGGAGTCCGCTATGTCGCAACAAATAGCACCGCTGCGTGCGGAGGATCATCTGGGGTTGGTGCATCTGTGTGCCAATCGCTTTCGCGGACGTGGTGTGGAGTATGACGAGCTGTATTCTGCTGGGTGTTACGGATTGTTGAAGGCGATTAAGGCGTTTGACCAGACCCGCGGCGTACAGTTTTCTACCTATGCTGTCCCGGTGATCCTGGGAGAGATCAAGCGTTTGTTTCGTGACGGCGGCATTGTCCACATCAGCCGCAGCATGCGAGAGCGCGCCATGGGACTTCAACGCGTGCAGGAACGCTTTGAACAGGAGCGCGGAAGATCCCCGACGCTGTCGGAATTGAGTGCTTTGAGCGGTGAGAATATCCACGATTGTGCCGAAGCGCTTTGCGTGACACAGTCGCCGCTTTCGCTGACACGCAGCGACGAAGAGGATGCGGACAGCCAATATGAGATCCCGGTCGAAGCACAGGACAGACAGATCGGTGATCGACTTGCACTGCGCCAGCTGATGGAAGAGCTTGCACCACAAGACCGCGCGTTATTGGAACTGCGCTATTTTCGGGAACTGACGCAGACCAAAACGGCAGCGATTTTAGGAATGTCACAGGTACAGGTTTCGCGCCGGGAAAAAAAGCTTCTCTCACAGCTCAGAGAGAAGCTCTTGTAGTTTCGGCTTTTCCGTATAAAAACAGGCGCCCCAATGCCTTGACATCCGGTACAACTGCATCGGCGCCGTATGCCTCTAATTCGCCGTCCGGTGCATACCCATACGCTACGCCGATACACGGAATGCCACAGGCATGTGCACCGATCAGATCGTGTTTTCGGTCACCGATCATCACAGTATGCGGCGGTGCCTGTTGTGGCAGCCCCAGCCGCGAAAGCACCAGTCGGATGACATCTGCCTTGGTTTCGCCCTCCCGATGGATATCGCTGCCGGCAACTGCCGTGAAATACGTTGTTAGATCAAAGTGATCGAGAATCTGTCGCGTAAATACTTCCGGCTTTGAGGTCGCGATCGCGAGAATAAAGCCAGCGTTTTGGAGCTGTTGCAATAATTCCGGTATACCGGGATAGACCGCATTTTCAAACATGCCGGTTTTCGCAAAACGCACGCGGTATTGCTTTACTGCAAATTCCGCCTCCTGCGGTGTCATGCCGCAAAACTGCTGGAATGATTCATAGAGCGGCGGTCCAATAAAGGGATAGAGTCGGGTTTCGTCCGGTTCCGGACATCCGCACTGTTCTAATGCATACTGTACACAGCGCAGGATACCGGGCTTGGAATCCGTCAACGTCCCATCGAGGTCAAAGAGAATGTGGGTGATGCCGTTTGAAACCTGTGCCACGTCATCAGCCTCCCAGTGTGATCATGCGGTCGATACAAAGCCGCGCCTGTGCGATCGTCGCGCGGTCGAGCTCAATCTCAGTTCCCTCGCCGTCGCGCAGACAGTGATAGACGTCCATCAGCGTCGTTGCCTTCATATCCTGACAGATCAGCGTCTTGGACAGCGGATAAAAACGCTTGTCTGGGCAGGCATTTTTCAGTGTTTCTGCAATACTCATCTCTGTTCCGATAATGAATTCCCTTGCCTCTGACTGCATTGCATATTGTAAAATGCCCGACGTCGAGCCGACGTAATCCGCCGCGTCGCTTACTGCCGGACGGCATTCCGGATGTACGAGCAGAAGTGCATCTGGGTGCGCTGCTTTTGCTGCCTTGACTTGTTTTGCCGTCACTGCCGCATGTACTGGACAGCCGCCGTCTAAAAGCTTGATCTTCTTGTCCGGTAGTTGTTTCTGGACATATGCCCCGAGATTGCAGTCCGGGATAAAGAGGATCTTATCATTGCTTAGTTGTGATACGATCTTTACCGCCGAGGAAGAGGTGACGCAGACATCACAGATTGTTTTCAGTGCAGCCGTGGTGTTAATATATGCCACAATAGTGTAATCCGGGTTTTTCTGTTTGATTCGGCGGATCATTTCGCGATCCATCTGTTCTGCCATCGGACATCCCGCATCGGGACTGGAGAGATATACATTTTTTTCCGGAGAGAGGATCTTTACCGTTTCTGCCATAAAGCGCACGCCGCACATCAGGATATTCTGCTGTTTGGCATCCTTTGCTTTGACGCTGAGCGCATAGGAATCGCCTGTAAAATCGGCGATCTCTGTGATTGCAGCGGATTGATAGCTGTGTGCCAGAATGCAGAAGTCGCGTTCTTTTTTCAGTTGCAGGATCTCTTCCTGAATTTCTCGAATTGTCATATCATTCATTCCTTTCGCGTTTGCCGCTGTGTTGCCGACTGTCGCCACAAACCGCGACAGTCGAACAGGGAAACCATTTCGCCGAGATTGATACATGAAAATTGTCATAGAAAATTGGTGCCAAAAATAGCTATACTTATTTTATCATATCATACCCTGTTTGATGTGTCAAGAGTGAAATATGATTTTTGGGGAAATGGAAAATTTTACGTCATTTTTTTCAGATTTTTTGTGCTTTTCCGGTTGACGAATGCCGGATTTTGTGGTATAACCCGAGTTTGCCACTTAAAAAGGGAAAAGAGCGGGCAAAAAGCAATCAAAAATGGCGAAAAAGCGTCAAAAGCGACGTAGAATAGATGTATTCTAATTTTGATGAAATAGGACTACATTTATATGGTCACGTTG
>CASEUJ010000009.1 GCA_949291125.1 uncultured Ruminococcus sp.
GAGCGGCCAGGATTTCTTTTGATTTAAAGACTCCCCATCCCTCATAATGGAAGAATGCCGCTGGTGCGGTAAATACATCATTATGAGGAGGTAATGTATGCTCGATTACAAAGACATCATTATCAAGCACTATGCTCTGCATATGTCTGGCAGGCAGATTGCAGCAGCTATAGGTGCAAGCAAATCAGGAGTCAACGATTTCCTGAAAGCGTTTGAGCAGTGTGAATCACTGTCGTATCCGTTGCCTGCCGGGATTACCAACTATGGCATAGCGGAACTGGTCTATGGCAGAAATCCTGAAGGAGTGAATGGACGAGATCTAAGCTTTGAGCTTCCCGACTTTGCTGAAGTGGAAAAGCAAATGAGCAGCCGGAAGAACATGACGCTGGTGTTTCTTTGGGGACGGTATAAAAACCGCTGCATGGCAGAAGAGAAAAAATTTTATTCCTATCGCCAGTTTTGCGACCGATATATGTCTTGGCGTGAGGCGAATTATGAGACACTGCATTTCAATGCTGTGATCGGCGAAAAAATGGAGGTGGACTTTGCAGGGAAAACATTCTCTATGATCAACCGTCTGACTGGAGAACTCAGTACGATCGTCGTATTTGTGGCAGTGCTTCCCTATTCTCAGTACATTTACGCAGAAGGGATGCTCTCTACCAAGGAACCTCAATGGATTGATGTAAACAATCATGCATTGCGCTTTTTTGGCGGCGTTCCTGCCATTGTCGTTTGCGATAACTGTAAACAGGCTGTGACGGTCAATAAAGACTGGATCGAGCCGGAGCTTAATAAGGATTACGCTGAATGGGCCGAGCATAATGGTACTGTGATCCTTCCAGCCAAAGTACGGAGGCCCAAATTTAAGAGTTCAGTTGAGAACTCCGTAGGCATTCTTGAAAAAGGATTTTTCCATGATCTAGAGGAGCGGCAGTACTTCAGCCTTGAACAGTTTAACGCAGATTTATGGGAGAAGCTGGATGAACTGAACGAGCAGAACCTGAAAAACCGAGACTATAGCCGCCATGATCGCTGGCAGGAAGAAAAAGATGAGTTGATGCCGCTGCCTTCTACTTTTTATCACTACATGGAACGGAGAGAGGCCAAAGTATCAAGTGATTTTCATGTCCGTTTTGATAATGCGTATTATAGTGTTCCCCGGCAATACGTACATAAGCGGGTACTTATCAAGGCAACTGCAACACTGATCCAGATCAGTGCATTATCAGGCGATCTCCTTTGCGAATGGCCCAGAGCCAAATATAAAGGTCAGTGGCTCACAAATCCAGAACACCTGCCTGGGAACAGCCGTGAAATGGCTGAATGGAATGGCCCATACTTTATACAGAAAGCGATGACGATTGGCCCCAATACCGTGGAGGTGATAAAACACATCCTCTCCAGCAGGAAATATGAGGTGCAGACCTATCGGCAATGCGTTGGCGTACTTGGTTTTGCTAAGAGATACGGAAAAAAAGTGCTGGAAGAATGCTGCAGGCAAGCGCTTGGACTGAATAAAATCACCTATACTTTTATTAAGAACTCTGTTCCTGCGATTGCCGAAGAACTGACTGACAGTACTAAGATTTCGCAAAGGAATGAAGAAAAGAATAAAGGCGCTTATGTCATGAGTTCCGCATCTGCTGATATCAATCGCCTTCTGGCCAAAAGCCAGTCCCTTGTAGAACAGGCACAGAAGGGAGGGCATCATGATGAAAAACGCTAATTCCCTGCTTATGGATCTGGAAGAACAGATGAACATGATCGGACTCCCGCTGATGGCGCTCAAGTTGGATGAACTCTACCGGTCATCAGATTTTCTTACCATGGATCGGCTGGAGATGGTATCATCACTTCTGAAACCGGAATACGAAGATAAAACAACAAAACGCTTTAACAATCGGCTCCGCACTGCCCATTTGATTGGCACGCCTTGTGATATCTCGCAGTGCAGAGACTCTTCCCAGCGGCGATATGAGCCAACCGATGCACCGAAAGTATTGTCAACCCTCCAGTTTATTGAAGACGGTCTGAATGTCTGCATACTTGGACCATCAGACAGCGGTAAGACGTTCCTGGCAAAAAGCCTTGGTGTAGCTGCTTGTGAAAAATACCGCGTTAATTATTGCCATTGCAGCGAATTATTGGAACGCCTTGTTGCTGCGAAATCTGCAGATTATACAAAATACCTGCGTGAAATAAAAAAGATTCTTGGGTTTCAACTCCTGATCCTGGATGATTTTTTGTTAAATACAATCATGGATGAACGGGAAGTCAAAGTATTGATGGAAATCCTTGAAAAACGCATCGAAGCATCCAAAAGTACCATCGTCTGTTCTCAGCGTGAACCTGGGAGTTGGAAAGCGATGATCATGAATGACGAAGTATCGGCCAACGCTATAATGAAGAGGGCAACGAAGCACTACATTGTTGTCATTCAGCCTATCGAAAACCCTTAATAAAGGTGGCCGTTGTGCTCCGCCGAGTGGCCGCTGGCAAACGCACCAGTGGCCGCTGCTCGGCGCAAATTGCAGGAATAAACTGTACCTCCGTATGAACAAACTCCTCGCCGATTTTTACCATAGTATTTCCACATTTTTCGCAGATCTGTTCATTTTCATCCATGGTATGGAGTACCTTGCTGTGGGGAATGTTTTTGACTAGTTCCTCCCGC
>CASEUJ010000010.1 GCA_949291125.1 uncultured Ruminococcus sp.
ACCTGAATAATAATTTCATCTTGACAATCGAATAATCATGTGCTAATATGCAGATAAGACCGACTGCTCTCACAATCGGTCTCATCATATACTTTTCTATTGTACTATTTCACGTTTACACAGAATTCGGGATTGACTCATTTCTCTTAGTCGTTTTGTACAATTTGTTCTTTCAAACTTTGTCTAACTTTTTGGGGGGCAGATCAGTTCCCTTTGGAATTGGTGGTTTTTTTAAAATGCGCGGTTGGTCACTCCCCAGTGTATACTTAATTTGACATTTGTAAAAAACTGTGCTATACTAAATTTGTTATAATGTAGGCATATCGAAGCATGGATGTGCACTTTTGTCGTTATAGCAAAAATGATAATATAAACATGATTTTCAAGGAGGTTTCCAGATGAGAAATTATTTTGATTTAACGGGACAGGTTGCCGTTGTAACCGGCGCCTCTACAGGATTGGGGGTACAGATGGCCAAGGCGTTTGCCAGCCAGGGGGCTAATATTGTCCTTATCGCAAGACGTCAAAATTTGCTCGATGAAAATGCAAGGGCAATCGAAAAGGAGTTTGGCGTAAAAACGCTTCCTTATACTTGCGATATCACGGATACTGAAAAAGTAAAATCTGCCGTTTCTGCTGTCATGGAAAAGTTCGGACGTGTAGATATCCTTGTAAATAATGCTGGAACCGGTGCAGTGGCGCCGGCAGTTGATATTACAGATGAGCAATTTATAAATGAATGCAAAATCGATCTGTTTGGCTCCTTTATTTGCGCTCGTGAATTTGCAAAAGAAATGATCAAGGCAAAGTATGGTCGCATCATTAATATTTCTTCCATGTATGGTCTTGTGGGCAATATGGCAGCGACCTGTGCACCTTATCATGCAGCCAAAGGTGGCGTAGTCAATATGACGCGTGCACTGGCTGCGGAATGGGGGAAAGAGGGAATCACGGTCAACTCGATTTGCCCTGGATATTTCTGGACTCCTCTTACGAAAGATACGTTGGAAACCGATTGGTTTACAGAATATGCAAAAGGTTCAATTCCCCTTGGTCGCTATGGGAGAGAAGGCGAATTAGACACTTGTGCATTATTCTTGGCTTCGCCGGCTTCTAGCTATGTAAATGGTCAGAATATTGCAGTGGATGGTGGATATACTGCCATATAAAGGCATGGCGACAGGATTGAACTGTAAGTGGTAAAACAGAGCGATTGCCAGATGTTTTGTGAGCTACCATGACACTTCGATGCGCTATCGTTTTATGAACCGCCTTTCGCAGGGATTTTGCGAAGGGCGGTTTTGCAGATATTGTACTTGTTTTTCAGAGATAATGGATTTCGTTACATTTTATAGTCACAAAAATTGAAAAGCAAATGTTTCTCATAACCGAGATGCTCCTCCATCTCGGCTTCCAGCATCTGCTCAATTGTTCCAGCGAAAAGACGCTTCAATTTATTCTGAATATCTCCTGTGCTCTGGTAGTCTGCCATCAGATACTTTACCAGTTAGTGGTCTTAGTTCCATGGTATCACACAGCCTTTTCCTTGTCAGGATTGTTCCTGAATCTTCTTCAGCGCTGTTGCAAGCTGATCCGGACATGATGTCGGACGACTGCCACAATGAATATTTTCCAGACGGCGAATCACTTCGTCCACCGACATTCCCTTGACCAGTGCGCCGATCCCCTGTGTGTTGCCATTACATCCGCCGATAAACTGTACATTCTGTATCACATCCCCATCAATATCAATTAGGATCTGACGTGAACAGACTCCACGCGGTGTGTATGTATATTGCATTTGCGTTCACTCCTTATTTAAGGTTTTAAGGTTTCCCCGGGTACATTTCGGGGTTTTTTTATTATAGCATAATTTTCTGAAAAATGCAAGACTAGAACTAACAGCAAAATCACCTTGCTTTATCGATTCACCTCTCGCTTATCCGTTCGCCCCAGCAGATAATCCACGGAGACATCAAAAAATCCGCGATCCGGATCAAAACTGCCGTTGGAATGTCATGTCCACCGGACTCATAGTAACTGTAGGTGCGTTGGCTGCAATACAAAACCTTTGCCATATCTATCTGTGTTAAATCCATGTCCTCTCGTAAATTGCGAATTCGTACATATTGCATAAAATACCGCCCTTTCTTCATGAATATCATTTTATGCTAGAACAAATAGTTCTATTGACTTTTAGAACAAAACGTGCTATAATGAATCAAATTAAAGAAAGGATGTTTTTCATAGAAGTGGCGCAACACACTGCGCGACCGGCTTCAAAAATGAAATTTTGCAAGCACTGTGGCGGAAAAATCCCGGAGGATGCGATGATCTGCACGCTTTGTGGCAGACAGGTAGAGCAGATCAGTCAAAACACCGCTACTCAACCGCAAATCGACATCAACTCATCCAATTGCTCCGTATAAAAAAGCGTTGTGTGAATCTTATTTGTTCACACAACGCTTTTGTTGTTTTATTTGGTATAATTGGGATTATGCTTTCGCCTGTTTTCGCCGTGCCTCCAGCTCTTCCAGCGCATCCTTGCGTGAAAGGCTAATTTTGCCGTCATTAATCTCCATAATCTTAACTACAATCGCATCACCTACGGACACAACATCCTCTACACGCTCCACACGCTCTTTGTCAAGCTTGGAAATGTGTACAAGACCATCCCTTCCTGGTGCGATCTCGACAAATGCACCAAACGGCTTGATGGATACAACCTTCCCCTTATAGATTGCACCGACTTCCGGATCCATGGCAATAGTCTCGATGATCTGATATGCCTTGCGGCAGCCATCCATAGAAATACCACTAATAAAGACATGACCATCCTCGTTCACATCAATCTTGACGTCACAGTCGGCCGTGATCTTTTGGATCACCTTACCACCCTGACCGATCACATCGCGGATCTTGTCCACCGGAATTTGCAACTGGAGCATCTTTGGCGCATATTGACCAACAGTCACTCTCGGCTCGGCAATTGCCTTGAGCATGATCTCATCGAGAATATAGAGCCTCGCCTTCCGGGTCTTTTCAAACGCTTCCTGAATAATCGCCGGCGTCAAGCCATCAATCTTGATATCCACTTGAATTGCTGTGATCCCCTTCTTGGTACCGCCCACCTTAAAGTCCATATCGCCATAGAAATCTTCCAGACCCTGGATATCCACCATGGTCATGAATTTATCACTATCCGGCAGCGTGATCAGACCACACGAGATACCAGCAACCGGCGCCTTGATCGGCACACCGGCATCCATCAATGCAAGCGTCGAACCACAAATAGACGCCTGAGAAGTAGAGCCGTTGGATGACAGTACTTCCGACACTAGACGCATTGCATACGGGAACTCTTCGACTGAAGGCAGAACCGGTACAAGGGCACGCTCTGCCAATGCACCATGTCCAATTTCACGACGTCCCGGACCACGACTAGGCTTTGTTTCGCCGACAGAATAGGACGGGAAATTATACTGATGCATATAACGCTTGGATGTTTCTTCATCCAAGCCATCCAAGCGCTGGCTTTCGCTCACAGGGCCGAGCGTTGCAACGGTCAGAACCTGTGTCTGACCACGGGTAAACAACCCTGTCCCGTGTACACGCGGCAATACTCCGACCTCTGCCGCCAGCGGACGGATCTCATCAATACCTCGTCCATCCACACGCTTGCCCTCATAGAGCCATGTCCGGACAATTTTCTTTTGCAGTAAATAGAGGCACTCGTCGATCATGCCGGTTTTGTCCTCATACTGTGCATCAAACATTTCATGCATGGCATCCACGATCGGACGCAAGCGCTCTTCTCGGACATTTTTATCATTCGTATCCAGCGCATGTGCTACCTGATCATACACCTGTGCTTCGATGGCCGCAAACAATTCATTGTCGACCTTGTGTTCTTCAAACTGGAACTTTTCTTTTCCAATCTTTGACTGAATATCGGAAATAAAGTCCACCATTTTCTGGATTTCTCGATGACCGACAAGAATTGCCTCAAGCATCGTGTCCTCCGGCACTTCGTTTGCGCCAGCCTCGATCATGACAATCTTTTCCTTTGTGCCAGCAACAATAAGCTGTAAGTCATTATGCCCACGCTGTTCCAGCGTCGGGTTAAGCACAATCTCGCCATCCACCAGACCAACACTAATGCCAGCAATCGGTCCTTTCCACGGAATATCCGAAATAGACAGCGCAATCGAAGTTGCAATCATTCCGGTGATATCCGGGGCGCAGTCTGGATCCACAGACAATACTGTCATCACGACAGAAACATCGTTGCGCATTGACTTTGGGAACAGCGGACGGATCGGACGATCAACCATACGAGAGGTCAGAATGGCCTTCTCCGACGGCTTACCCTCACGCTTGGTGAAGGATCCCGGGATCTTTCCCACCGAATACATTCGCTCTTCATAATCAACCGAAAGCGGGAAAAAATCGATTCCTTCACGTGGCTTTGCACTCGCCGTAACATTTGCCATCACAACTGTATCACCATAGCGTACCCAGCAAGAGCCGTTAGAAAGCTCACATGTTTTACCAGTTTCCACAACCAGCGGTCTACCAGCAAATGTCGTTTCAAATTTCTGTACGTTTTCAAACATCTTTTTTGATTCCTTTCCCGATTTGCATTTCAACGATTTTCGTCCCAATATTTCAACAGCAGCGTTAGCAAAAAGCCCTGACTTTCCAAATCAACCGGGAAAATCACGGTTTCCTGCTAAACAAGCTGTTGTTGCAAACCGCTTACAAGTACAAAAAGGCAGACCGGGACGCACTTGCACCCCGACTGCCTTCCCATTGACAATCTTACTTACGGATACCGAGCTTTTCGATGCATGCACGATAGCGATTGACATCCTTCTTCTTGAGGTAAGCCAGCAGATTTCTTCTATGACCTACCATCTTGAGCAGACCTCTTCTCGAATGATGGTCATTCTTGTGTGTCTTCAAATGTGCTGTCAGATCATTGATTCTTTTCGTGAGAATTGCGATCTGTACTTCTGGCGAACCGGTATCATTCGCATGTGTCTGATTGTTTGCAATAATCTCGGTTTTTTCTTCTTTCAGTAACATAATTTTTCACCTCATAAAATATTACCCATATTCTTAGAAAAAGGTGGGTGAATCCCTGTTTACAGGCTGATTCCAGATTCCAAGCATACGGCTAATAAATATTATAACATGTTTAGACGAACTTGTAAAGCATTTATTTTTTGAATTAAGAAATAATTTTACCTTTATGACCCTTCGAAGCTTCACTATGGTTCGATCCACTGCCACGCTTTGCTTTTTTATCAGGTTCTATGGGCTTTTCCTTGCCGCCCATATCTTCAAATACTGTTTCCTCTTCTGAAGTTGTTCCCTGTATCAGCTCTGGATTGATCTCACCGCGCTGTTCATAATACGGATTGATGATATATTTTTGAATAATGGGATAACATTCTACCACAACCGCAAGTCCAAGCCACGATGCCGGCAAAAAAGGGGTCAAAAACAGCAGAATCATTGAATAGCGCAGATTCATAAATAGCAGCACCACAACATAAAGCGCCACAACAACTCCTACAATCAACAGCACGATCACATTCTTTTTCAGTGCAACGACCGCAAGCGCCAACGAATTTTTCAACACATTTTTCAAAGAAAGATTCGTGGAGATCATCATCAGAAATGCGTAAAAATTCATCAGCAGCACTATCAAACCAATACTCAGTGTAATTGCGAAAAAAACATAATAGACCTTACTTCCCGTTTGCTCAATGAGGCGCGGATATACATAGCATGCGGCAGCAATACAACATGCCAGCACACAATCTAAGATCCCCACCACAGCTGCATACTTGAATTCACTGCGCAGCGTACGGAAAAAGTCATGTAAAATAAACGTCGGCTTCTCCATAAAAAAGTTTTTCAAAATCTTCGTATGCGCCGCCGTTGCAGGTCCAAACAAGACGGCAAACACTACAACAAGAACTGCCGCCAGAATGAGCATCAAACCTGACTGTGCTCCCTGTGAAAAATAGATGAAGATCAAAGTGATCGATACGATCAACGGCAGGAAGAACATGAAATAAAGCAAATTTAATCCTAATAGTTTCCAAAACTTCCTTCCAAATATTTCAAAATAACGGAAGAAGCCTTTTTTCTTCGGTGCATTTTTGGCTATGCCGGAACCGGCACGTTCATAGTTACCGCCAAACAAACCCATAATTTATCGAAACCTTTCTTTAGTATTCCCGTTTCATGAACGGCTCCAGCCGTTTGAAACGCATAAAACGCCAAGCCATAGACCATTGCCAACAACAGGATCAGAATTGCCAGCACCGCAAAGCGGATACAATACAACCTTAGCTGGTGCAGCATCTGTTCCGCCGGATCATCTTGAAAGACAAAAGTTGACAGTCTACCGGAAAACCGCATTGATTCCCGTGCAGCAACCACCAGAAGCAGTGACGCCGGCACATGATAGGGCAACAGGCAAATCAATTGCAGCAGATGATCCCCATCTGTTCCAGTGTTGCTCAATACACTTCCAACACAGAATCCATATACCGCCAACAAGACCATCACTGCTGGCTGACCAATTGCGGAAAACCCCAGCATAAACAATCCCAACATAAACATCCCAGCTCCCGAAACACCTTCCATAAAAAGTGCAGAAAGCGTTGGTTTTGTCGCAAAGAAATCACCAATACACCTTGTCCAGCCTATTGTGGTATCATTCCATTCCAAAAATATCACACATAAAGTGCGAGCTCCGGCGCCGAGTAAAATGACGCCAAACAAAAAAAGAAATAGGCGTTGTCTTTTCTGGCTTGTAGTCAAAGTTGTCCTTTTTCGGATCATCATGTACCATCCTCCGTCTTACAGATTTCTGCTAACAGAGTATGTAAAACTCAATCCGATTAGAACGCAACTAACCTCATTTTTTATTTTGAAAGCTCATAAGCACGCTTGGTGCAGCTTGTGCAGGCATCATTGACAACATCTGTCAGCTTCCCGGCATACAACCGATCAAGTCCAGCGAGTGTTGTACCGCCCGGAGAGGACACCTGCTGAATCAGCGTATCAATATCATAACCAGAATCTGTGATCATTTTTGCCGAGCCAACCAGTGTTTGTGCAAACAAAGTCTTTGCATCCTCTGCGGAGATTCCTACGCTTGCGGCATATTCCAAAAACCCCTTCGCAAAGAGGTAGATAAACGCCGGACTGCTGCTATTGATCGCGATAACCTCTTTCATCTGATCTGGTCGAAGCAAAACAGTCACACTACACGCATCAAACACCCGACGAATCACAGCAAATTCTTCGTCAGAAACAGAAACATCTGGTGCAAGTGCCGTTGCTCCAACGCCCACAAGCAGTGGCGTGTTCGGCATAACAAGGATCACCTTTGCGAAAGGCTTTGTAAGGCTGCGAATGTAATCAATGCCCATACCGGCAGCAATTGACACTAGAACGGTATTTTCTGTCACAGCATCTGCAATTTTCGGCAGCACTGAATCGAACATCTGCGGCTTTATCGCGAGAAACAGAAATTTACAGGACGACGCAACTTCTGCCTCACTTTTACAGCAGTTTACGCCCTCTTTTTCTAGTTCTGCCATTTTTTCAGTACTCGGATCATAGGCAAAAAGATCTACTGCACTATGCATTTCGCTTTGCAAAATGCCCTTGAGAATTGCTGTGCCCATATTGCCCGTTCCCAAAAAACCAATTTGATACATAACACAATCGCTCCTTTTTCGTCAAAACGTTTGCTATTATTATACTACATACTGCACAAAAATGCAAGTAGATTTTGCGCCATTTTTTCATATAAAAAACGGATCCGCAACATTGCGAATCCGTCTATGCGTTTTCAATAGAAACGACCACTTAGAACGCGATATCTTCTGCAATATGATGCAACCTTTCATCATAAGGCTTGGACATCGAGAGAGCCTCCTGGATATCAAAGTCTACAATCTTGCCACCCTGCATGCCGACAACACGGTTGCCAATTCCCTGTTCAAGAAGCTCTACGGCATAGTAGCCCATCTCTGTTGCCACAACACGATCGCGTACTGTCGGGGAACCGCCGCGCTGTACGTGACCGAGAATGGTCGAACGTGTTTCAATGCCGGTCTTTTCCTGGATCAGCTTTGCAATCTCATCGGCATGACCTACGCTTTCTGCCACAACAATAATGAAATTCTGTTTGCCGCGCGCCTTATATTCAAGCATCTTCTTGGCGATCTTATCGAGATCATACGGCATTTCCTTAGTAATGATCTCCAGCGCGCCGGAAGCAATACCAGTGTTAACTGCAATAAAGCCTGCGCCGCGTCCCATAACTTCTACCACACTGCAGCGATAGTGCGACTGGCTGGTATCTGATAACTTGTCCATCAGTTCCATTGCTGTATTCATTGCCGTATCATAGCCGATTGTATATTCTGTGCATGCAATATCATTGTCAATTGTACCCGGCAAACCAACACAGGGGATGCCATGTGCAGACAGATCCGCCGCACCACGGAACGAACCGTCGCCGCCAATGACAACCAAACCCTCAAGTCCATGCGATTCACAAATCTCCTTTGCACGCAGAACGCCTTCTTCTGTGCGAAACTCTGCGCTTCTTGCTGTATAGAGCATTGTACCACCCTGTTTGATAATGCCAGCAACGCTCAATTCATCCATCTGTTCCAGATCGTCTTCGATCAAGCCACAATAGCCACGCTTTACGCCATAAACAGTCATGCCCTTTTTCAGTGCACTGCGTACAACTGCACGCACTGCCGCATTCATGCCCGGCGCATCACCGCCGCTTGTTAATACACCAATTGTTTTAATCATAACGTTTAATCTCCATTCTGCCGCATGGCAAAAAATTAAAACAGAAGACGATGACTTTGCAAACATCCACCATTTTTACTACATCTAATTATACTGATAATTCTAATTTTGTCAAGTGATTTTTTGAAAAATTAACACCCGACCCATCCCCGGCATCATTTTTTTCATACATCTTTACTTATGATTTCAGCTTCTCTTGCGGAACCATCCCGACACATGAAGCAGAGAACACCTCACAAAACTGGTGATACATTGGCTCTGACACTGTTACCCCACCAATGGCACGCGGTGAAATCATCTGCTTGCGATCCATTAGATATAGGCATAGACGAGTTTCTCCAGGATATGCTTTGGCAATCTCGATCGCCTGTTCAATCTGTTCCGGCTCTTGAGAATTGACTTTTACACAAAACCGACTCTGTAACAATGTTCGCATCACTTCTGATTCTGTCAGAATGCTATCACAAAGCACGCTACATGTTTCTTCTTTCTGTGTCACCTTACCGCGCACACATAAGACTGCATCACGTTCAAGTTTCGCACGTACAACCGGATACAGTTTCGGGAAAACCACACAGTCCGCCGTCCCCGTGCGGTCTTCACATGTCAGAAAACACATCGTATCTCCTTTTTTTGTGGTGTGTTGTTTAACATTTTGCAGTGTCACAAAGAGCGTCACGCTTGTCCCATCAGAAAGCTCTCGCAGAGATGATGATGATACTGCATGCAGCAAACCACTCAGCCACTGTACCCTATCCAGCGGATGACCAGACAAATAAAATCCAATCGTATCATGCTCCATCCGCAGGAGTTCCTGTGCGCCGTATTCCGGCTCATCCGGACAAGTAAAATCATCTTGTACTGTCAATTGCTGTGTTACAAATAGATTCATCTGCCCACTGACAAGCTGATTCTGAGAATCACGGCATTGGGAAAGGATCTGTTCCAAATTCATCCGCATCTGCCGTCGATTCAGCCCCAAGCCATCCAATGCACCACAGCAAATAAGACTGTCGAGCGCCTGCTTATTCAGCCCGTGCGGCAGCATCCGACGTGTGAATTCCGGCATACTCCGAAATTCACCGGACTCTTTTCGTTCAGCCACAATCGCATCGATCAGACCGCGTCCTAGATTTTTGACGGCAAGAAGCCCAAAGCGGATGTGTTCCCCCACACGGATGAAATCCGCTGTACTCTCATTGACATGCGGTGCAAGTACACGCACACCAACAGATTGACACGTCGAGAGATATTCCATAAGTTTCCCCGCTTCGCCCATAACGCTGGTAAGCAGCGCCGCCATATCATCAATGGGATAGTGAAATTTCAGATACGCCGTCTGATAGGACAAGAGCGCATACGCCACCGCATGAGATTTATTGAACGCATAGAATGCAAAACCGGCGATCTCATCAAAAATGGCATTCGCTGTTTCTGCCGGCACACCATTTGCCACGGCGCCGCAGCAAGGAGAACTGCCATCACTGCCATCACTGCCATAGATAAAAACATGGCGTTCCTGTTCCATGATCTCCTGTTTTTTCTTTGCCATGGCGCGGCGTACTAAGTCGGCTCTGCCGTAGGAATATCCGGAAAGTCGCCGACATATCTCCATAACCTGCTCCTGATAAATCATACAGCCATAGGTCGGCTTTAGGATCGGCTCCAACAGCGGATGCGCATAGGTGATCTTCGAAGGATCACGGCGATTTCGCAGGTATTTATCAATAGAACCTCGCGGTCCGGGACGATAAAGTGACAACACTGCCGTTAAATCCTCTAAGTTTTCTGGCTGTAATCGCATTAGAACATGGCGCATCCCGGCGCTTTCGAACTGGAATACCCCCGCAGTATCACCGCGAGAGATCATAGCATATACATCCCCATCCTCCAGCGAAATCTGGTCAATATCGAATTCCGGCTCGTACTGACGGATCGCACGCACGCAGTCACGAATGATGGTCAGATTGCGAAGTCCGAGAAAATCAAACTTCAAAAGCCCCATCTGTTCTAACACCTGCATTGGATATTGTGTGACAACCGTCTCATCATTTTTTTGCAGAGGTACAAGATCCGTAATCGGCACAGCCGAGATCAAAACTCCTGCCGCATGGGTTGATGCATGTCTTGGCGTGCCTTCTAATCGCATTGCCATATCCATAACTTTTTTCGCAGAGGAATTCGACTCATATAGTGTGCGCAATTCTGCGCCGTCATTGCCCTCCATTGCCTGGGAAATCGTGCCGCGTGAACTGATCAGCTTTGCGATCTTGTCACAAAGCGCATAGGAAACACCCATAGCACGCCCAGTATCACGAATGGCGCTGCGCGCCTTCATGAGGTCAAAGGTAATGATTTCGGAAACGTGAGATGCGCCATAGCGTTCAATCACATAATCTTTGACTTTCTTTCGTCCTTCAATGCAAAAATCAATATCAAAGTCCGGCATGCTCACACGTTCAGGGTTCAAAAAGCGCTCAAACAGCAAGTGATAGCGGATCGGGTCAACTTGAGTGATGCCAAGACAATACGCACAGATGCTTCCTGCACCAGAACCACGTCCCGGCCCAACTGGAATCCCAGCGCGCCGTGCATAGGAGATATAATCCCACACAATCAGAAAATAATCCACAAACCCCATCTGAGTGATGACACGGATCTCCATATCCATACGCTCAATCACTTCACGGCTCGGATGCTCTCCATAATGGCGATGCAATCCGTCGCGGCAGAGCCGTATAAAAAATGCCTGACAATCTGTTACGCCCTCCATCTGAAACTTCGGCAAATAAATTCTCCCTGTTTCAAACTCCACCTGACAGCGTGCTGCGATTTTTGCCGTATTTGTCAACGCCTCTGGTACATCGGCAAATTTTTGTGCCATTTCCTGCGTAGATTTCAGATAAAACTCATCCGTTTCAAAACGCATACCATCCGGATCATTCACCGTCTTTCCAGTCTGAATACACATCAATATGTGCTGCATTTGCGCATCAGACGGTTCCAGATAATGTGCATCATTTGTTGCCGCAAGCGGTATCCCTGTTTCTTTGGAAAGACGATAGAGTTGTGGTAAATTCCGACGCTCCTCTACAATGTCATGATCTTGCACTTCGAGATAATAATGCTCTTCGCCAAACAACGCAGCATAGCGCAATGCCGTTTCTTTTGCACCGGCATAATCCCCTTCTGATATTTTCCGCGGAACTTCACCCGCAAGACACCCGGATAAGCAAATCAGCCCCTCGTGATACTTCGTTAGCAATTCCCAGTCCACACGAGGTTTGCGATAAAATCCTTCGAGGCTTGCTTTGGACGCCAGCTGTACCAGGTTTCGATAGCCGATCATATTCTCGCATAACAGGATCAGATGATAGCTTTTGCCGTCTAAACGATGTTCCCGGTCATGACGCGTGCGCTGCGCCACATAGACTTCGCATCCAATAATCGGACGAATCCCGGCATGTTTTGCCGCCTGATAAAAAGGCATCACGCCATACATAACACCATGATCGGTCAGTGCAACTGCCGTCTGTCCCAACGCTTTAACACGTTCGATCAACTGTGGGATACGACATGCGCCATCAAGAAGGCTGTATTCGCTGTGCACATGTAGATGCACAAATGCGTCATCCGATATTTGCGGCACGATGTCTCAACTCCTCTGCAATGGCTGCGATTTTCTGAAATCGATGATTGACGCCAGATCTGCCAATCGGTGTGGAAAGCTGTTCGCCCAGCTCTTTGAGGCTCAGTTCCGGATTTTCTAGCCGCAGCTGTGCTAATTCGCACAGTTCCGGCGAAAGCTGATCCCATGCGCCGCACTGCACAATAAACCGGATATCCTGTATCTGTCTCATCGCAGCACTGACAACGCGATTGATATTTGCTTCATCACAATTGCGCAGCCGATTGGCCTTATTGCGCATATCCTTATGAATCTTGATATTCATCAGCTCAATGGTACACTGCTGCGCCCCCATATAAGTCAATGTATCCTCGATCTGTTCACTGTCCTTTAGATAGAGCACATACATGTTCTTTCGCACAATTTGCCTACCGGTGACGCCGATACTCTTCAGGATCTGACGCAAATCGCCGCACAGCAACTCAGATGGCGTATTAAATTCCAGATGATACTCTTTATTCGGATCTATGACGCTACCACATCCAAAAAACACACCCGCCAGAAATGCACCCATACTGTTCTGTACCAGATTCGAAAGGTGGATCTCACGCTTTTCTGGATGGATATGATAAACGGTACAGATCTGTCTAATCTGCACCGGATCGGTAATCGTAAAGGTATACATCACCTGTGTATCACTGTGCAACGACAGCTTGTCCCCGGACGCGAGCTTGATATACAGCACCGACTGAAACAGCGACGGCACAAGCTTTGCAAATACCGTACTTTCGCTTTGCAGTACGATCTGCTGATTTGTAAACACACGGCTGTACAAGAGGATCCCATACAGGCACGCAAACTGGCGATCCCGATCAATAATGCCCCGTACAATTTCTCCCCGTACGTCGTTTGAAAATGACATGGCACACCTCCAGTGATTATAGTCGGTCTTTCCCGATATCGCGGTGCTGTTTGATAACATGCATGCCCTTTGCAATCAGATAGTCCCCAATCTTTTCTGTAAATGTAATAGAACGATGCTTACCGCCGGTACAGCCGAAAGCGATCACCAACCGGCTCTTTCCCTCCTGAATATAGAGTGGAATCAGAAAGTCCAGCAGATCCTCAATCTTTTGCATCAGCACGCGTGACTGTTCAAACGACATTACATAATCCTGCACACATGCCTCACAGCCCGTATGTGCACGCAGCGATTCGATATAATATGGATTCGGCAGACAGCGCACATCAAATACAAGATCCGATTCCGTCGAAACACCATATTTGAACCCGAACGAAGTCACCTTAATAGACAAAAAATCGGTTGTATTATCTAGAAATATCTCGCGGATCTGCTTTTTGAGCTGAGATACAGAGATATAAGATGTTTCAATATAATAGTCCGCCATGCCCTTGATAGGAAGAAGTTGTTCGCGCTCATAGGCAATCGCATTGTGCAGACATCCGCCAAACTGTTCATCAAGCGGATGTTTGCGACGTGTTTCTTTATAGCGGTTAATGATCACCTCATCTTCTGCTTCAATATAGAGCACCTTAACTTCGAGGTTTTCATGTTTTTTCAGCGCAACAAATTCTGCATACGCATTGCCAAACATATCGCCAGAACGAAGGTCAGCAGCGATTGCTAGCTTCTGAAGATGATTTTCTGATTCGCGGCAGATCTTGACAAATCGTTCGATCAGTTGCGGCGGCAGATTGTCAATGCAATAATATCCGATATCTTCCAATACATCCATCACACTCGACTTGCCCGAGCCAGACATACCAGTCACAAGCAATACCTGCATCTTTGTCTCATCCTGCATATCTATCACACCCTATCTTCTACATCTACCACTTATGTTATTCGAATTCCACTTTTTGATTGGGATCGCCCAGAATCACCGGTTCCAGTTCTAAGCAATATCCAGTCTTTTCCTGCACTGTCTGCTTGACAAATTCGCAAAGTTCGAGCACATCACGGCAAGTCGCCTTACCGGTATTGACCACAAATCCAGCATGTTTCGTGCTGACCTGTGCATCGCCGACGCTTGCGCCCTTCAGACCACACTGGTCAATCAGAAAAGAGGCATAACTCCCCACTGGACGCTGGAAGGTGCTGCCAGCACTCGGAAGTTCCAACGGCTGTTTGGCACGGCGCCGTGCCATCAGCGTATCCATTTCTTCTTTGATCACGCCATATTTTCCCGGCTCGAGCTGTAACGTAACATCAAGAATAATCCACGTATTTCCCCGGAAAATACTGCTGCGATATGCCAGATGCATCTGGTCGCGCATGATCTTCTGCACTGTGCCATCCGGCAGCATATAGCGTGCAGAAACAACGACATTTGCCATCTCACCGCCGTATGCACCAGCATTCATATAAAGTGCGCCGCCGACTGTTCCCGGGATCCCAGCGAGACATTCCATGCCGCTCAGAGATTCTTCGAGTGCAAACTTACCAATTTTCGCAAGGGTGGCTCCTGCCTGACAACAAAGTGTATTGCCACTGTGCCGGATCTCGGAAAAATCCCTGCCCAGATGAATAATCACGCCCTCATAGCCACTGTCCGCCGCCAGGATATTGCTGCCATTACCCATAACCGTATATGACACGCCGTGTGACTGACAAAATTTTAACACCTGCCGCAGTGCCTCTACACTGTTGATGTTGACAAAAGCCGCGCATGTGCCGCCGATCCGAAACGTTGTATGGTTCCGAAGCGGTTCTGCCATTTGTACATGACAGTCCAACGTTTTACAGAGCTTTTGTAACGTATCATACCATCTTTCCATGCTTTCCGTCTTCTCCTAAAAATACAATTGTCACATGTCCGCTGACATCGCTTTTGGGGATATCTATACCATCACAGATCCATACTATCCGTGTTGATCAGAATGCATCATATTCTTTGATGACTTCTTTCGATTCCATATCCAGCCCAAGCTGGTCAAGAAGTTCTGTTGCCGCGTTGTAACCCATCTTTTTCTGGCGGTTATTCATCGCGGCAACCTCTAAGATCACCGCTAAGTTTCTGCCGGGCTTTACGGGAATGGTAAGCATCGGCACCTTTACGCCTAAAATCGTCGCGAACTGAGTATCCACGCCCATACGATCATAGATCTTTTCCGGATTCCACTGTTCCATTTCCACAATCAGCTCCAGCTTTTCCGTATTCTTGACCGCACCGATACCAAACAGCCGGCGTGCATTAATAATACCTATTCCCCGAAGTTCAAGGAAGTGACGAATATTATCCGGCGAACTTCCAACCAGACTGATATTCGATACTTTACGAATCTCGACTGCATCATCTGCCACAAGGCGATGTCCGCGCTTAACAAGTTCGATCGCCGTTTCGCTCTTTCCGACACCACTTTCGCCGGTAATGAATACACCTTCGCCATAGATTTCGATCAATACGCCATGACGTGTGATTCGCGGAGCAAGATTTAGATTCAGAAAAGCAATCAAACCGGAGATAAAGTTCGATGTACTCTCCTTGCTACGCAAAAGCGGTACATGATATTTTTCTGCCAAATCGAGCATCTCGGAGAAATATGGCAATTCACGCGCAATGATAAGCGCCGGAATATGACGCGACATCAGCATCTCCAGACGATTGGTGCGTGTTTCTTCATCGATCGTCGAAAGATAGGCAAATTCCATCTTTCCAATGATCTGCATACGTTCGGGGTTGAAATATTCATAAAAGCCCATCAGCTGTAAGCCTGGACGGGTCACATCGTTTTCATCAATTAAGATCTCTGCCGGGTCTTTCGGCATATAAATCGTTTCGAGGTGAAATTCCTCAATTATTTTCGCCAAAGAAACTGTAAATTTTCCTGCCATTGTGGTTCACTCCTGTCTGTTTTTTATTCCGTCGGTTCTGTGTCATACAAAATCCATCCGGACACATCCTGTCTGGTCGCACCGGATATCCCCATTTCCCCGGAAACGCCATTGACATTTGCCATCAGCCACGGCAGCAGATCCGGTACATTTGCCACCATCCAATCAAGCACTGTCTGTGCCTGCATCTGTGTTCCAAGATCCAACACCACGCCGGAAACATCGAGAGTCTGCGGATCAAACACTTCACTCGTTCCATTCATTACGGATATAGCATCTTCTTCCAGTAATACCGGTATGCCGCCTGCCGCATCTGCAAGCGTATTCATCAGCTGTACCAGCACCTGACCGCGCCCTGGATCCTGCACCTGTGTGCCGATGTATTCGAGATCCGAACTGCGAAAAGACGGAAACTGCACATCTGTACACCAAATCTGCTGAAATCCGCCGGCACTGATCTCCTCCACAAGCTCCATTAAATATGAAATTGTCACATCACTGAACGGGCTGACCCACGGCTTTCCGCCGTTTTCTCTGGTATTATCCAGCCACCGACTGCCGTTGCCTGCAATAAGATAGCCTGCCTGTGCATCCGCATCCGGAAGCAGATTGTCATAGAGCAGACTACACTCTGCAACTGGGATCCATCCCTGTGCTCTGGCCGCGTCTGCGATTTCCGAAAGCGACATTGTCTCCTGCACTGCACCACATTGTGCGGCAAGTGACACATCTGTCCGATACAGCACCGCACCGCCTGCAATTTTCAACGGGACCACCAGCACATTGCCATCCGGCATGGCCTGTCTTGCCACAGAGAGTGCATCTGAAAACGCCTGTGCATTCGTTAGGGCTGATGCCGGGACACGTACTCCTGCCGAAATCGTCCCCAGCGGGCTCACCACCGGTTCTGTCTCCGTAGTTTCCGTCGTTATCACTGTCGCAGATGAAGAAAATTCTTCTATATCTGTTATATCTGTCATCGCGGTGGAATCCGTTACCGCAGAAAAATCCGACTCTGAAACATTCTGTGTACCAGTAAATTGCAGGATCGGTTTTGCGACACTATAGCCCACCACACCGATCACTCCAGCAACGACAAACGTCACGCATACAGAAAGTAGTGTGCGACCTGGTCCTGTGATACGCCGCCCGTGCCGTCTTTTTTTGTATTTATGTACCTTCGGCTCTCGTCTAGTGCGCATCTTCTGTCCCCCGTTCCTTGCTACAATCATCCGACGCATTGCTATACATACGCCGCCGATCTGTCCGATCATATGCAGCTGATTTCTGAATTATTCTGTGCCTTGCAAAAAGAGCTTTTCAGCCTCATCATGGATCTGTCGCACCGCAAAACGCAGATCCGCTTGGTTGAACAAATAGCTTCCCATTACTAAGATTTCAGCACCGGCACGCAGCACATGCGGTGCAGTTTCCACGTTAATGCCGCCGTCAACTTCAATCTGACATAGCAAACCGTGTTTCTGGATATAATCTTGAAGTGCTTCTACTTTTGCGACCATATCCCAGAGGAAAGACTGTCCGCCAAATCCTGGCTCTACGGTCATCACCAGAACCACTTCTACCTGATCCAAATATGGGATCGCCTCTTCCCATGACGTAGCCGGCTTTAACACGATACCCGCCTGTGCACCCGCATCATGAATGGCACAGATGGTTTTTTTCGGATCGCTGTCGCTTTCCAGATGAAATGTCACTAAATCTGCCCCTGCCTTCACAAACTGCGATGCATACCGCAGCGGATCTGAGATCATCAAATGGACATCCATAAAAAGCGGCGTACAATGATCGATCGCTGCCAAAACCGGCATGCCAAATGTAATGTTCGGGACAAAATGTCCATCCATCACATCAAAGTGGAGCATGTCGATACCGGCATGATCAAGGCCTGTAACAACTGTCGTTAAATTCGCCATATCTGCACTTAGTATTGACGCAGAAATTTGCATTTTTTTCAAGATTTCTCAATCGCTCCTCCCATCAATGCCGAATTCCAGACACATCGTCTGATATGTTGTCCCATATCACAGCATGCCATTGGACGACATTGTATTTCTTTAATTATTATATATGAAATCATGATTTTCGTCAATAGCATTTTGGCATGAAATCTGTTCTTTTTTGTACTTTTCGTTTTTTTCATTTTCAAAATGATCCTACATGTAAGAGTCGCAACCGCATGAATCTGTGAAAGACACCAGTATTAAATTGGGCAGTCTTATTTTTGATTGAGTACGAAAAACACTGGGCGTCGTCTGCTTGCCCCGTACCAATCCAGAAAAAGCATGTTCCAGCAATCGCTGATTCATATAAGCAAGATGATATTATCAATATCGATTCTTATTTGTTCATCATATATTCTGTTTTGATTTATTTTTTAAAAACATTTCTGCTTTGTGTGAAAGTTTTTTGGTGCTTTTCGTGTAAAAATCAGCTGAAAAAGCTGGACATTTTAATCAAAAAAATGTATAATGGATAGTGTATACGACATCGCGCTGATCCTTACGGTTACCTTTTAGATCTTACGATTTTCTTTTATCTGATACGCACGTGAAAAGTGTTAATGTGTCACAAACAGAAATTTTCATTTCCAGGAGGCTTGTTATGAACGAACAAGAAATCAAAGACCAACTCTGTGATATCTGCCACAAAATGTGGCAGCTCGGCTGGGTCGCGGCAAATGACGGCAATGTTTCTGTCAAACTGGATGACGGTACTTTTTTTGCAACGCCAACCGGTATGAGCAAGAGCTTTATCACGCCAGACAAGTTGGTACGGATCAACGACAAAGGGGAGGTCTTAGAAGGTGCAACGGGACTACGCCCGTCTTCAGAGATCAAGATGCACCTATGCTGTTATCGAGAGCGTCCTGATGTGGGTGCAGTGCTCCACGCACATCCACCGACTGCAACCGGATATGCAGTGGCGAACAAGGCACTGGATGAATACACTATGATCGAATCGGTCATCGCCATCGGTTCCGTTCCGGTGACGCCATACGGTACACCCTCAACAGACGAAGTACCGGAGGCAATCAAGCCATATTTACAGGAACACGATGTAATGCTGTTGCAAAACCACGGCGCACTGACAGTGGGAGCAAATCTGATCACAGCATATTATCGCATGGAAACGCTTGAATTATTTGCTAAGATCTCTTTGAATGCGCATCTATTAGGTGGCGCACAGGAGATTTCCAGGGAAAATATTGAACGGCTGTGCAATATGCGTGCGCAATACGGCGTCACTGGAAAGCACCCGGGTTATAAGAAGTATCCCAACGGTCAGAACTAACAGGAGGCTCATTTATGCTCAAACACATCCCTGCCATTTTAACGCCAGAGCTTCTGAAGATCCTGATGGAAATGGGACATGGCGATGAAATCGTCATTGCAGACGGCAATTTTCCCGGTGCTGCGATCGCAAAACGGCTTATTCGGCTGGACGGTCATGGTGTGCCGGAAGTATTGCAAGCGGTAATGCACTTTTTCCCACTGGATGCCTACAGCGAAAAGCCAGTGGCGTTGATGGAAGTAGTGCCCGGCGATCCGGTGGTTCCAACGATTTGGGACACTTACCGCGAAATTATCGCCAAGGAAGAACCGAAACACTGCGACATTGAATTTGTAGAACGCTTTGCCTTTTATGAACGTGCCAGAAATGCCTATGCGGTAATCGCCACAGGTGAAACCGCAATCTACGCCAACATCCTGCTCAAAAAAGGCGTGGTCGATGCGGAGGAAAATATATGAAGCGCTATGTATTGGCGCTGGACTTTGGCGCATCATCCGGCCGTGCCATGCTGGCCTGCTATGACGGCAACTCCATAAAACTCCAGGAAGTCCACCGATTTGTCAACACCCCCATTGAAAAAGATGGGAATCTATACTGGGATGTCCCCCAGTTGATGCAAGAACTAGAAACTGGACTGCAAAAAGCATATGCCATTGCCCCCTTTGAAAGCATCGGTATCGACACCTGGGGTGTAGACTATGGCATGCTAGACAAAGATGGTAAATTGATGGGCAATCCCCCGCATTACCGCGACAAACGCAGCGAAGGTTATTCCGAGCGGCTCTGTGCGCAAATGACATCGGAAACTTTATATGCACGCACCGGCACTCAGATTATGGATATCAACACATTGTTCCAACTGATGAGCCAACGGGACGACGAGGGGTTTTCCGGATGCCATAAAATGCTTCTGATGCCGGATCTCTTTGCCTATCTGCTCACCGGGACAATCTCGGCAGAACGCTCCATCGCAAGCACCACCCAGATGCTCTCGGCAAAAACCGGCACATGGGACACATCGCTTTTGGACGCTCAAAATATCCCGGCTTCCCTGATGCCTGCAATTGTAGAAAGCGGTACAGAAAAGGGCGTGCTCTCACAAGAAGTGCAGCAGCGTCTTTCACTGCCGCCGATCCGCGTAACGGCAGTTTGCGGACATGACACCCAGTGTGCATCGTTTGCCGCACCGGCAAAAACGGACAAGCATATTTTTTTAAGTTGCGGCACATGGTCACTGTTCGGGACACAGTGTGATTCCCCAATCTTGACGCCGCAGGCAGCCAACCTTGGGCTTTCCAACGAGATCGGCTATGGCAAAACCGTAACATTCCTGAAAAATATCATCGGTTTGTGGCTGATTCAAGAGTCGCGCCGCGAATTCGAGCGGCAAGGGCAGCATTACAGCTATGCAGAAATCGAAGCCTTAGCAACCCACAATCTGTCCACTCCTTGCGCCATTGATCCAGATGATCCATGCTTTGTTGCACCGGGAGACATTCCGGGAAGGGTGCAAGACTTTTGCCGCAAAACCGGTCAGCCTATACCGCAAACACCGGGTGCGATTTTCCGCTGTATTTACGAAAGCTTGGCGATGAAATATCGTACTGCACTGGAAGAACTGGAACGCTGTACCGGAGAGACCTATCCAGTGATCCACCTTGTCGGTGGCGGTACAAAAGATCGGCTCTTATGCCAGCTGACAGCAGATTTCTGCCAACGGCCGGTGGTGGCGGGACCTATAGAAGCCACTATTTATGGAAACGCTGCGATCCAGCTGTTGTCCATCGGTGCTATTGCATCACCGCAAGCAGCAAGAGCGTGTATTGCAAACTCAGAAACACTAAAGACCTATACACCAGGAAAATTTCCAGAACTGCATTATCGCATGTTCCAAAATATGATTAAACAAGAAAAGTGAGGAAATATCATGTATCCAAGAATCGGAATCCGTCCAGTCATTGACGGAAGACAGTTTGGCGTTCGGGAAGATCTCGAACAACAGACTATGCATATGGCATATGCCGCAAAAGAATTGATTGAATCCAATCTGCGCTATCCGGATGGCTCGAAAGTAGAGTGTGTCATCTCCCCCACCACTATTGGCGGTGGCGCAGAAAGCTATGAATGTGAGACCTTTTTTCAGACCCAGAATGTCTGCGCAACTCTTTCAGTCACGCCATGCTGGTGTTATGGCAGTGAAACCATGGACTTAAATCCCTTGACCATCAAAGCAGTCTGGGGCTTTAACGGTACAGAGCGTCCGGGTGCTGTATACCTGGCGGCATGCATGGCAGCACATGCCCAACGCGGCCTGCCGGCATTCTCGATCTATGGTCATGACGTACAGGACAAGGATGATACTTCTATCCCGATAGATGTGCAGGAGAAGATCTTGCGCTTTGCCAAGTGTGCCGTTGCTGTTGGTGTCATGCGCAACAAAGCCTATGTAGGGCTGGGCGGCGTATCCATGGGTATTGCCGGGTCGTACTGTAACTCGGACTTCTTCCAGAAATACTTAGGCATCCGTGCTGAATGGGTGGATCTGACCGAGATTCTCCGCCGGATCCACTTAGGCATCTATGATCACGACGAATATGAAAAGGCGCTGGCATGGGTCAAGGAAAATTGTCCGGAAGGCTATGACGTCAACACAGAAGTGCCAGAGGACAAAGAGATTGACCCATTTGGCATTAAAAAGCCCCGCACCGCAGAAGAAAAAAATAAAGAGTGGGAATTTATTGTTAAATTCACCCTCATTGTCCAAGACATATTCCATGGAAATCCTAAGCTTTTGGAGATGGGTTGGAAGGAAGAAAGCCGGGGCAGGAATGCGATCTTAGGCGGCTTCCAGGGTCAACGCATGTGGACGGACTGGTTGCCGAATGGTGACTTTACCGAGGCAATCTTAAACTCCAGCTTTGACTGGAACGGCAAGAAAGAACCAACCATCCTAGCAACGGAAAACGACGGTCTGAACGGAACAGCCATGCTCTTTGGCAAACTACTGACCGGTACAGCAACTGTCTTTGCCGACGTACGCACTTATTGGAGTCCAGAGGCAGTCAAGCGCGTTACCGGCATTACACCGACAGGGAAAGCGGCAAACGGCTTTATCCACCTGATCAACAGCGGTGCTGCGGCACTGGACGGCACTGGTGCATCCAAAGATGAAAATGGCAATGGCGTAATGAAGCCATGGTGGGATGTAACTCACAATGACATCCGCGCCATGCTAGATGCTACCGACTGGGCACCGGCAAATCTCGGATATTTCCGCGGCGGCGGATTCTCATCTCACTATCGGACACGGGCAGAAATGCCGGTGACCATGATCCGCGTCAATATCTTAAACGGCACACAGCCGCTGTTGCAAATCGCAGAGGGCTATACCGTAGATCTCCCGGATGAGATTCATAATCCGCTCGATGCCAGAACCGACAAGACCTGGCCGACCACATGGTTTGTACCGAATCTCACGGGTAAAGGTGCATTTGCCGATGTCTACAACGTCATGGCAAACTGGGGCGCAAACCACGGTTGCCTAGCATACGGTCATATCGGTGCAGATCTGATCACGTTGGCAAGTATGCTGCGCATTCCGGTTTCCATGCACAATGTACCGGAAGAACGTATCTATCGGCCACACACTTGGAGTGCTTACGGTACCAAAGATTTGGAAGCAGCAGATTATCGTGCATGCGCAGAATATGGTCCGATCTATCGATAATTACTATTTTTATTTTGCTGGACACTGTGCCTGATTCTCTTTTGAATCTGCGCAGATTCCATATATTCAGTTGCGAGCGGAAAACCGCCTTCAGGATGCACCCTGAGGGCGGTTTTCCTTTATCCCATACGAAGCGCACACTAACCCCATCATTTCCAACGAAAAAAGTTCCAGCCAAAGCCAGAACTTTTTCAAAGTAATATGATTCATAAGTAAAGAGAGCACGCAAAGAGTTTTCAGTACCGCCGAATTGCATACTACAACAAAACAGTGATGTAGTGATGTATAAAAATAGCACCAAGATCTGTATATCCTTGATGCTATTCTCGCATATTCAATTCTAAACCAGCGCATCCCCTCAACAGCTCATGATCCCGGGAATTGTATTGTCAAGCAAAGCACCTCATCCTGATAGGAAGCCTGGATACTGCCACCCATGCGCTCTGTCAGAAGCTTTGCAATCGACAGACCCAGTCCTGTCGCATTTCTTGCGCTTTCTACGGTGTAGAAGCGATCAAAAAGACGTCCGACTACGATCGTGTCCAGTCCCTTTGCGTGATTGGAAAATGTCATCTTACCATCTTCCGTCAAGCAAATCTGCAAATCCCCATCACTGTATTTAAGCGCATTGCTGAGAATATTGCCAAACACACGCATTATCGCAGTTTTATCCAGATTCCGCTCAATGCGTACTTCCGGCATGGTAATTTCCGGTGTAATATGCCGCTGCTGTATCGCGCCATAATACGAAGCCAGACTTTCCTCTAAAAGTGTATTCAGACAAAGCCGTTCCATTGAAGTTTCCTGCACAGATACAATCACAGAATAACGAAACAATTCATCTGTCAGCTGTTTCATAACTTCCGCACGGTTTGAGATCATAGAAAGATATTGTTGCATGGTCTCCGATTGCGGTTGCCGTCGGAGCAGATCCAGATAACCAAAAATTGCCGTCAGCGGTGTGCGCAGATCATGCGATATATTGGTCACCGCCTCCTTCAATTCCGTATCGCCCTGTTGAAAACGATGCCGTTCCTGTCGCAGCTGACGCAGCTGTATGTTTAGACTTTCCGCAAGCTTACGCATGTCCCGATCGCCACTTGTTATGTCGATCAGTGTATTGGTGTCGGAAGACAACTTTTGCGCCAGCATTTCTCGGATCTCCCGCGCAGACTTTTTCATTAAAGTAATTTTGATCAGCAATATTATGATCACTGCGACCAGAAGACCGCATAAGCATATCCACCACACCACCATACACTCCTTACAATAATATTCGCCGATTTGCCCGCAAGTATCGGAACGGATGGACTATTTGAGATCTTTTCTGCGGAAGAAATATGCCCCGCAAGCGGTTGTTACAACAACAATTGCCAGCGAATAAAGCGGCATTATTTCGATATGATCTGGCAGTACCGTGATTTCTCCGTATTGCAACATCTGACCGGATGGCAGAAAATCACACAGAAATTCATAGACCTCCCGTTTCACCCCTGTCAGGTAGTTTGGATTTTTTTCAGCAGGCTCACTATGTTCTATTGTTTCTCCATCCGCTGTCTGCTCTATCCATGTATAGCTTTCGTAATACTCCGGTGCGCTGAGTCGATTTACAATGATTATTGTTGCAAACAAAAGGATAAATGATAAGAGTATGGTCACAACTGCTCCGCTGGACTTGCTATGAATCAGCATACTCAAAAGCAAAAACAGCGCAACAAATGCCACAGTGGTTACCATACTGCATAGTACTAACGGCACAACAACATTCACAGGTGTTTCCAGTGTGCCCATTAGCGGAAAGCCCAGACAAATCATGACGACAAAATAACTCAGATGCATCATCAGAGAAGCTGCCGAACAGACAATCAGATTTGAAAAATAAACAGAGATTCGGGAATGACCAGTGACTAATTTGTTGCGAATGGTACCATCGCTATACTCTGTGCCAATAAATATGCCAATAAAGACTGCAATCACAATGGCAATATACACACCGCCGGCAAAGAACAATCCATCCAATGTGGGAAATGCAAAATCCGGTTCTACGATCTTATCCCGATAACGTGCGAGTACGGCAAATGCCGAAAGCCCGATCATAAACGCCATACCCAGCCAAAAAATCTTACTTTTCCAAAGTCTCGCAAAATTTGCACGCAATAGTTTAGTCATGTGCTTCCCCTCCAATCAGACTTACAAAATAGCTTTCCAGGCTTTCATCCCGTTCTTGCAAAGAAAGCACCTCACAGTTTTCTTTGGCAAGTGCCAATGTCAGCTGTGTAACGTTCAGTTTTGCAAAAATATCTGCATGTGTTTCGTCCAGAATACTATACTCCAGTTTCTGCTGATCGAGTACGCGTGTCAATGCCTTGATATCTGTCACTTCAATCCGGACACATTTGCGGCAATTTTGTTCCAACTCTTCTGCGCTGATTTCCTTGACCATTCTCCCATGATCAATAAAGCCATAATGTGTCGCAAGCCGTGACAATTCATCGAGAATATGGCTCGAAATCAGCACTGTGATCTGGCGCTCGCGGTTCAACTTCAGAATTAGCTCACGCATTTCAATGATCCCCTGCGGATCAAGCCCATTAATCGGCTCATCGAGTACCAAAAAGTCAGGATCTCCTGCCAATGCAATGGCAATGCCAAGCCGCTGGCGCATACCGAGAGAAAAATTTTTTGCCTTCTTTTTTCCGGTATGTTCCAACCCCACCAGTTTAAGCAATTCCGGAATGCCCTGAAATGAGGGCAAGCCAAGAATCCGATACTGTTCCTTGAGGTTGTCCTGCGCCGTCATGCTCAGATAAATCGAAGGCGTTTCCACCACCGCACCCATACGGCGACGTGATTTCGCAATCGTTTTCTCTCTGTTGCGAATGCCATAAAGCGCATAGCCTCCCGATGTCGGCGTCTGCAAGCCGCAGATCAGACGAATTAAGGTAGTTTTCCCGGCGCCGTTTCTCCCGACAAAGCCATAAATTGCACCTTTCGGCACATGCATCGACAGATTATCTAACGCCTTGAAATTCCGATACTGCTTGCACAAAGCATTTGTTGTCAGAACATAGTCCATAAAATGACCTCCTTGTATTTGATACAAACAGTATAATTCCAAAAGGTTAAGAAAGTGGTTAAGGAAATTGGAAAGATTTCGTAAAGATTACTGCGTCGCTCCTGTGTCCTGAAGCCGGAATCCAATTCCCCAGACAGCTTCAATATAGTCTTTTCCCGATACCTCACGCAGCTTACGACGCAGGTTACTGACATGCACTTTCAGGGAACTTTCGACACAATCCGGCGTATCTTCACTAATCCGGTCCAGCATGGCAGATTTTGTCATCACCTGGTTCGGATTTTGCAACAGCAACTTCAAAATGGCATATTCTGTCTTTGTCAGTTTCACCGGAACCTCTGATACCCATGCCATATGACTGTCCAGATCGAGTGTGATTTCTGCAAAGCACAGCCGCCGCGTTCGGTGGCTCTCGTGTCTTCGAAGCTGCACGGTAATGCGCGCCAACAACTCTTCCACATGAAATGGCTTTGTGACATAATCTACTGCACCATCCAGCAACAACGCAACCTTGTGCTGAATATCTGCTTTTGCGCTAAGGATAATAACCGGAATATCCTGAATCTTTTTCAAGACCTCTTCTCCGGAAATCCCCGGCATCATCAGGTCCAATAAAATCAAGTCCGGCTGTTCCCGGGAAAGCAGCATCAGTGCCTCTGTCCCGGAATAAGCACACACTACAGCATAGCCCTCTTTTGTCAAAAGTTCCGCCAGCATATCACTGATATAGGCGTCATCGTCGATAATTGCAATTTTTTGCAATGGTTTCTTCCCCCTCTGTCTATCATCGTGAGATCATACTTTTCACATGATAGGCTAATCCTATTTTTGATTCTATTATATCACAATGTTCCTATTGTGACAAGAGAGATGAATATTGAAGGAATCCGGCGAGAATGCTGTATAAAAATCGTCATATTCCGACTCACTGCACTTTCACTTGACTTTTCCCATATCCTATGCTATACTCTGCTTAGCGCATCGGTAATTTCAATCTTCTTCAGAAAGCAATCCGATCCGACATATTTTTATTCATACACCATTGTGCATGATCGCGGAGGTACTTATGAAATTTATCATTGAACACCTGTCCAAAAAATTCGAAAACAAGGAAGTTCTCAGAGATATTGATTTCACATTTGAAGAAGGGAAAATCTACGGGCTTCTTGGCAGAAACGGTGCCGGCAAAACAACGCTATTTAATTGCCTAAACCGGGACATTAAAACAGACAGCGGCAGCTTTTATATTGATACAGACGGCATTCGCCGTGATGTAACGGCAGATGACATTGGATATGTGCTGTCCACCCCTACTGTCCCAGAGTTTCTCACTGGAAGAGAGTTTCTAAAGTTCTTTATGGACATCAATGAGAAATCCATTGAGAATCCCAAAAGTATCGATGCGTATTTTGATGATATGCGTATTGCGCCGGAGGACAGAGATAAGCTGTTAAAGGACTATTCTCACGGCATGAAAAATAAAATGCAGATGCTGATCAATATGATTGCACAGCCGAATATTTTATTACTTGATGAGCCGTTGACATCTCTTGATGTCGTTGTTGCTGAAGAAATGAAACAGTTATTGCGATCATTCAAGCAAAACCGCATCACGATTTTTTCCACGCATATTATGGACTTGGCACTGGATCTTTGCGATGAAATTGTATTGCTTAACCACGGGGAACTGGAAGTCGTGGACAAAACAGATCTGGACAGCAAAGAATTCAAAGAGAAAATCATTGCGGCATTGCGGGAGGAAGAACATGAATAAGACTCTGAAAATTTCTTTTTCCCTGAAAAATACATATCGTGTGAACGGGATCCTGTTTTCCTTGAAGCAAATCCCACTGTTAAAGCAACTCCTTCCTGTTACGCTATATCAAGTAACGGGACTAAAAATTTTTGCAAATGTACTTTCTGTACTGTGGGAAATCATTTCTGCATTTCTCGGGAAATTCCTATACTTTTGTACGATGGTGTGCGGCGTGGGCATCCTTTATCGAGGAATGCCCGAAAGCCAGATATTCCTGCATCTGTTGCTGTTCCTCACTGTGATCGGTAGCTTTATGAACACCCATCTTTTTAATCCGACAAAAGACAAATATTATGCCATAATCCTGATGCGGATGGACGCAAGAGAATATACCCTTGTCAATTATTTCTATTCGATATGCAAAGCCGTTATCGGGTTTATACCATTCACAATCCTATTCGGCACTGATCGAAAGGTCCCGTTGTGGTTTTGTCTGCTCTTGCCATTTTGTATTGCAGGCATGAAGTTATTTGTAGCAGCGGTTTCTCTATGGGACTATGAAAAAAGAGGCACAGGATACAACGAAAATAAGCTTTCAAAATATGTCTGGGGATGCATTGCCTTACTTTTAGGTGTAACCTATGGTCTGCCTGCATTGGGATTTGCCATGCCGACAGTCGTATCAATGATCGCCTTTGGATCTTGTATTCCTCTGGGAATTGTAGGCATTAGAAAAATATACACATTCTGTGATTATCGCGCGGTCAATCAGGAGTTATTGTCCGGCCTGACAAATCAGATGGATTCCACAGCAAAAACACAAATTGTGAAACAAACAACAGAGAAGAAAATATCGACGGACACTTCGATTATCAGCAATCGCAAGGGATTTGAGTATCTCAATGAATTGTTCATCAAGCGACATAAAAAGATACTGTGGAACTCCACAAAAAAAATTTCCTACATCTGCATTTTTCTTGTGATCGGAATATTGACGATAATTTTCCTGAAGCCTGAAATCAAGCCGGACATTAACAAGATGGTGATGACCTGGCTTCCATACTTTGTGTTTATTATGTATGCAATTAACCGTGGTACAAATTTCACGCAAGCGCTTTTTATGAACTGTGATCATAGTTTGTTGACCTATTCATTTTATAAGCGGCCAGCCTTCGTGTTACGGTTGTTTCAGATCCGTCTGCGTGAAATCATGAAAATCAACGCTGTTCCGGCTTTGGTGATCGGTGTCGGGCTGGCGCTGATTCTTTTCGCTACGGGAGGGACAAATAATCCATTGAATTATATAATATTGATTGTTTCCATTCTCTGTATGAGTATGTTCTTCTCCATTCATTATCTCACGATCTATTATTTGCTCCAGCCATATAACGCTGGAACAGAATTGAGAAGCGGAACTTATCGCATCGTAATGTCAGCAACATATCTGATTTGTTTTGGTATGATGCAGCTTCGTATGCCGATTCTGATATTTGGGATCATGACGATCATATTCTGTGTACTTTACAGCATTATTGCAAGCATCTTAGTGTATCACTTTGCACCTAAGACATTCCGGATCAGAACATAAAAGATGTCGTATTCTAGTATTGATGGAGCAAAGACAAAATCCTGATTCAAGGAGGTCATCATGACAAAAGAAGTGAATCCAGAAAGCACAAGTCGCGCTGCGGCATATGCACTCTGGATGAAAGCCCCGAATCCAATGGTAACTTTTTTCAAGACCTTTGACGTGACGAATCTGGTCAGGGTACATCAAAAGCGAAAGCTGAAATTCCATATGCTGCTCGACTATTGCATCGGCAAAGCCGCAGCGCCGATCGATGAATTTTACATGCTTCCTGTCGGAGATAAGTTGATACAATATGATTCGATTGCAATCAATACAATCGTGAAAAACAGAGTAGGCGAAATTAACTCCTGTGACATTTTATTCGATGCGGATCTGGATCAATATAACGAACAGTACCTGAAATATACTGCTCAAGTTGCAGAAAGCTGTCAGGACAGAGATCTTTCAAATGATAGTATGGTGATCGGCACATCAGCGATCATTAACACTGAAATCGATGGAGCAGTCGGTATGAACAGCGGCATTTTCAATAATCCTTTCATCATTTGGGGCAGATACCGAAAGAAATGGTTCCGATATTACCTGACACTCTCTTTCCAGTTTCACCATACACAGATGGATGGCGCACATGCTGGTGCTTTTCTTACAAATTTGCAACAGGCAATCGGTAGTATCTAAAAAGGAGATGTTATGATGACTGATGCCTTGATACAATCCCTCAGCATTTACACAGCACGATATGATATCGGTCATCCTGGATATTGACGTCGACCTTACGCAGGAAGCAGGCGGCTACCCATTGTTTGTTAAAGGAAAAATTGTCGGAGGTATCGGTGCTGGCGGCGGAACAGAAGAGCAGGACTACCGCATCGCAGAATATGTTGTATCTGTATTTGAGGAACTGACAAAGTAAATGCAAAATTTAAGTTCCTTTTGCACCTGTTCTAATTCCGACTGCCCACTTCATCCAACCAAGCATGAAAAGGGCTGTGCTCCATGCATTGCAAAGAATTTGAAAGAAAAAGAAATTCCAAATTGTATGTTTCATCAACTCAAATAAGCAGAAAGCAGAACCGGAGATGACTATGCAGATTTCGCACATCTCGTTTTGGAAAATGAATTGGATCAATGAGATAATCGAAAATTTCCCATAGTGCATTAGTTTCATAAACAAAAACTTGCTTCAGGCGACACCGCGCAAAAAACGTGTGGTGCCGCCTGTTTTAATCGGATGTTCTCCTGATATTGTATCAATTTTGAAAGCTATTGTGTGCTTTTTCTAGCACAAGCACATTTTGCAAATTTCTCTGGCTTTTTTTCTGGAAATATGTTATACTAATAATAAAGCACATTTCTGATTCAGGAGGATCCACATGAGACTACTTGCCATCGATGGAAACAGCATCTTAAACCGTGCCTTTTACGGGATACGGCCGCTAAGTAATACAAAAGGTGTTTTTACCCATGCAATCTTCGGATTTATGAACATCTATCTCAAAAATATCACCGAAGTCAAGCCCGATGCCATTGCAGTGGCTTTTGACCTACGGGAACCGACCTTCCGGCACAAGGCAGTGGAAACCTATAAGGCCAACCGCAAGGGAATGCCAGAAGAACTTGCTATGCAACTACCACTTGTCAAAGAACTTCTGACCAAACTCGGCATTCGGGTTGTAACCTGCTCCGGCTATGAGGCAGACGACATCTTGGGTACCCTTGCCAAGGCAGCAACGGTACAGGACACAGACTGTACGATTCTCACTGGCGACCGGGACAGTTTACAGCTGGTCAGCGACCACGTTACCGTCCGCCTTGCCACCAATAAAGAGACCATTGCCTACACTCCAGCACGTTTTCAGGAAGAATACGGTTTCGCACCACTCTCCCTGATTGATCTGAAGGCTCTCATGGGTGATAGCTCCGACAACATCTCCGGCGTAGCCGGGATCGGACAAAAAACGGCATCGAAACTGATCCAGGCGTGGGGAACCATCGAAAACCTCTATGCCCATCTAGAAGATGCGGAACTGACCAAGTCGGTGCGCAACAAACTCGATGTTGGTATCGACGCTGCAAAGCAAAGCAAGTGGCTGGCCACCATCGTCACCAATGCGCCAATCGAAGTGGATATGGCGTATTATCTCCCCCAAAAGGTGCAGACCCAGGAAGTCCGCAAGCTTCTTCTGGAACTGGAAATGGCAAAGCTATTAGAAAAGCTGCACTTAAATGTCGAAAGTGCGCAAATGCCGGACACCTCTACCGCATCCAAAGAAACCGCAAAAGAAGTGCATCCACTGACGGAACAGCCACTGACTGAGGAGATTCTGCGTCAATGGGACAAGGGGCTTCCCGACACCTACCCTGCCTGTTTGTTTGATGGCAAACGGCTGTGTGCAACCCATCCGGATGCACCGGGGATTGTATATCTGACAGAAGATACAGCGCTTTTGACGCAGATGTTCCAACAAAAGCGCCTGACCTTTCATGCAAAGCTGCAGTATCGCCTGCTCCTTGCAAACGGCATCACACCAGACAGCCTATCACCTACGGCAAATGACGGCGAGATCGCGGCATATCTGCTCAATTCCACTTCTGCATCCTACGAGATCGAACGGCTTTGCGTGACTTATCATGTACCCCATCATAAAGCGCTAGGGGCATATGCAGGTCTGGTGGCGCTGCCAGCGCTATATCATGCCATGGAAACGCTCGTAGCAAAGCAGGATATGCAGCAGCTGATGGACTATGAACAGCAGCTGACGGTAGTGTTATCGGCGATGGAACACACCGGCGTCGCAATTGATCAAAACGGTGTTAAACAGTTCGGTATCTATTTGTCAGAACAGATTGAAGAAACACAGCAGATGATCTATGACGAAGCCGGGCATGAATTTAATATCGGCTCGCCGAAGCAGCTTGGCGAAGTGCTGTTTGTCGAAATGCAGCTGCCACACGGCAAAAAAACCAAGACCGGTTATTCCACCAATGCAGAAATCTTAGAAAAGCTGCGCGGTGAATACCCCATCGTGGACAGCGTCCTGAAATGGCGGCAATATTCCAAATTAAAATCCACCTATGTCGACGGTCTGCTAAAAGCAGTGGACGCCGACGGCAGAATCCACACCGTGTTCAAACAGACAGAAACACGCACAGGACGAATCTCCTCAACAGAGCCAAACTTACAGAATATCCCGGTTCGCACAGAGCTTGGACGCAATATGCGCAAGTTTTTCATAGCGCAGGATGGCTGCGTGCTGCTTGATGCTGATTATAGTCAGATTGAGCTGCGGCTGCTTGCCAACCTCAGCGGCGACAAACAGATGCAGGAGGCTTTTTTGGGCGGTGCAGATATCCACGCAGCAACGGCAGCACAAGTCTTCGGCATGCCGCCGGAGATGGTGACGCCATCCATGCGCAGTGCAGCAAAAGCCGTGAACTTTGGCATTCTCTATGGCATGGGTGCATTTTCGCTGTCACAGGACATCCATGTCACCGTACGGGAGGCAAACCGCTATATCCAGAATTATATGGCACAGTTTCCCAGCGTTCGTGCGTTTATGGACAAGATCGTAGACGATGCCAAAATCAACGGCTATGTCACCACATACTTTAAGCGACGCAGACCAGTCCCAGAACTTTTAGCATCGAACAAGGTGGTACAGGCAAGCGGCAAGCGTATCGCCATGAATACGCCAATCCAAGGCACGGCGGCGGATATCATCAAACTTGCGATGATCCATGTATACCAACGACTAAAAAAAGACGTGCCGCAAGCAAATCTCATTTTACAGGTGCATGACGAGCTGATAGTCGAAGTGCCACAGAGCTTTGCCATGCAGGCAGCAAAGGTATTGGGAGAAGAAATGCAAAACGTCATCCACAATACGCTCCCTGAAACGGCATGGAAAGATTTTCCGGTGCCGCTGACGGCGGATGTGAGCATAGGAAAGAGTTGGTATGATGCAAAAGGTTGAGTTCATTGCGGCAAACAAATCACACATTTCGGCAATTGCAGAAATCGCCCGGCGTTCTTTCCCCGACCCATGGTCAGAAACGGTCTTTTCCCAAACGCTGCAAAATCAAAACAACACGATCTGGTGTGCAATGCTGGATAATAGGATCTACGGCTATCTGGTGCTGTCCCGGTCAGGAGATAACATGAGTGTAGACGATATCGCCGTGCATCCTGATTTCCGACGACAAGGCATCGCCAAACTGCTGTTGGTGCAAGCACACCGGCAGTTTCCCGATGCAGAATTCTGGCTGGAGGTACGTGCATCGAACACAGCGGCAATTGCGCTGTATACCGCTTTGGGATATGTACAGGTGGGATTGCGGAAGCGATATTATCTCGACCCCATAGAGGATGCTGTACTCATGACAAGATTCAAAGACGTCAAATGAGAACACCTTTTAAGAAAGGATGAAGCGCCATGCGATACCACTGCGACTATCAGGAATCATATTTTGAATTTCACGACGCAACACTTTTGCGCAGTTATTGGGATGACGCAGACTGGATCATGGAATTTGCCAATGTCTGTGTCGAAGCGGCCTGCCCGGAAAACCACTATCTCTATGCCATGCAAACGCCGCTTTTGTACATGCGATTTGAAAATAGTGTGATGATAGGTGGCGTCTCCTATGGCTATACCTATACCACCGAAGCCGGAAAGCGCAAACAAATTCCGGACTATCCCTTTCAGAAACGAGATATCCAGGATGTGACAGAACTGCTCTGCACCAGAACGAATTTCTGGGTGACAGATGGGGCAGATGTTTCAACTGATACAGAAACAATTTTTCGGCTCGATCTGGATTTACAGGCGGACGTACAGGGACGCTATACCAATTTTGTCGGCGTGAAAATCAAAAGCACGAAAATCACACTGGAATGGGATACGTATCGGGGTATTGCGTGGTATGAACCACGCAGACGGAAGTAAGGGGAACGATATGAATGAAGTCATTTTTACTGGCGAAGACCTCTTAAATATTGTTATTATTGCCGGAATTTTGATTGGTTTTTCGATCTGTCTCACCGCCGTCAATCTTTGGAATGCATGTTCGAAGAAGAAGTGCGCACCGCGCGCTTTCGCCATATCCACCCTTGCGATCGGATATGTTTTGTATTTGATGCTACTATGGTTAGGATTCTCCCTTTCCGGAAAGGATGGTACCGAGGCCGTCTCCCCATTTGAGCTGCACAACACCATCGATTCGGCACATATGTTATCCTTTGCTCTGCCCTGTCTGGTGGGAATTGCCGGGCTATTGCTACTGCTTTTGTGCAAACCGGATTCTCTTCCGCCGCTTGTTGCAGCAAGTGCAATCGCGGCAGTGTATCTCGGAAATCTGATGCAGGTTCTCTATGCGGTCCAAATCGCAAAACAGGTGGACAGCCCTGTCTTCCTTCTGCTCTATCTTTATCATTTCAATCTGTTGCTATTATCCGTTCAGGGTATTCGAAAACACCTGCGCGCACAAGTTAAAAAAATGCAGAACGAGAGCACGAAGCTGCGGCACAAATGGGTTCAAAAACTGTATCGTTTTCTGGAAAATGTCTCACACATGCGGCTATTCACTTTTGCATTGATCGTCCCGCTTGCGGCTATTTTAGAGATTATCCTGATCTTGTGCGGTCAGGGACCGGCCGGCGTTGTGAAAGCATTCACTCAGACAGCGGACTGGACGTTTTCCACCCAGATCCCTCCCCCACCACTGGAATACGAAGGGCACTATCTCTGTACTGTTGCCGCCGGCGGACACCCTAAGCTTGTCCGTCCGGAACGGATGGGAATGCGCAAAGATGCAGCAATTGTGGTCAATCGCCAACTTGCCATTGCCAACGCCTTTGAGGAACTGCTACAGCAAAAATTGCCGCAGCTTCATGGATGGGTGCGGATGTTTTATGACCGACACGGCTATCCGATTTCAAAGTACATCACAACGCCGCTTCGGGCAGATATGGTCTATATCCTGATGAAACCGCTGGAATGGATATTTTTGGCGGCGCTGTACACACTGGACTCCCATCCGGAACAGCGCATTGCCGCACAGTATCCATGGAATGACGTATCCAGCAACAAAAACAAGGAGTAAATACAACTATGCTGATTTTAGGTATTGAAAGCTCCTGCGACGAAACCGCAGCGAGCATAGCAAAAGACCACACCGAGATCCTCTCAAATGTGGTTGCTTCTCAAGTAGACGAACACAAACAATATGGCGGCGTCGTACCGGAGATTGCTTCCCGCCGGCACTGTGAGAATATTTTATGGGTCGTAAAAAAAGCACTGCGTGATGCCGATGTGACACTTTCTGACTTAGACGGCATTGCAGTAACGGCATATCCAGGTCTGATCGGGGCCCTGCTCGTAGGCGTGAACTTTGCAAAAGGACTTGCGCTTGCTGCAAACAAGCCGCTTGTGCCGGTACACCACCTCGCCGGGCATATTGCTTCCAACTATATCGCACACCCGCAGCTTAAACCGCCGTATCTCTGTCTCGTGGTCAGCGGCGGACACAGCCACTTGGTGGAAGTGCTGTCTTATACACAGTTTCGTATTCTCGGCAGAACCCGGGACGACGCCGCCGGCGAGTGCTTTGATAAATGTGCTCGTGCAATGGGTTACCCCTATCCCGGCGGCGTACATCTGGACAAAGCATCAAAATCCGGAAACCCAGAGGCGTTCAAGCTCCCGAAACCCAAAATCGCCGACAACGACTATGACTTCAGCTTCTCCGGGCTGAAAACAGCAGTGATCAATTTACTACATAATGCACAGCAAAAGGGAACCGAAATCTGTCGGGAAGACTTAGCAGCATCAGTACAACACACCATCGCCGAGGTTTTGACAGATCACACCATACGTGCAGCACGAGAACACGGTTATTCCACCATTGCCATTGCCGGCGGCGTTTCCGCAAACAGCGGCGTGCGCAGCACCTTGCAGCGTGCCTGTGAAAAAAATGGATATGCCCTCTATATGCCGCCGCTGTCCCTCTGCGGCGACAACGGCGCAATGATCGCCTGTGCCGGGTCGTATGCCTTTGATGCCGGAATCCGGGCAGATGCAAGTTTGAACGCCAGCGCAACGATGGAGCTGATGGCGTGGGGTGCACTGGGACAGGATCATGAATATCCTTCTACAACCAAAACCTGAAACTCCGCATTCGAAATTGTTTTGTCCCAGCCGTGATCGACTATGGTATGATAGCACTGGCTTCTGAGACAGGCTTCGAGTCCAAAGACATCGGCATGGTGCTGTGTTACAGTCTCTGTAATGGCAGCTTCACATTGCATCTGAATGACTTGCGCCGCCTGCGCAAAGTCCCCTTCTCCTGTGATGTGAATTGAAACTGTTACCTTAACATGTCCATTTTCCTGCATCTGCGCATATAATTGTGTGGATGCAGTTTTGATTTGAAAGCATGCACCGTCTGCCGCTGTGACCGTTTTTGGATCGGCGTCGTCACGAAGCCAGCAAAGCCCCCTCACAGCATCGGCAGACAAGCTGTCACAAAACGCATCTACTGTGATCAGCGCCGCAGAAAGCCCGCCTCCGGAATAAAACGGCACCAGCGCTGTTGCTGATGCACCGGCAAATTCTTTGAGGATTGTGAAAAGATTGGTTTTCGGCACGATACCATTTTCTTGTGCATATTGCAGACGCTCTACAATTTGCGCAGTATCCTGTTGTTCCAGCGTTTCGCCCTCTGTCATCACCAAAATCTGACAGGACGGTGATAAACGATATTGCGTCATCCAGTCACTGAGATATGCACTATACGATGGATCGGTATAGGCAATGAGTTCAGTATGACCGAGAAATAGCGCTTTCCCAGTGACGGCACCGGCTTGTGCAAGCGCCTGTTCCATGCTGTCGCCGCTGCCCTGTGCAATAGCGGCGGTAGATTCAAAATCGTGCAGCTGTACCGTGATCTCGTCAGATTTCTGAAGTTCCAATCCTTGCAAATACGTTCGATCACGCACCTGTACTGCCGTACATCCCGTACCGGACAACATTGCACCACAAAGCATCAGCCAAGTGAAACATCTAGTTGTTTTTTTCATGACGCAGCACCTCTCTTTCTGCTCTGCCGCTGAGCCAAATAAAACCCGATGGGTACAAACAGAGCAAGGATCAGGATAACGGGTAAGTGCCATAAGCCGGAGATCGAAATCTTTCCTGCACCCCAGGAAACTGCAAGCATGATCAACAGGCAGACCGTACTGGTGTACCGTAGTTTGGGGAATAGTTGTTTTAGCAGATGCGCTGCAAGCGCTGTATACAGTGTGATCCGTAACACACAAAGCATGACATATACAAGCAGATACAGTGCATCGGCCCGCTGAGTGCTAAAGGGCTGGGATACAGAAAGAATTGCAAAAAACGGATGTTGCGCCTGTGCCATGCGGCTTCCGAGAACCGCCATGCCAAGAAGGGTAAAAAAGGCTGTCAGAAAAAATGTTCCGACAAACACCTGTACCGCACAACGTACTTGTTTTTGTTCAATAAAATCCAGCAACAAAAATAACAGCACCACCTCATCTGCACGCGTCATTCCACGCAAAAATCCCTGCCAAATAGTATCATCTGGTGACATCGAGAGATTCTGCGGCTCTGCCTGCGGCACTGCACCGATCAACATCACCGCCAACGTAAACAAGAAGATGCCAAAGATCAACGTACTGCTCCGGGCAAGTGCACGTATCCCCAATGATGCCGTATAGACACAGACCAATGCAATCAATGCTGCTGCCCAGAATTCGCCGCGAAAAGGCAATGACAGCTCTGACGTTGTCCCCTGAAGTCGCACAAACGATACGCCGCCCCGAATCAAAAGATATCCTGCAAAGCAGAACGGTAAGAGTTTGTGGTGCGATGTGTACGCCGTAAAGGAAAATCCACGGGCATAGAGAACACACATCGGCAGACATATCAGAATCTGTGCCAGTGCCGCAAGTACTGCGCCAAACAGTCCTTCCATCGTTAGTACAGTTGTCTGGCAAAGCAATCCAAATGTGGCGCTGAGTAACAACAGGGTAAATACCTGAGCCATACGCAGCTTATTCATAATATTCCTCCACTGTAAAATTTCCAGATTGCATTTTTCGGAAATCAACGCGTGTCAGGGTATCACGCATCCCGCCGGAATAAAGTGGTGAAAATGGAGCCATCACGGGGAAACCAAAACTCTCTGCGGCACAGAGATTGAACAACACCACAACGCCCAAAAGACTAATACCGAACAATCCGCCGAAGCCGCCAGCTAAAATGAAAGCAAGCCGCAAAAGCGTCACACTCTGTGCCAGATCCGGTACGATAAATCCTGCAATGACCGCGATGGCTGTTACGGTCAGTATCGGCGTGCTAATCAACCCTGAGGAAACGGCGGCATCACCGATGATGAGTCCTGCAACAATACTTACCGCACCGCCAACCGCTTTCGGAAGCCGCAGCCCTGCCTCTCGAATGATCTCATAGGTGAGCAGTACCCCAATTGCCTCCGCCGTTAAGGAAATCGGCGCATTTTCCTCTGCCTGTGCCAGAATCAGCAAAAGCGTGCGGTTCAATAGCTCGGGATGGTGCAGTGCAATCGCCAAATAGAGTGACGGAAGTAAAACTGCGACCAAAAATGCCGCATATTTTATCCAACGGATCAGCGTTGCATAAGATGGACGGAAGTTATAGTCATCCACTGTCTGAAAACTCTCGCAAAACAGCTTTGGGATCACTAGCGCATAAGGTGTCCCGTCGATCAAAAGTCCCACCCTTCCTTCCAATAGCTTAGCACACATCACATCCGGTCGCTGAGTCGCGCCGACTGTATCAAAAAGGCATCCACGGCGATTTTCCAAAAATGGCTGAACATAACCGGTAGAAAGTATAGACTCCAGCTCCATCTCATCTAAATGAGCCTTGATTCGCTGGATCAACTCTTTCGGAACACGGTCTGCCATATAACAAAGACACAGATCGGTCTGGCTCTTTGTTCCCTTGACAAAGAGTTCCAGTTTTAACTGCGGCGTTTTCATACGGCGGCGCAGCAGCGACATATTGATGCGAATCACCTCAATAAAGCCATCTCTTGCACCCATAACATTGCTCTCACCAGACGGCTCATTTACCGATCTCTTTTCGTAGCCCTGTACGCCAAAGACAAGGGCTGCCGGTACGCCGTCTATGATCAGTACTGCAAAGCCAGAATTCAAAAAGCGAAACAGATCTTTGTATGATTTTGCCTCGGCACGATCGGTGGAAAACAGTCGTCGCTTTTCAATAAACTCAAATACCTTTTCCGCAGTGGGAGCTTCTAATTCGATTTGAGTGATGGGATTCAAGATCAGATCCGTGATCATCATGGTGGACAGCATGCCCTCACAACAAAGCAGCGCCGCTGGAAATCCGCACAGCACAAATTCATTGACCAAGAGATCAGATGATCCTTCAGCAATGGCACGGATCGTACGCAAATTATCGTTATAATTGGCATTAATCGGCTGCTGCAAAAGATATTCTGTATAATTTTCCATATCATGCCCTCTTTCTATGCGTTTCTATCCCCTATTGTGCCCCGAAAACGAAAAAAGATACCGAAAGCAATTGCTTTTTTTGTCTAAGTATGTTATACTGATTACACGAATCAAAATTATTTCATATCAAAACGAAGGGAAATCTTATGAAACAAAAGCAATTGCGACGCACACTCTATGCAATTTGTACAGCATTCCTGATTCTCGCGGTAACAGGATGCGGCGATACTGGTCAGATTGATGACGATGCAGTAGTTCCGGCAAATGCACCGGCAGAGGACAGCACCGACAATGCGGTACAGACAGACACAGCTGTGAATGATATTGATAATACAGAATCTACCGCAGACGAATCTGCCACAGAAACAGAATCCGGCGGCGACACCACCATTAATGTGGTGGCTGTGGGAGATAATCTGGTACAGCAATATGTCTACGGCAGCGCCCAAGATCATGCTGAAACCGGTGAATCCTATAATTTTGATTATTGTTATGAGAACATCAAGCCACTCATCAACGGTGACCTCAACATCATTAATCAGGAAACGCTAATCTGCGGTGAAGGGTTCGAGATCTCTGGTTCAAACTTTAATTTTAACTCACCAGTAGAACTGGGCGATGCGGTGATCGACATGGGCTTTAATGTCATTACCATGTGCAATAACCATTTGCTGGATAAGGGAGAAAGCGGACTGCAATCCTGCCTTAACTACTGGGATGCGCAAATGCAGAAGCACCCGGGCACACTGGTTTGCGGCGTTTATCGCGACTATGTGGACATGCAGCAGATCCGCACAAAGGAAGTAAACGGTAAGACTGTGGCATTTGTCAGCTACACGGAAAATACCAACGGCTATTCTCTGCCAGACAACAGCGAATTGGAAATCGTCTATACCTCTCAGGAAGACATCATCCAACAACAGATCACTGCAGCAAATGAGATCGCAGATGTCGTGGTCGTTACCTGTCACTGGGGCAACGAAGATACATACACCGTCACCGACGGACAGCGTGACCTGGCGCAAAAGATCGTGGACTGGGGCGGCAATGTGATCATCGGAACGCATTCACATGTGCCCCAAACCATGGAGTATATTCCTCGCTCTGACGGCACACAAGGTTTTGTGTTCTATTCCCTGGGCAATTTCATTTCTGCACAAACGGACAACTTCAATCTGGTTGGTGAGCTTGCAAATTTTGACATCACCGTCCGGGCAGATGGCACGGTAGACATTGAAAATGTACAAGTCTCGCCGGTGATCACCCACTACGACGACGGGAATCTGTCAAACCTGCGGCTATATCCTTACAGCATGTACACTGAAGAGCTCGCCTCCCAGCATGGTCTCCCCTACTGCACCTCCAGCACCGGTCCATCATATCAGGTGTGGAGTATGGAACACATCCGCGAAATGTTCGAAACTTCTGTCCCGGAACAATTCCGCAAATGGGATTAAACCACAATACCACACAAAATACACTTGATGGGCAAATTTTGTGTAATATTTCTTTATATTTTTAGTAAAAAGGCTTGACAAACGCAGAAAAATAGTGTACTATGTAAGTAGTGAGGAAGCACTGCATCATACCAAATTTCACAGAAATACATACAAATCTTAATAGCACTTCCCAAACAATTCTTGACACATACGAAAGGAAACAACAGCATGAAAATCAAATGGAATGGAAAATTCAATGGTGATCCGGAAAGCCTACCGAATCGCCCCCACCGCCCCGGCGCCGTCAAATTCAAGGAGATCGACGATGTGAAAAAACTGGCGCTGTTTATGAATCTGGCGTCGATTCCCCTGGTCCTTCTGACTATTGCCCTGACATTTCTCCGGGGCGGCACCGATGTGCTGGGATTTGGAATGTCGATCGGCTGTATTCTAGCACTTTTGATGTTGATCCCCCATGAATTTCTCCACGCCATCTGCTTTCGGGAAAAGACATATATCTACACCTACCTGGAAAAGGGAATGCTATTTGTATATGGGCCGGAGGACTTAAGCAAGGGTCGCTTTATCTTCCTGTCCCTATTGCCAAACCTGGTGTTTGGGTTTATCCCCTATCTGATTTTTATGCTGTTTCCACTTCCAGAACTGAACTGGCTGGGGATGCTGGGAGCCCTCTCCATTCCCTGCGGCATCGGGGATTATTACAACGTATTCCACTCCCTGACCCAGATGCCCAAGGGGGCAAAGACCTATATGTATGGGTTCAATTCATGGTGGTATCTGCCGCAATAAACAACGCACCACATGATCTATGTAATCCGATCCCGAAACATGGGGTCGGATTTTTGTGTCATGCAAAATATACCATTGGGTCAACGTATGCACCGCTCAGCTTCACTTCCAGATGCAGATGCGTTTCCAATGCGCTTTCTACATCTGCAGTATCGCCGACCTTGCCGATCTTCTGACCGCTTTGTACTTTGTCACCTTCGCGGACATCTACGGACCCATCGAGCCCGCAATAGCGACTTTCGACGCCGTTATCGTGGTCAATAGTGATTGTATAGCCCCAGAGTGCATCTTTTGTCACTTCTGTCACCGTGCCAACATCGATCGCATACACTTCTGCATCCGCCGCACAGGCAAGATCCACGCCATTGTGAGTCTGCCATGTACCGGTGGTCTCTGACTTTACAAGCTCGCCGTCACTGAACTCTTGCAACACACGATAATCTGTCAACGGCGGCACAAGCTGGTGCACAGGTGTTTCTGATTCTGTTTCAGATTCTGTAGTCTCCGACTCGGTCTCCGCTTCTGTGTGTGTTTCTGTTTCAGCTTCCGTCACCACTTCTGTCTCAGTTTCCATCACTACATCAGTCTGTACGCCGACTGCCGGTGCTGGATCAGGCTCAGACGTCATCAAAACAAAGTTTTCTGTTTCCGTCACAGCCATCTGTTCCGTGAGAGAATTAAGATTTTCCTCCAGCGTAGTACTGGTCTGATGATAAGCAAAATAGCATGCAGCGCCGATCATTGCAAGGCTGCATCCCAAGGCGGTATAAAATCCACGAAACCGGGATCTCGCGCCGCCTTTTTTCTCTGTCTGGTTCTTCAAAAAACCACCTCCGATGCTAGTTTGCACCGCAGGGAATCATTTATACATTATCCTTGCAATTTCAGAAAAAATGCGGTAATACCCGAGTTTGCCACTTAAAAAGGGAAAAGAGCGGGCAAAAAGCAATCAAAAATGGCGAAAAAGCGTCAAAAGCGACGTAGAATAGATGTATTCTAATTTTGATGAAATAGGACTACATTTATATGGTCA
>CASEUJ010000011.1 GCA_949291125.1 uncultured Ruminococcus sp.
ACTTATCAGCGCTCGTCTTGCCTGCTGTTCTTCTGTTCCTTTTCTTCCTCTTCTGCTCATAATTAAAACCTCCGAAGTAGTGTCTCTTCTATTTTACACTACTTCAGAGGTTTACACAAATTCTGGGATAGACTCAAATCAAATGAACTTCATTAAAATATTATCCCCATACTGAGCAACAAAAAGCCGGCAGTACCGTGAACACATCTCACAGTACCGCCGGCTCTTTCCCGTACACTAACTTTTTCTATCAATTTCTACGAAATTTCTTTACAGACAAGCCGCGTTTGGATGCCGTTCAGAATTCTCCATCTTTTCCGATAATAGCACATGCTCGTTCTGATCGAATTGTAATTGTGCATTGAGTTGTGCAAGACGCTCGGATTTTTCTGCTAGCTCTGCTTCTTTAGCAAATGGTTTTTCTAACTCTGCCTTTGCGTATTCAAGCTGTGTCTGACAATCCTCAATTTCACGCTCACACTGTGTAACACTTTCCGGAATACTTTCCAAACGATTGTTAATTCGAGTGATATTTCCATCTGCGCTGCCGCTTAATGACACGCGGTAACGTCCATTTCCGCTTAGAATTGCCGTATATTCTTTGATTAGGGGATCAAAGTAAACTTCTATGAGAAATCCACGATATTCTCCCACAGTAGAGGGGACGGTACTGTGAATCGATTGGATTGCATTCAGCAGCGCTTTTCCGGCATTCTTTTTTTCCGAATATGTAATATCGCCGATCTTCATGGGTGAAAAGCCCTGTGCGTTTCTCCTTGTGCATTCTTGCAAACGACTGATATCAGCAATGTAGTTTTGCATCCGCTTCTTTGTGGAAGCCATCTTTTCCGGGAATTCCCGCAGCACGCTGTCCTCTAAGCGATACTTTTGGTTGAGATAAGTCGTTTTTGCCACTTTTAGTAGACGAACTTCATTATCCAACTGCATCTGCTCTTTCATGCGCTCATCGGAAACACAGCATGCTTTAATCTCGGCGTAATTCAGCGCTCGATCATCGATATCCTCCATGCTTCGTTCACCGGTTGTTGGAGACATAAACTGAGAGATCATTTTTTGCTTTCGTTCAATGATTTGCCAGCTATAAGCGTCAAATGTGTCTTTTGTGATATAGCGGTAGATATGTACATGCTGATTTTCATTCCCTCTGCGAATGATTCTGCCTTCGCGCTGCTCTATATCGGAAGGTCTCCAAGGTACGTCGAGGTGATGCAATGCAATCAGACGTGTCTGAACATTGGTCCCTGCCCCCATTTTGCCGGTAGAGCCAAGCAAGATACGTACTTCGCCTTTGCGTACCTTTTCAAAAAGTGTTTCCTTTTCCTTTGGCTTTTCATAATCGTGTATAAACGCGATTTCATGTTCCGGGACGCCTTTTTCTACCAGCTTTTCTCGAATTGACTGGTAGATACTACGAAATCCTTCTTCCGGTTCTGTACGTTTCGGTGTAGATAAGTCGGAAAAAATCAGTTGTGTGGAACGCTGCGCCACCGTTTCTTGCCAGATGCGGAACACATTGTCCGCACAGGCACTTGCTTTGCTGGTATCACTTTCCGGAATCAAAGGGTTGATCGTCCGCTGATCTAATGCCATTTTTCTGCCGTCATTGGTGATGGCAAGCATATTGTCCACGGATGCATCTACCATACCACTACGCACAGCTGAAGCGCGTTCCAGAAATGCATCCATCATCTGCGCTTGAAACTCACTTCTCTCCAGCGAAACGGTATGATATTCCGCTTCCGGCACTTCCAAGTGCAACATTTGCGCTGTCTGTACATCTGCAAATTCTAGAAACATCGATTTCAGTTCACTTAGATTATTGAATTTGGAAAAGCGCGTTTTTATACGATAATAGCTGCCTTCCGGTGCAAGCTCTGCCGCAGTGACCGCTTCAATGAAGTTTGCTGCCCAAGCATCGAAATGCAGCAGCCCATATTCTTTCATTTGTGCTTTATTCAGATATTTCTGGAATGTATACACTTCCGCGATACTGTTGCTCAAAGGTGTGCCAGTAGCCATAATGCAGCCCTTTCCGCCAGTGCGCTCATCCATGTACTGTGTTTTTAGATATAAATCAAACGCATTTGCGCTGCCGGCAGGCAAATTGATATTATCCATTTTGGATACAACGCCGAGATTTTTGAATAAATGTGCTTCGTCCAGAAACAGACGGTCAAAGCCGAATTCATCAAAGAAAACAGTATCGTCATCATTCTGCTTGTGATGAATGACTTCCAGTCGTTTATCAATGCTTTTCAGTATTCCTTCCGTTTGTTTTACTGTAAAGTTTTTCCCGTCACTATTGCGTTTTGCTTCATTTAGAATTGCCAAAATTTCAGCGCGTTCCCTGTTCAGCATGTCCTTCTGTCGTTCTGATGACAGCTTCAGCGATGTAAACTGAGAATGTCCCATGATAATTGCATCATAATCGTGCAGCAGTGCGTCTGCCAGAAAAGCGCGGCGTTTTTCCGGTGTAAAACTCTGCGGCGTGGCAACCAGTATATTAGCTGTAGGATACAATCGCAGAAAGTCCGCTTCCCATTGTCTGGTCAGATGATTTGGAACCACAATCAAATTCTTTCTGGATAGTCCCAATCGTCGCAGTTCCTGCGCCGCAGCAATCATTTCAAAAGTTTTGCCGGCTCCAACGGTATGTGCCAGCAGTGTATTGCCGCCATAAATGATCCTGGCAATGGCATTCTTCTGATGCGGATATAGCGTAATTGCAGGGTTCATGCCGGGAAAATTCAAGTAAGCTCCATTGTATTGCCTTGGGCGAACCGAATTAAATTGTTCGTTATACCGGGTCACAAGATCCATTCTTCGTTCCGGGTCATTCCAAATCCATGACGCAAAGGCGTCACGGATTTTTTCTTCGCATGCCTGAACCTTTTCCGTTTCCACCTGATTAAGGATGCTTCGCGTTTTTCCATCAGCGTCCTTTATCGTGTCATAGACACGGGAAGATCTTGAATTCAAAAGATTTTCCAGTACCTTGTACCCATTGCAGCGTTTTGTTCCATAGATTTCTCCGGCTTTTAAGTTTATACCGGTTGTGTGGTGAGAACCATAGACGTAGTATACATTACTGCTCGGTTCGAATTCTACTCTGCCTTTCTTCTCCCATGCTGACGGTTGAAACAGTGTTTCGGAAAATGCCTGATAATACCTCACTGGAATCCATGTTGCCCCTAGGCGTACATAGATATCACCTGCTTCTAGGTCTTTTGGCTGTACTTTTTCCAAACAAGTGACATTCACAGCATACATATCGTCCTTTTCAGCAGCGTGCCGCGCTTCTCTGAGTTTTTTTCTTACGTTGCCGGAAAGATATTCATCTTCAGTCAGATATTTTTGTGAAGTTTCGTCATTCGAATTGTAAAGAGGGTTACGAAATATACTGCCGGTCAGTGCACCTGCAAGAAACTCTTCTGGTTTACCGGTCAGCTCCATCATGTACGGCATATCTACGCGTCCTCTCTCGTTCATGCTGTAAATGAGTGCGTCCTGCGGAGTTTCTGCGCTCTGAATCACTGGAGTCGGCTGAATAATTCGATCTGTAAAAATTTCTGTTTTCCCCAAAAAAGTTCCATTCTCGTCATACTCTTCCAGCCGTGTCAACCGATAGTAACTCTTGTCTAGGCGAAGAATTTTCGCATTGTCTTTGTCCGCAATTCTACCATATTGACTGACAAATTGCTCATAGGCAAGATCCAAATCTGCTTGTTTTCCGGAAATGATGTCATCGGACGCATTTTCTGATTCTAATTGAATCAGTTCGTCCATCACATCTCGAATGGTAATCATCATGCGCAGCATGGATTCCGCTTTTTTCTGGTATGCTTTTGCAATGCCCATTTTCTGTGCGTTAAATTCCATAATATCCTGATTTGCGTTTTTGAAATACAGAGTTTCATTTTCTACAAAAAAGCTTTCCGATCGTATCTGTTCCGCATCAATCTGCAGCTGCGTGATTGTGATTTCCTGCATATTGATCTGTGCGGAAGGAACCGGAACAAGTGGCAGATGCGTCACTGCCTGTTTCAGTTGTTCCTTCAGGGGCGCAGGCAATGTGTCCAGACATTCCGCCGTCATACCAAATCGACCGCTGATCATTTTCATTTCACCTAAAATCATTTCCGGATGAGAAACAAAATAGGCGTTCATAGTGATTCCAGCTTCATTTACAGCTAAAGAAATCCATTCTGGGAGTTGTCCCATCGGTTCTGTCCGCTTCCGCAAAAAGAGAATATCAGAGGTAACCGTTGTCCCGGCTGCTTCTGAAAAGGTGTTATTCGGAAGACGGATCGCACCGATCAATTCCGCACGTTCCGCAATGTACCGTCGAACCATATCATTTTTCTTATCCATTGTACCTTTTGACGTAATAAACGCCACAATACCGCCGGGGCATACTTGGTCCAGCGTCTTTGCAAAAAAGTAATCATGGATCAGAAAATGATTTTTATCATACTTCGGATCAGATAGCTGAAAATCTCCAAACGGCACATTGCCCACAGCCGCAGTGAAACTGCCGTCTGCAAAGGTTGTCTTTTCATAGCCTGTTACAACAACATGGTCGTTGGGGTACAGTTGCTTTGCAATTCTGCCGGATATGCTGTCGAGTTCCACACCGTAAAATTTGCAGTTTTGCATGGATTCCGGACGTAACCCCAAAAATGCGCCAACGCCGCAGGAGGGTTCTAAAAGATTTCCTGAAGTGATGCCAACACGTTCCAAATAATCATAAACAGCGCGAATCACAACCGGCGGCGTATAGAATGCAGTAAGCGTAGATGCTCTGGCAGCAGCATATTCGTCTTCTGTCAGTAGAGATTTTACCGTGTCATACATGAAACCACCCGGTTCAAAAACTTGCGGCAGACCACCCCATCCTACATACTCTGACAAGAGACACTGTTCTTCACGTGTTGCTGGCGTTCCTCTCAGTTCAACCTCTTTTAAGGTGTGGATTGCCTGTACGTTTGCTTGGATGCGTTCTTTTGGCGTGCCAACGCCAATAAAATCATCTATAATACGATAATTTTCTGCGTTTGTCCGTACACTTTGCGTCTGCGTGTATTCTTGTTTCCAAGTAGACTGATTCGGCTGTGCTTTCGCAGCAAAGTATGTATCAGCATATGTTTTTGTCAGTTCCAGGATGATTTGTGCTGTTTGTGCCTGTCCAGTTAGCACTTCTGCTGCGCCCGGCTGTGCAGCTTCTTCTATCAGAGATCTAAGATACTTCTCAATTGGTTCGGTATTGCCTGATCGCAATAGTTCTACTGTGTTTTCCGATACATCTTTTTCGATATGAAAATCCCAATCGAACATATCCGCGAATCGATCTAAATCATAGACATAGGGTTCGCCCAACATCTGTGGTACATCGGTAAAAGCGGCGGAGATGTCGCGTACGCCGTCCGCAATGTTGCGCATTGCCCGTTCCTGTAGCAGTTCGGTAGAATCAGCCAGATATACAGTAAGATTATCTGTGGATAGTTGGTCGAAAGAAATATCAGATGCACCGTCCGCTGCATGTACGGAAAATCCGTGCGCCAGCATGCTGGCAGCAGTATCTGCGTCAATGGCGGTCATGTTTTCCGGGATATGTTCTGGCATTTCGGGTTGAAGCAGACCATACTCTTTCAGAATTTTCTTTGCTTGACTTAGATGGAAATCATCGGAAGATGGCTCTTGCATGACATGCTGTGCGTTTCGGATACGCGCTGCGATCTCTTCTTGCATAATGTATGTACCGGATTCGATCAGATCGTACAGTTTTTTCGCAATGACATTCCAGGTGAATTGTGCAGACTTTTTTTCTCCCTTTTCGGTGTAGAGAATTTCCATGCCTTTTCCATCGTAATTGATGAAATTTACATTGCCGTTTCCGCTGTGTCCGCCAATCCCATATTCTTGTTTCAGTATGGCTGCAAAGGCTTTGATGTTCTTTGGATTTTCCTGACAGAATTTTTCCACACGGAATTTTCCATCTTGAAACATTGTACCACGTTTTAGATCATCGATAAGATATTGTTCTATGTCCACAGATTCTGACTCAGCGATCATAGGTCTATCGGGCACTATTTCTGTTTCAATATCCGCATACCCACGAATCGGGTTCCTTGCCTTAAAATCTTCCAGTGTCTTTTGCTCCTCGGCTGTCAATTCAGAATGCGCTTCAAGAAAAGGAATAAAAATATCAAGCGTGCGCTTTGCCTTTTCTTTAGCTTCGGGCGTATTATATGGATAATTGTTGGAATCTATCATGCCTTGATTGAAATCCCGGATATGGTCGATCAGACTGCCGCCGCCTGCGCCTTTTCCATCGCCGATGTCAATTCTTCCTTCATAACTGAATGCATCGCCGTCAATTTCTGCATTAATCATAAAGTTGGTCTTTTTGTACCAGCCGGCGTGAAGATCTTTCAAATTACGCTCGGTATGCTGCTTTTCGTCAAGATATTCCACAACAGCATTGGCAAGTGCAAAACGCATGTCGGGATGCTTCTTTGCAAAATCGGCAAGCAAATCACTTTCTGTAAACCATGCATCATCTGCTCTATCAGTATTACCGAAATAAAAGATGAGTTCTTCGCTTTGGATTTCTTTCGTGGTGCTCTCTGGATTTTCGTTAACTTGAACAATGGAGTCCAATAATGAAGTCTGACTGGGAAGGGATGATCTGATAGGATGAAGCGATTTTTCTCTCATATTCCAATAATCCAAATGCCATTTTTTCAATTGCCCATTGATGCTTTGATTGTACGCTTCTGAGCTATGAGGATAATCAGACGGGATCTGTATCAAGCCTTTGTCAAGCAGTTCTCGTTCTGCAACGCAGGCATCACAATCTTCTTCAAAACAAAGATATCCATTTTCAGTGAAGCCCTCTTTTCTTGCTTCTTTGGAAAGCATATACTTTGCTATATCAATATGAATCATAATCCCGCCATGTGACGGCGTAGAAACGCGGAATACCCCATTGCACAATTCATAATGGCTTTCTACCGTTCCCCATGGGGAAATATCAGGTGAAAAATACGGCGGTGCTGTGCTGATGTGGAGACGATCTGCTTTATTCAGCGCTGTAAACCTAGTTTCGGGGAGTTTGTCTTTTATCGACAGATTGGTAGCAGATGGGGATTCTTTCAGCGAAGTAAATTTGCTTTGAGTTTCTAAAAATGTACCGTTATTCGCTTGTGCCTTAAAAAAAGATGCGGAAACAGGTGAATCTGCTTCCGCATCTTTTTGATTTATGTCATGTTTCGGTACGTTTCCGGAATCTGGTATACGACTTCCTTCATCACCTGATTCTCGATGGTTCGCAGCCGCTTCAGATCCCAATCTAGGAAGGCTTTCCGGTTGTTTTCTCTGTCCGGTGCCGGATCTTGTTGGCGATACTGCTTGTCCAGCGCTTCGAATCGTTCCTGTGCCGTTATATCCACTTCGTTTATCATCACCTCGAAATCGAATTTCTTCGACTGAATAATGGCGAGAAGGATTTTCAGATGATTTTTGCTCATCCATCTGTTCCAGAGTTTTCCCCATTTTCCCAGAAAGGTCCTGGCTTTGTTCAGAAGCAGATCCAGTTCTTCTCCCGGAATGATTCCGAACCAGCTGTCCATCTCGCTGTCTGTGATCAACGATTTCATTCGTGTCAATTCTGCTCTCGTCATGTTGCAATTCCTCTTTTCTGATTATATTCTGCATGCTTTTGATACTTTTGGTATAGATTCTCTGTGCTAGAGTGCCGAACCGAATAAAATTCCTCACATCATTGCGAAACAGCGAAAATCCGAACAAGTCCGGCTCCGGAACATGTACGCCGGGAACATCTTGCACGCAACGCAGATGTACCACATACCGTACTGTTTCGATAAGTAACTGTACATATTGCTGTTTTTGTTTCTCGTCCCATCTTGCCATCTCACAGTGACTGTTAATTAGTCGTTGCACGGCTTCCTGCCAAATAAAATGTTTTGCTGTGCCGATGCTCAACTGTGCAAAATCTTCAAACAATTGGCTTTCGGATGTGCCTATCACCTTGCATAGTTGTTTTTCGTATGCCGAAAATGAAAACGGTTCGGGGATCATCGGTTCTTGCATTGGCTTGTTTCGATCAATCACTTGTGATGAATCAAATAGGAACAACAGTGCATTTTGGCGATTGGTTTCATCAAACACTGCGATGCCATGTTCACCAGCCCGAATAGACAATCCCATAGAGTTCCAGCCTGCGGCAGTTGCGACTTTTGTCAATTTTGAATTTTCTCGAAACACCAGCGCCGCATTGGAAAACGGCAGACCATATAGATGAGAAGAAAATTGCAGAAACTGCAAATACACATCCGGTTCAGACAGTAGCTGCTGCGTAATTTCTGCCCAGTTCTGCTGAACTTCCCTCATGTTTGCCATGAAATATCCTCCTTTGTGATACCATATTGCTACAAAAAAGCAAGAAGCGGAAGTCCTCTGATTTCCGCTTCGTATTTGCGATTGGCTATGCGTATTGTCAATAGTAAAAATACTCATCTCGCAAAATTTCATTGATTTCCATATCGATCTTTGTTTTTTCTGCGGCGATCTGTTCGTCTGTCATGCCGGCTGATTTTCGCTGTGCAATTTTGCTTTCTCGTATCTTTTCCGCATTGTCCCGAATACTATTGCCGTATGCGTTGACGGTAGATGCCAGGGAATCTTCCATTAGCTCTGTCAGGTATTCATCGTAGGCATACTCTTTCAGATATTCCAGTCTTCTCCATGCATATCCGGGAAAGTCTGTGCCGACATTTGGAGACCAAATTGCATCACTATTTGATGCACCCAATTCATTCGCGATAACACGCACACTAACAAGCTGGGCATTGCTGTATGGAAGCGGATCGGGAAATTGTCTGGCAATTGTTCGTAGATATCCCATATATTCTTTTGTCTTTTTCTGTATGGCTGTCAGAAGCATCAAAAAACCGCTTCTGGATTTGGCATGTGTATCTCGCAAGACAAAATCTTTTTCACTGTAACGAGAAAACGGATTCAAGCCACTTCGAAGCATCAACTGAAAATGCACTGCATTTTGGACAAACTGCCAGAGCCATTCCATCTCCAATTCTGCATTTGTCTTAGAGACGTCTCGTCGATCTTCTTCATCAAAAACGGCAGGGATTCCGTATTCGCGCAGGAAGTAGTTGCTGTCATATTCCGCGTCTCGATCGGTTGCAATTCGATAGGATTCATAAAATTCTTCCATTTCGCTGTGCGCCGCGTCAGACTGGATCATGTTCCAGAGTGCATCCTCCAGCGTGTCAGAGTTTCGATGTACTGCTTCTGCAATATGAAGCTCATAGAGGAGATTGAACGCCCATTTTTCCCTGCGCACGCTGCCGGAAACTTGTTTTTCCGTCCATACGGGATATAGATTGTAGGCGTCCTCCTCGTCCAAAAGCACAATAGACTCTCTTCCGACCTGGCAGCCGATTTTTTCCCAATCCTCTCGGTCTGAGACACTCTGTGCGTCAGGCTTCTGTGCCAGAATGAGAAGTTGATTGACAAATGTTTCTTCGTCGTGAGACGCCGCAGTGCAGAGAAATTGCAAGAAGAAAATTTGATCTGTTCGCATCGCTTCGATGACGGCTGTCAGGATTTCTCCTACGCTGCACACGTGATGTGGTATAGGAATTGAATGTTCCATAGATTACCTCCTGTTACAATAAATATGGGACTTATCTGCGTTGCAGGGCCACCATGGCATGGAATTTTCCTCATTTCCGAAAATCAAAGTAAGAAATGATGTCGTATATGTACAATTGAAAATCAAATTGGCTGCAACATATTTGTTCAAAACGACATCTTTATAGATAATTCATAGGATCCACTTGCGTGCCGTTCTGTTTGATTTCAAAATGCAAATGGTATCCGGTGGAATGTCCGGTACAACCCACATAGCCGATCACTTGTCCTTGCTGCACAGTCTGCCCAACAGAAACTGTAATCGTTACCATGTGTCCGTACAAAGTGGATATTCCGTCACCGTGGGAAATTTCGACTCGATTTCCATACCCACCGCCGCATCCGCAGCTGGAGTTCTTCGGGTAATTATGAGTACAGGAGTTGTCTGCACGTGTCACTGTACCGGCACGGGACGCCACAATTGGTACGCCGGAAATGTTTCCATCGGAGATATCGATGCCCTTATGTGTGGTACCCCAACGAGAGCCAAAGTAACTGGTAATATTCGTGTGTCCCGGCACGGGCCAGGCGAATTGTGCACCATCTGTCACAAATTCTATTGTCGTTTCTCCTGGGTTATAGTATCGCAGTACATGTTCTACATATTGCGGATCGCCATATACGCTCCATCCCAGTGCTGCTTTCTGATTCTCGGAAAAGAGCTGTGCATTTTCCGGGGTATACTCCCCGGCGTAGTTGTTCCATACCCATGTGATGTAGCCTGTTCCATAGTTGTATCCTTGTAAAGCAACTTTAATTTGATCCATATCTCCTGGATCAGTGACACGTGCCATTTCCAAACATGTCCGCACATAGCCAACCCCCATGCGAATCGAATCTTCTACGGTATTTACCGTGCCGAAACCAACTTGCATCACATTGACTCCGATTCCACCGGATTCCTGCATCATAATCGCTTCGATCAATGCCACGTATCTGCCGATTCCATTTGCATTGGCATATTGGATAATGAGTGGTTCATATTGCAAGACAGCATCGCTGACAGAAGCAGTTGCATTGCCGGCATTTTGGCGATTTTGTTCTTCTACTTGATTGCTTGAAATGCAGACAATTATGACAGCAAAAATTGCGACAATGATAACGAGCACCAATGCAACAATCGCTCCAACGCCGCCACCTATAGAGATTGCTTTTTTGGGCGCGGTGGAAGAAGCTGTTTTCTTTGTCGCCTTCTTCGCTGCTTTCTTACTTGCAGTACATTTCGCGGCTTGTTTTTGTTCCGTTGTAGCGCAAGCACGAGCTTTTTCGGCAGATTTCTCCGCCATTTTTTTCTGTTTGACCTCATCGGAAGTTCGAATGGATTGATAGCCTGCCTTTGTTTTCGGCGTATACGCTGCATGCTCCGTTTCCCTCGTCTTGATTTTGGACTGTGGAGAAGATGTTTCCTTTTTGTAGTCATTGGAATGGGTTTCTTGCATCTGAATCGATTCATTGGGTTTGTGCTGCTTTTGTGCTTCTTTTTCCTGCGTTTTCTCCGCCTTGTCTTTTGTCGTATGTTGGAGAAGCCTTTCCACATCATATATCTTGCGCTCCATCGATCGGATCGCGTCAGATTCCGGAGATGTTTCATTTTGTGACAGTCCGGCTGCGCTCTCCATGTGACGCATAGACTGCTGCGATTTTCGCGTGATTTCCCGAATACGAAAAGCGCGATTTGCCATTGCTTTTATGTGTTGATTTGCGGAGGTTTTGGGAGGCTTCTTTTGCGCATCCGAAAGAAGTGTGCGAATCATTTTATTGTTTTGTTCTCGATCTTGCAGCTTGTATGCCAAGCTTTCTCACCTCCTATGCAATACCACACAAAGACCATCCGGCGGCTTTGCACGGCGTCCGCTCATATTTTAGTAATACACTTTCACACAACTTGTCCCACCAAAACACTTGTCAAAATTCTGATCGATCCAAGAGTCCTGCTTGACAAATACCTGTATGGTGTTTTGTTCTTCCAAGGGAAGATCGGCACCGCCACTGACCGGGTACAATCCGCAAGTTGTCACAGATGCCGGAATGGTAACGTTCAAAAGATTTTTGCAATTTCCAAAGGCGTAATCTCCGATTTCCGTCACACCGTCCGGAATGAAGACATTGACAAGGCTGCTGCATCCGTAAAATGCAATGTCTTCGATTGTACGCAATCCTTGATACATTGTTAAACTTAGCAAATCTGTGCAGCCGTAAAATGCACCTTCCTTGATTTCCGTCACAGTTTCCGGAATATCTAACAACTGTAAAGAAGTACAGTCCTGAAATGCATAGGGAGATATCGTCTCCGTGTACCAAGGCAGCTCTAGTTGTTCTAAATTCGGGCAGTTGCTGAATGCATAAGAGCCGATTTCGGTATAGGGATTGGAAAAGGATACATGTTCTATCGTTTCATTGTTGGAAAAGGCGCTATCGGCTACGCTGGTACAATTGATTGGTATCACAAGATCTGTTGTGTATGTATCTGTTGTACCAGTGACGGTGTTTTTCTGCATTACATCCCAGCGATAATTGACAGAAGCCTGACTGTCACTTTGCCCGGAATCTGCGGTGGGATTATGGATTTCCGGCACACCTGTCGGGTAAATGGGGTTTGCTGTAGTGGCGGTGGTAATCGTTTCCGTTGTGGTTGTCGTAAGCTCAGTTGTCGTCGTTGCTGCCGCCGTTGTTTCCGCTTTTTCTTCGACCGGCTCATCTTTGCTGCCGCAGCCGGGAATGCATACTGCGGTCAAACATATCAAGAGTATCGCAAATATTTTTTTCTGTTTCATCGTATTCCCTCCGGAAGTTTTTTGGATGTCATTTTTCTGCGGTATACGGCAGTGTGTCAATCAATTGTACTTGGAAACGCAAGAGTGTCATTGCGTCGTTACCATCCACATAGGAATCATAGTATACATCCGCATTTGCCAGCGCAATCGGTACAAGATCTACTACGCTTACGGTATACTTATTCAGAAGGATCACATCCGCCATATTGATTGTACCATCGAGGTTGACGTCACCGTATAAAGTGTTATTTGTTTCCGTATAAGTTTCGTAGGAACCGTCTTCGTGTAAAACGATACGCTCGATCATCATCGCTGTTCCGACAGGGGAAGTGGGAATGCCATGTTCAATGCGCAGCAGATAATATGGCTCTGTTACACCGCCCTCCGGCACGTCTAATTTTCCATCTTTTGTATAAGCTCCACTGGTCAGAAGCTCTGCCCCGGTTTTGTCATACAACCAGTAGCAGGAAATATAGGTGTCCGCATCGGTATACGTACCATCTGCATGCAGTGTGATATATTTTTCCGTCATCACTGTTCCAATTGCAGATGTTGGATCTCCCTGCTCTACACGCAGTAGATAATATGGTTCTGTTACACCGCCATCCGGTACCGTTAATCTCCCATCTTCTGTATAGGTTCCGCTGGATAAAAGTACTTTTCCAGTGCTATCATACAGCCGGTAGCGGGAAATATTTTGTGATACAGTGGAGGTAGTCGTTGTCGTTGTTACTGATGTTGTGGTGACTGCGGTGGAAGATACTGTCGGTGAATCCTGGAAATCGACTGCAACAATTTCACCGTATGTCGTAATGCGTGCGGACGTACTTTCCCCGGTAGTCAGATTCTGAATGCGATAGGTTCCATAGGGCAGCATGTCAGTTTGCGTTGCCTTGCCATCCTCTGCGATCGTCAGTGATACACGTTCTGTAATACGGCTGTTCTCATAACTGCCGGAGGACTGTAAATACACTTGAATTTCATCACCTGCATGCCCTTGAATCGAAAATCTGCCGGAAATCGGAAGCAGGCTCAAATGCATCGTGGCATGGGTATATTGCGGAAAATAGCTGTTCAGCGCAATCCAGGTATCACCTTCATAGTAGCCCAATTCCTGCATGGTAGAATCCAGATAGTACCCCTCTGGCGCTTCGTTCATCTGTACTGTCCATTCTCCCTCGTATGAATCCCCATGCAGTGTAAACTCACAAAGCAATCCATCGGCATCGATAGAATATGTGTCGTAGACCTCGCCGTCGTGATAAACAGTATAAGAGCCGCCGGAAAGCACTGCGTCTCCGCTTGGTTCGGTACTGCCTGTTTTGTAGTCCTTGCAATCAATGGCAATGGTATATGTTTTTTCCGTGTTGGGAATAGATGCAATTATGGTAGAACCAGCACTGAGCGTCATAGTCATGGCCGAAGCAGCCAGATATCCGTCTGGAATTGTCTCCCGTATGGTGTATGTAATCGGATTGCCGGAGGAATCGTTGACAGGCAGCCGAGAGAATACAGCTTGTCCAGAATCGTTTGTGATTTCCGTATAGGTTTTGCCATTTCCGGTAACCGTGATTGTTACACCGGATAAATCAGACAGACCACTAACTTGCACAATGAGATTTCCTGCTGCTTCCTCAGCAGAAGCAGTGATCTGGGAAATCATTGTTGTGGGAACTGCTTGTGTACCTAGATTGCAGCAGAGTGTACCGAGCGATAAAAGCGTAGCTGCATAAAGAATCGTTCGTTTCATATCAATCTTTCCTTTCTGAATGACAATTAACTTTATGTAAATCAGTAGTCTATAAAAAATCACATGCGGATCACCTTCTTTTCTAAATTTCCTATTGTACTTGACAAAGTTTCTGAAATGCAATATACTTTTATCACTTGTTTTCGTCATCGAAGTCAAAAAGAAAGTATTTTTTGATTCCGTTTCGAATGCATTGATAAACACGTGTAGATTCATATTTTTTTATTTTCATATGAATTTTATGTACTATGTGTTCTACAGCAAAAAAAAGACACCCTCCAACAACAAAAATAAGTGGAATACATAATATTGTGACTACTATTATTAAAAAACGCATTGCAACTATAATTTCCTTTCTGTAATACTGGAGAATCTATGAAAAAAAATCAATTTTGGGAATATAACTTATCTCTGTCTCTTATGGCATCTGGTTTGATCAATTATTTACTGGTATATAAATACGATAAAATATGGATGTGGTTTATTTCTTGCATACCAATAGTGGCCGGCTTTTTTCTCTTCTGTAAACTTGCGAATATTAATGAAAAATCTGCTTTTCGATGGCTTATCGGATTAGGATTTTCTCTAGTTGGTTTTTTAATTGATTTGATTATTATAATTTATATATTAGAAGGAATAAAATACATGTATATTTGGTTCTTCATCTCCATAATTCTAAACTTTATTCTTTCTTGGTTTTATTTGAATCTCATATGCGTTATAGTTAAAGCTATATGGAAAATTTCAAAAACAAATCAGAAACATGCACATGGTATTGCATTTGGTATAGAGTTTGCAGCTTCCGCTGTTGCTATATTTGATTTTATATGGCGCATAGCGCAATTCATTTTGAGGAAATAAAGCATTGCAACATGATCAACTCTTATCCAGCTGCTTTTTCTTTTTGCTGTTGTTTGAATACCTCATCCTGTTTGGTTGTCATCAGCTGATACAATTTGGTATCCGTCGGGAAGTCATTGGCAAATGGAATCAGGGAAGAGCCGACTTTCAACAGCCCATGCCCTGGCTCCGCACCGTTGATATATGACAGCTGTGTTTCCGGAATGTGCAGCATGTCTGCTAAGATCACGGTATCTGTGGGTGCTTGATTCAGCATCACCAAAAGCTCGCTGTTGGCAATGAGGGAACGGGACTCCTTTGTTTGCAGCACATCTTCGACATTTTGCGTCAAGCCTGTGCAGTTGCCGCCATATTTCCGGACACGTTTCCAGAGCTTGGAAAGAAACTTAAATGTGTATGGATGCTGGAACAGAAGATAGATTTCGTCAATAAAGATGAAGGTCTTTTTTCCGTCCTCCCGGTTTTGGGAAATGCGGTTCATAATATTGTCCAGTACGACCAGCATCCCCACTGTCATTAAGTCTTCTTCCATATCGTGAATGTCATAACAAAGCAATCTGCTTTGCGTATTGACGTTCGTTTGTTCCGAAAACGTATTAAGAGAACCCTTGGCATACAGTTCAATTTCCAACGCAATATCTTTACCCAATTGTTCCTGCTGTTGCATGAGTTCTGAATACAGATCACGCAATGTGGGCATGCTTCCTTTTTGCCCACTTTTTAGATACTTACGATAGATGTTACCGCTGCATCGATCAATCAAGGATCGTGCTTTGGAATCAATTGCGCTGCCAATAATTTCCTCACATAGAGACAACACAAAGCTCTGCTTAATTTTAATTGCATTTTCTACACTTTCGTCATACGCCTGTCGAAAATCCATTGCATTGATATGATTCTCTGAAGTTTCCGAGAGGTTGATGACTTCACCTCCTAATTCTTCGATTAATGTTCGGTACTCACGATCGGGGTCAATGACAATAATATCCGCATCGGAGTTGAGCATCAGGGAGATGATCTCGTTTTTCCCAAACATGGATTTGCCGGCACCGGATGTTCCAAGAATGAAACTGTTTCCATTCTTGAGCATCAGGCGATTGACTAGGATCATGTTTCCGCTAACGACATTCTTTCCATAAAAGATTCCATGCGGATGATTTACATCGCGTGTGTTGAAGGGGATGAATGCAGCAAGCGCTTCTGTTGTCATGGTATAGTCAGCTTCAATTTTTTTCACGCCAAACGGTAACGTCGTATTCAAGCCGTCTAGCTGCTGGAACATCAACGGAACAAGCTGACACATTTTGTTTTGGGCAATCCGGCGAATGCTTTCTGTGTCTTCCTCCAATTCCTCCATCGTATCTGCGACATATGCGACGGTAATGGTCGTATAAAAGACACGCTGATCTCTTGTGCGGATATCTTCCTGAAATTCCCGGCATTCCTTTCTTTGCTGTTCGTAATCGTAGGGAATAATGGCAGAAAAATTATTGTTCTTATTCTGACTGCGCTGCCATTTTCCGATGTTGGCTTCTACTCTGTCTGCCTGTCTGTCAGCAAGACGGTTTGCCTCTTCCATCGATACCGGATTGACTGTAATGGTCAGTATCATATCTTTGTCTGTATCACAGATTTCTTTGATCATGGCATCGCTGATATAATTGGCAAAGCTTTTGAAAAATAACACGCGGCAGTATCGTTTGCCAATGCGCAGATAATCTCGCTGTTTCTCCATGCTGTCCGGGCAGATGTAGTCCCGAAAATCTCGTCCCAACCGCATTGCACTTTGGAAATCAAACGTATATTGTACTTCTTCACCGTGCCTGTAAAAGCTGTGCAGAATCCGCAAACGTTGCTGCGTATCCATTGCTGTAAGGTTAGACCCTAGATCTTTCATCTTGTTGCTTAACGTAGTAGCAATTCGGGAAAACTGATTTCGTACCGTTTGGATATCCTTTTGATTGGTAGTAGTGATGGTAATGTATTTTTCCTGCACAATTCCATTGTCTTCGTTGGCATGCTCCGACAAAATCTGATTGTATTCCGTTCGATACTCGTCCAGATCATCTGCCTGCATAGGAAAAAGGACATCATGTTCAAATTCTACCATATTTCTCTTGTGATTGCGGATAGTGATCTGTGCCAGATTTCCCGCATCCAGACTATTCAATAACTTGGAATATCGTAAAAACATGGTACTTTGATCTTCACTCCCGGCAATCTGATAATTGATATCATCAAAGCGAAACATTTTACTGTAGGTTTTTTCGCTTAAAAAAATGCCATCTTTCCATATCATCTGTACTGGAATGGCGGCTTGTACGCTTTTTGGAATGACATAGCGCTCTTTTCGCTCGTTCTTTCGCTGTTTGAAATTCACCTTTTTTCCATCCTTTCTGTTTGGCTGCATCTGCTTGCATTTGCGTTTCCAGTATTTTTTTATAAAAATTATTTCCGATGAATTTTAGTTGTTTCGGCTCCAAATAGGTGTATCGAATCCAGACCCATAGGAATTTTCGAAACGGCATACCCTGTACTGTCGGTCCGAAGTCTCCGATCAGTGCAAACGGGATCATGACTATGGTACCGACAAGCCCCATCATCGTAGCGCTGGAAAAGGTATGGCGAAGAGAAAAAGCGATATACACACTGAAGATAATACCGATTGCACCGATGATAATTTGCCGCATTGTCAGATTCAACCAAGAGCGCTCTTGATATGCACGAATCTCTTTATTCATTTTGATTTCCATAGATAACCTCCTTTAGACGCCCAACATCTTATACACCAATTGATCAGAACCTTTAATAATGGCAATCAAAACAAATAGCTGCCCTAAAACAGAAATACTGTAATCCCAAACCAATTCAATTGGGCCGGCATTTGCATCCAATTCGACGTTGCTAAAGAACAACGTAAACAAGATGAAAGCAAGAACCAAAATTAACCCTTGCAGCAATACACCGCAGAAGCTCTTCAAAAACTGCTTTCCGACATCAGATGTATTTGGGCATGCAAAAGTGGAAAGTGCAATGGGGGCAAGTGCGATATACATGTATAGCTTGAAAAAGCGCGTGTACGCTACAATTGAGATATATATGATCACAATTCCCAGTGCAACCACCAAAATGAAGCCCAAAAGCAGTAGGATGAGCATATCAAAACTGATATCGAGAATGCCAAATTCGATCTCGTTCATCGCTGCTTTTACTGTTCCGTCTGCGGAGAGCGTAGGAACGCCGCCGCTCGCACTGTTTGCAGTGTTCCATCCTAATGTAATCAAACCAGTTCCGATTTGCATGATTTTTTCCAAGATGAAAGAAGAGTTCAAGACGATGATGTTGCAAACAATCAGCCGAACAAATTCTGCTAAAACCACTTCCGGTCGTTTGATATCTCCTATAGAACGAGATGGATCTGCAAGACTGAGAAAGAAAAACAACACAACCAGAGCCACACCCACCGACTGAAACACAAAACTCAAATTTTCTGCGAATTGATACAGTGTCGCATTGAACGATTCCGGATCCTGTGACAATAACCCCACTACGAATTGCAAAGTAGAATTAAACATCTCAAAGATGATGTCCAGTAAATCGGAAAGCCATCTCACAGTTTACCACATCCTTTCCTGTAACAATATTCGCTTTGTCAGCTTCGTACAACACCAATCAAGCTGAGAAGATCGGGCGCAAAGAAGACTAGCAGTCCGCTAATCAAGCCTAACGCGGAATTGATTCTCTGAGAAGTATCATGGCTGCTGATGGATGCCCCTAAAAATGCAAGGCTGATCAAACAAACAATAACGCCGACCGCCTTAAAAATACCGGAAACAATATCAGCTAACTCCCAAACTGCTTGGGTAGCACCATCCGTCGCAAATACCGGTATTGCCATTGCCGAAAAACAAAGCGCAGTAGTGATACTGGAAACGAACATTTTGTACATTGTCTTTTTATTAAATTTCTTCATGGTATATATTCCTTTCCTTTTGCTCCAGCATTGAGATTGCATAGATTAGCAATTCTTCACTGGAAAAATCAAATTCATTGATGTCAAACACAATTTCATCTTTTTCACTGCGGTGATCGGAGAAAAACATGGATAGAGCTTGACCGGTTTCCGCTGCAATTCTTGCAGCCTTCTTTTGAAACGCCTGCCGCCGCAATTGTTCTTCTTGTGCTTTTTTTGCCCGCAGGCGTTCTAGTTCGTTGTAAGGTTCACCGCCGCCGGAAGCTGTCATGTGCCATCGTTTGTGATGGAACACATCATATTTCCGATCCATGATCGGATATTCCCCACGCATGAAGTAAATTGCGTAATCATTATCCAGCATTCGTACTTCTCCGGGTTTGAGCAATTCTCTGCCAGCGTTTTGATCATTCTTGGAGAATCCTCCCATTCTTCCTTTGTTATGTCCATAAGTATTGGTATCGATGGTTTCCGTGTCCAATAGCTTGGAAATGTACTCATGGATACTCTGTTCATTGCCGCCCAGATACAAAAAGGAGTCACAATTGCCAACAATTGATTCCCAATTTTTTTCATACAAGGCTTTTAGTTGCGATAGGTTTTGCAAAATGATGGAGCAAAAGATCTGTCTCTGACGCATTGTAGACAACAGACTATCAAAATCTTGCGGCAGCGCTACGTTTGCAAATTCATCCATCAGAAAATGGACTGGAATTGGCAGTCGCTTTCCCGGATAATGATCTGCCAACCGGTACAATTGTTGAAATAACTGCGTGTACAGTATACCAACTAGGAAGTTGTATGCCTTTGTATTGTCCGGGATTATCGCAAATATGGCTGTTTTTTCCTTGCCCACAGCTCTAAGATCAATTTCATTTTTGGCTGTCAAATCACCAATGGTACTCAGGTTAAATCGGCTTAGTCTTGCATTTAGGGTAAACTGTACCGACTGCATCGTCCGTGCAGCACCGCTGCGGTATTCCTTGTATGCTCTGATCGAAGCGCGTTGATAGGCGATCTGCAATTCGTTCTTTCCGGTTTCCGATAAGCGTGCGATGTCTCCGTCCAATTCGGAAGGAATTGCCACACCTCGTTCATCCTCTTCCGTTTTCGCTCGCCGCAGCAGATGCATCACAGAATTGAAATTTTGCTGTTCCGGCGGCAGTTCAGACAGCACATAGAATATGAGCGAGCGAAGCAGTGACTTGGCAGAATCATCCCAGATCTGTTCACCCTTTTGTGCGCCTTCCTCTGCGGTGTTGACAAAGATGTTTTCCACCAGTTCGAGTACATCCTCTTCACTTTCTAGATACAAAAAAGGGTTGTATCGGTCGGAGCGCTCCGGATGCAGCAGATCTAACACGCAAACCCGATATCCCTGTTGTTCTAAAAAAACTGCGCAATCCTCTAAGAGTTCGCCTTTTGGATCGAGAACAATATATGAGGTGTTTGCCTGTAGTAGATTGGGTCTGACATAAAACATGGATTTGCCTGCACCAGCGCCGCCGATCACCAGTACATTCAAATTTCGCCGATGTCTCAGTGTGTCCAGCCCCAGCCGCATATTTTGCGTCAAAATTAGATTCATGTACTCATAATCACAAGGAGCAACAACGGTCTTCTGTGAATTTGACTGCTTTTCTTCCTTTTCCACTTGTTTTTTTAGTTTTCGGTAGCTGCTCTTTCGGTATTTGTACTTTTGGGATATCCAGGCTGCATTGCCCCACTTCGCACTGCCGTGTTCTTCTCCGCGGCGATAATTTTTGGTACAGAAGAGATAAAAAAATAAGATCCCTACATACGTCAAACCAAACAGTGCAACACGCGGTTTTGTTTCCGGTACAATGCGAATGGGAAACAAATCAGAAAAGCGGATGCCGTTTAAATTGGAAACCCAGTCAAACAGATTCCCTTTTAAAAAAGGTGCGATTAAAAATGCTGTTAAAATGACAAGGACAAACCCAATCCCATAGAGGATGAGATTGAATTTGGAAAACTTGTTTTTTGCTTTTCTCATAAACGTCTCCTAAAAATGTGTTGGAAAAAGCTTTTCTTCTTTGGCACGCGCTGCTGCATTGCTGCCTGCACACGCTGTTCAACCATTTTTTCAATGATGGCTTCATTTTGCCGCGCTTTTTCTTGTTCCCGTTGTTCTTCTCGTGCATTGCATTCCAGTTGTGCCTGCCGCTCATTTTCTGTGTAAAAACTATGTAAATCCTGCATCAGATCCGCACTGCTCAAAACGAACAGTGCCAATTCCAAAGACGGCAGTGCTGCTGCGCTTTCCTCTATCTGCTTTTGCAATTTTGCCATCACGAGATACGGCTGCGTCCGAACACCGTATTTTTTGCATATCATCCATGCTAACAAGTCTACTGTTAGAACAAGATCGCTCCCTTGAAAACGCTCATATTCAGAAATGTCCAACCGCTTCAGATTATCTGAAAAATACTTCACGATGATACCGTAGAAGCAAAGCTCCGATCCACACTTTTCATTGATATACCAAATGTTTTTATCCACACGCACGATTTCACCTTGCCGCATGGTTTGGGATATCACTGGGGTAACACCGGATTTGTGTTCTAAAACCTTCAAAAGTGCTTGATAGGATTTTTCCGGTTGTCTTTCCTTCGGCTGTTCCAGTTTCATATCTGTCTGAGTCACATCATACAGATAAATCGGTATGTGATTTTCGCCGCAAATTGTAATCGGCTCCGCTCCGCTTTTTACCTGATTCAAATTCGCATTCCATTCCCGTTCCGTTTTCAGATAGGAGGCATATGGATTTTGGATGAGTACCGCACAGATATCCTTTGCACTAAGTTCCGGATTGTTCGCCGCGGTTTCCAGAAACTGTTCTAAGTTCTGTTTCTGTACCCAGAACAGCCCTAGCTGGGAGATCCTCTCGGCTTCTTCCACTGTCAGTTTTGCCAAATTTTTTCACCTCGCATTAACGGGCAGCTTCACGCTCGGGATGAAACGCCATATTTTTTTCGGATAAAGATTGAGAAAGTGCGTTATCCAATTGACTCATATCCATGATATCTCTTTGCGGTGCAGCTTTTGCCATCACCGTGTAATGCCTTCTGCCCAAAATCGTTGCATTGTCGAGAGAACGATCGGACTGTACCGTTTCCAGAATATCTGCTTTCCTTTGCGGCGAAAGTTGTGTCTCATTTTCAGAAGTCTCATAATAATAACGAGTGACAGAAGCTTCTGTTGTTCCGGTAAATCCATGTTCTGCCGCCATTGCTGCAAGGCTGTTTTGATTTGGTGACTGTTCCAAAACCGATACCGCTTCCTCACCTTGTTCGTTATAGAAGTACACAGTATAGAAATCAATTCTGTTTACGATTGCTTTTGAAGCCGACATGCTGTTTTCCGGTACAGTTCGTTCCGGTGCTGCATCTGCCAGCGAAATATCATGAATATTTTCTGCGTAGATATGCCGGTCTGCATCGGCAAGGATGTGACCTATCTTTTCGGTATATCCGTAATTGTCGCTTTCCAGTACAAACAGTGTTTTGCCCACGTGTTGTGTCGTGCCTACAACCGACCATGTACCTTCCAGTTGTTCACCAGTGCTGCGTTCTAGGATCACCTCCTTGCTGTTCACTGTTAGCTGTTGTGATACATCCTTGACATATGTTTCTATATGAAAGCCCTGTGGCGGCGGATTCATTGAAGTTAAAACGTCACTGGAAATGGTTTCACCATCTGCATTTCGATATAGCACCACCTCCAACGGCACACCGTATGTACTGTTTTCTTGAATATCCCGCAGAAAATCCGCTTCATTAGTATACTCAACTCGTTGCTGTATACCGCCGGAATTGGAAAGGTAATCAATTCTTCCGACCGGAATCTGTTCTGACCAGTCGGATTTCTGTACATAGTCTTCTGTGCGAAAACTTTCCGGCATTTTATTCAAATCTCTCAAGAAATCGCCGGAAATGGTATTGCCGTCTGCATTCCGGTAAAGAACAATCCCCATTGGAGTGTCATTCCTGCTGTTCTCCTGCACAGCAGAAAGAAAAGCATCTTCATTCATATATTCTTCGCTGTCTAATATTTCTCCGGAAGAGGCGAGTAAATCAATCCGTCCGACCGGTATCTGTTGTGCCCAGTCAGTTGCCGGTTGCTGCATCTGCTGGGCTTCTGGAGGGGCTGGCGTCATCTCCATACTTGCTTGTGCCAGAGAATTAGCTTGAATCCGTTCCAGCATACTGTTGACAAGTTGCGTATCCTGCTGCCGAAATATGATCGTGGATAACCCATCAATTCGATAATTTCCATCATAGTCCACTTGATCGTGTTTGAGGTGAAACAGCAGACCGGTTTCTTTGGCAAGTGCCTGAAAACGTTCAGCATCTTCACGGCTTAGTGCAACGACATTTAGCGGTGCGCCGTGCTTGATCAGAGATCGCAGTTGTACTTCGCCGGAATCCTTCATAGACGCCGCTTTGCATCTTGCGGCAAGATGTACACCGAGATATTGTGCGGCATGTCCGGCAAGCCGAAGCGTGACAACCATGCCGTCCACAGTTAACCGAAATATACTGGTGGTGATGTGTAACATGTCATCTGCTGCTTGTGTTTCTATGCTCATTTCATTTCAATCCTTTCCAAAATCATTTTTTACCGTTGGGCCTGTGCATCTGTTTTGGACGTTTCTGAAACATGCTGCTGTTTTTCTATCAGTCTGCAAATGGAAAGCTGTTCTTTCAGATGCTTTTCTTTTGCCTGTATCGTTTCCAATTTGGTAAGCAGCATCTGACTTTGTTCCGACGAATCGGAACCTGCCAGTTTTTGATTTAGCTGTGCAATCTGTGTTCCGCACTGTTCCAGCTTAGAAACCACGTTTTGTTTGAACACAGCCAATTCTTCCATTGTTCGGATTCCCGTACCTTGAAGAAATGATGCAGCTTTGGTGTACGCACGCAGTTGCTTTGCCGCCTGCCAGTATTCCGGTGTATGCTTCACAGATTGCCGCTTTTGGAAAACGCTTAACCGGAAACAGTGATAATAGTAGACAGCGAGCAGACCGCGCGCCTTTGGCTTCTTCTGAAAACTGCCGCGATAGTGAAAATGTGTTTGCTGTACCTTTGGCAGCATTCGGCTTTTTTCCTGCATGCCCATAATACGCTTTGCCAATGTTTCTATGCTATCATAACCGTTTCCCAGTTTATACAAGCGGAAAAATCGTTCCCTGCCCGGCGGTCTGATACGGGGGTACTTGCCATTGAAATTCCAAACATAGCCATAGCTTTCCATTTTTTGAATGAATTCTCGCATGGTAAATGAAAGTCGGATGGCTTCATCCATATCCTGCCGTACATCTTGTCTGGCGCCGGATTTGACAGGTGGATGGACGGCGGAATTCTCCTTTGGCATATCACTGACAGTTGCAGTCTCCGGTGCCGTCGTCGGGTTCTGCATTCCCATTTCCTCCATGGCGCGCTCTATATCTTCCCGAATCTGATTTCCGGCTTTCCATTCATCATAACTATGACGGGATTTTGGCTTCGGATTTTCAATGACGGAAATACCGTAGCGTCGACAGATTTCATCGGAGATATCCCGCATTGCCCGATAATCTGATTTTCGATTCACAAATTTCAATCCATCTGCAAAAGAAATGGCATTGAGTAAAAAATGATTGTGATAATGTCCGGTGTTCATGTGTGTGGCAACTACGACCTGAAACCGATCTCCCCATAAGCGCTGTGCCAGTTCCACACCGATTTCATGTGCCTGTTCCGCTGTGACTTCATTTTCCTTAAAACTTTGATACCCATGATAACAGACACGTCCTTCACAAGGTTTGTCATAGCATTGGTAGACATATGCCATTTCCTGCCAGGCTTCATCTGGTGCATTGCAGTTGATTCCTGTGACATAACAGGCAATTTCACCTTTCAGTTCGTCCAATGTATATTCGGCTGTTTCCTTGTTGCCGTTCTGTACGAGATGTAGCATTTGCTGTGCTTCCAGATATTGCGGTGTACATGTTTTTTCTGGATTTTCGATGTACGCTTCCAATCTGGCGATTGCACCTGCACCGCCTTTGATTGGCCATATGGATGTCGTTGCCATAATCTTATTTCACCTCCTGTTGACCTATGGAACTGCGGTTCCATAGGTGGAAAATGATGACTTCCGGAAGTATACAAGTGGGGCTTTACATTCTTCTGACTTTCAATGCTTCTTCTGGATTACTTGCCCAGCGCTCCACATCCTGCACCGTTTTGTACATCACGCCTTGTTTTCCATCCCGCTCTTGCTTCATTGCTTCCTTTGCCAGACCGGCAAGTGCATTCAAATGCAAAACATTTGCGGCATGTATGGTAAAGGCTTCCGGCACCTCGTTGGAATGATTGGTGACACGCATTGCCAGCGCCCATGCCAGATTATCTTCATCGAAATCAGACGTGCTTCCAGATGCATGCAGCTTCTGAATCGTAAATGCAGTCACGATTGCGATATGCCATGCGTCCCAGTATCGTTCTGGCTTTTCTCCGAGAATCTCGGAAAAACCTACACCATGATCCAGTGTGCCATCCTGTTTACCGTACCTTGTGAGAAACTTTTCAATCTGTTCGCATAGCTTTTTCATGCTATCGTGATATGCGGTCATATCACCTTTTGCCATTTTTCTTCCTCTTTTCCTGTATATTTGATGTCTGTGACATCAATTGTGCCGGCAGATATTCTGTCGGCACAGTTCATAACACATTGATTTTCTCTGAAAAAAGATTTGTATTACATGGGACTCACCATTCCTTTCTTATCTCTGTGTGATCTGGTTTGTGTGAATGCGTTATCTATGGAGTTTGCCGATGGTGTCTGTTATGCAGCCTTACCGGTTTTCCGCTTCTTTTTTCTTGCCAGGAACATGATGATCAGACTTGCAATCAGTCCGGTACCGAAAGCAGTTAGTGGCACTGCGTCAGCTGTTTTTGGCGAAGATGTGGATATCGGCGTAGGTGTAGAAGTTGTCGGAGTTGCTGTCGGCGTGTTTGGTGTTTCCGGTGTCTTTTCATCTACCATCACAACTTCTGTTGTATGACCATTTTCGTCTACAGTAAATGTCTGATCTTCGGCAACTTCATAACCGTCCGGTGCAGAAACTTCATGCAGTGTATAGGTTTCTCCCGCAATCAGTGTTGCTGTCAGGACATGTGCAGTGCCGTCAGTTGTCCATTCTTCTATCACTTCACCCTCCTTGTCCAGCAGTTGTAGAATTGCACCGGAAATATCTTTGCCGTCTGCATCTACCTTACGGATGGAAACGGAGGTAGGTATGTCATACATTTCCACATGCGTGATACTTCCGTCTGTATTGACTGTGAAAGTGACATCTTCCGCAACTGTCCATCCGTTCGGCGCACTGAGTTCACGTAACGTGTAGCTTTCACCGGCTTTCAAAATGCCTTCGATCAAATGGGCTTCTTCTGTGGACACCCATTCCTCCACGACATTGCCGTCTTTGTCTATGATTTGAAGCGTTGCCCCTGGCAGCTCTTCTCCTGTGGTGATATCATACTTGGTAATAGATACCTTTGTCGTATCATCGTACATGGGAACAACATTGACACTGCCATCTGTATTGACAGTAAAAGTGATGTCTTCTGATACTACATAGCCATCGGGGGCAGATTCTTCATGTAAAATGTATGTCTCTCCAGCTGTAAGCTGCGCTTCCAGATAGTTGACATCTTCTCCGGAAATCCATTCGTGAATCACGTTTCCGTTTTGATCTATGATTTGCAGGACTGCACCGGTAACTGGTTTTTCTCCGGTGATGTCTGTCTTAGAAATTTCCACCTTTGTGGTATCGTCCAGCATTTCCACGTAATCCACTTCACCAGTTTCACTGACTGTAAATGTAATGTCAGATGCAACGACATAGCCGTTCGGTGCAGATTCTTCATGAAGGATATATGTCTCTCCTGCAATCAGAACGCCCTCAATAAAGTGGGGCTGTGTGCCAGAAATCCAGGCGTCAATCAAATTGCCGTTCTTGTCCAATAACTGCATTGAAGCTCCAGGCAACTCATCTTCTCCAGTAATGGATTTTTTAGAAATCTGTACCTTTGTGGTATCGTCAAACATCTCTACGTGTGTAATGGTGTTATCCAGATTTACCGTAAACTCTATCTGTTCGGAAATGACATATCCATCTGGAGCGGAGGTTTCGATCAGAGTATAAGTTTCTCCAGCAATCAGAACTGCTTCAATGACGTGTGCTTCGTTTGTCGATACCCATGCGTCAATCAGGTTGTGATCTTTGTCATACAGCTCCAGATATGCTCCTGGCAATTCGTCTCCTGTGGTGATATCCTTTTTCGTAATGTGTACGACCGTTGGATAATCATACATGGAAACCGGTGTGACAGAACCATCTGCATGAACAGTAAAGGTCACGTCAGAAGCAACGACATAGCCGTTCGGCGCAGTGACTTCATGCAGCGTATATTCCGCGCCTGCAATCAGCACACCATTAATTTGATGTGACGTCCCGTCAGACACCCATGCATCGATCACATTGCCCTGCGCGTCTCTGACTTCCATGGAAGCGCCTGCGAGTTCTGTTTCACCAGTGATGTCATATTTGCTGATTGATACCTTTGTCACATCATCCTGCATGACAACAGAGGTCACCGTTCCATCTGGATTTACCGTAAACGGAATATCCTCTGCTAGAACGTAACCGTCCGGTGCAGCAATCTCTCGCAGTGTGTATGTCTCGCCAGCAGTCAGAACTGCTTCAATCAGATGTGCTTCGCTTGTAGATACCCACTCTTCCAAGACATTGCCATCTTTGTCTATGATTTGCAGTGTCGCACCAGCCAGTGCAGCGCCTGTGGTAATATCCTGTTTTGTGATAGAAACCTTTGTGGTATCATCGTACATGGAAACGACGTTGACGCTGCCATCTGTATTGACAGTAAAGGTCACGTCATTTGCAACAACATAACCGTTCGGTGCGGCAACTTCATGCAGCGTATAAGTTTCACCGGCAGTCAAAATGCCAACAATTTCATGTGCGGTTGTACCGGAAATCCAAGCGTCTATCACATTCCCTTCAGAATCTCTTAATTCCAGAGATGCGCCCGGTAATTCATGTTGTCCGGTAATCTCATACTTGGTAATGGAAACCTTTGTCGTATCGTCCAGCATCTCCACATGTGTAACGCTGCCGTCAGCGTTGACTTCAAATGCAATGTCTGTTGCAACCACATAGCCGTCCGGGGCAGAGACTTCATGCAGTGTATATGTTTCTCCAACTGCCAGAACACCTATAATCTGATGCGGTGTTCCATCAGATACCCATGCATCGATCAGATTGCCCTGGGCGTCTCTGACTTCCAAAGAAGCACCGGCGATTTCATTTTCTCCGGTGATATCCTTCTTGGTAATAGAAACCTTTGTGGTATCATCCAGCATCGTGACGTTTGTCACATTCCCACTTGCATCTACTGTGAATTCCACATCCTTTGCAACAACATAGCCATCTGGTGCAGTCACTTCATGAAGTGTATAGGTTGCGCTTGCAACCAGAACACCGTTGATGACATGTGGTGTTCCATCAGAGATCCAACTGTCAATGACATTGCCTTGTGCATCTCTGATTTCCAGTGCGGCGCCGGCAATTTCATTTTCGCCTGTAATATCTTTCTTCGTGATGGAAACCTTTGTGGTATCGTCCTTCATGGAAACTGTCGTGACTGTGCCATCTGGATTAACAGTAAATGCAATATCTTCTGCTAAAACATACCCGTCCGGTGCGATCTCTTCATGCAGGATGTAGGTTTCACCGGCATTCAAAATACCTTCAATGAGATGTGCTTCTTCTGTAGAAGTCCACTGCTCTAGAATGTTTCCGTCTGCATCCTTCACCTGCATCAGTGCACCTGCAATTTCATTTTCACCGGTGATATCATACTTGGTGATGGAAACTTTTGTTTTTACGTTATATAGCGTAATCACATTAGGCGTGCCATCCAAATTCACGGTAAAAGCAGTGTCATCGGAAACGTAATAGCCATTCGGAGATTGTGTTTCACGGAGAATATATGTTTCACCGGCAGTCAGAACGCCTTTTAATTCATGGACCGTTCCGTCAGAAATCCATTCATCCAGTACTTCCTCCGCTTCATTCAAAATTTGCAGAGATGCGCCCTCCAATGAATTACCATCAGGATCTACCTTGTCAATGTAGACTTCGGTTGATAGATCAATCATTTCCACATGGGTGATACTGCCGTCTGCATTGACTGTAAACTGTTGATCTTCCGAAACTACATATCCTGCCGGCGCAGAGACTTCATGCAGGGTATATGTTTCGCCGGCGGTCAACTCACCATTCAGCACATGGGCGGAATCATCGGAAGTCCACTCTTCCACAACGTTGCCGTCCTTGTCTTTGATTTGTAACAGTGCACCCGGCAGGAGTTCTCCGTCTTCATCTGTTTTCCGAATCTGTACCTTTGTCACATCATCATACATTTCAACTTCTGTGACCGTACCGTCTGGATTGACAGTAAATGTTACATCTGAAGCAACGACATAGCCATCCGGCGCAGATACTTCATGGAGTACGTAGGTTTGTCCTGCAATCAATTTGGATTCAATCAGATGCGCTTCTTCTGTAGAAGTCCAGCTTTCCAGCACAGTTCCAGATTCATCTCGAATTTCCAGTTGTGCACCGGCAAGTTCGTGTTCTCCAGTGATATCATACTTGGTAATAGAGACCTTTGTGGTAAGATCCTCCATCACAACATCTGTCATGCTGCCGTCTTCGTTGACAGTGAACCTCAAATCATCTGCCAGAACGTACCCGTCTGGAGCAGAGACTTCATGCAGGATATAGGTTTCACCGGCTATCAGTGTCGCAATCAATTCGTGCGGTTCGCCGTTTGTGATCCATTCTTCAATCAGCGTGCCGTTTTGATCTATAAGCTGTAATGCAGCGCCGACTACCGGATTGCCGTTTTCATCATTTTTTTCGATGCTTACTTTGGTTGCAAGATTGACGTAGTCAATATTCTGTACCACGCCATCTGTACCGACAGTAAAGGTCTGATCCTCACTGACAGTATATCCGGCAGGTGCACTGACTTCGTGAATGGTATAGGTTTCACCGGCGATCAGCTTTCCATAAAATTGATAAGGCTCCGTATCCGTGATCCATTCTTCTACGACTTCACCGTTGCTGTCTAACAACTGAAGAACTGCGCCCGGAAGCGGACTACCGCCCTCATCCGTTTTTTGAATCTCGACCTTTGTCGCAAGATCGTACATGCGAATCCATTGTTCACCGGATTCATAGGCGTCGCTTTTCACAAAATTGTAATTCTCATCCAAAGAGAAATGTATGTCTTCTGCCGTGCAATAGCCATCCGGTGCAGACACTTCGTGAAGAATATACGATTCGCCAGGCTCTAAAACGGTTTCCAGAATATGTTGACTATTATCCGTCGTCCACTCTTCCAGAACATTTCCGTTTTCATCCTGCACTTGCAGTACAGCTCCGGCAAGCCAGATGATTTCCTGACCCGGTGTCTGCTCTTGGATATCCGAGATCTTACCGAACCGCAGACTGCCGTAGCTGACATCTCGCATGATGATTGGCGTAACAATTTCTCCCTTTTCCGAAACTTGGAATGAGATATCCTCTGCTTTGAAATACCCTTCCGGTGCAGAAACCTCATGGAGCGTATATGTTTCCCCATAGTTTAGCAGCTTTTCTACTTTGTGTATGGTACCGTCCGTTGTCCACTGATCTATTACAGTTCCACTTTCATCCAGAATTTGTAGAACTGCGCCGACAATTCGCCTTCCATTTTCATCTGTTTTCAAGATAAAGGATTTTGTCGCGTAGTTTGTCATTTCAACGGAAATTCTTCCGCTTGTAGGATCAGAAGAAGAAATGAACGATGGAATGGTAAACGTAATGTCTTCTTCCTTGTAGAAGCCTGTCGGCGCTTTTTCTTCATGCAGAATGTATGTGCCGCCTGGATTCAGCTTTGCCGTAATGATGTGTGTATCTGTGCCAGATGTCCATTCCTCTATTACATTCCCGTCCGTATCCAGAATTTGTAGCAAAGCGCCTGGCAGTAGCTCACCATTTTCATCGCGCTTTGCAATTTCTACAGCGGTTGCAGTATTCACTATGGAAACCAGATCAATTGGATTGCCGTCGGAATCACTGATGCTGCCGTCTGCATTGACTGTGAAATAGATAGAACTGGATGCTCTGAAATAGCCGTCTGGTGCAGAAACTTCTGACAGGGTATATCCGCCGCCTACTGCAAGCTTTCCGGTGATTGTATGTACAGAACCGTCAGACACCCATTCGTCTATGACCGTACCTGCATTCACGCCGGGAACATTGACTGCCTCCACACGCAGTGTTGCACCTTCTATAGGGTTTCCATTTTCATCCGTCTTTTCAAACTGCACTTGCGTGGAATCATTGATAATCGTATCACCCATTTCAATGGTTTGACCAGATTGTGCAGCTTTGACTGTAACAGAATAGACCTCTTCGGAAAGAAGGTATCCGGATGGCGGGGCAAGTTCTTTAATCTGGTATTCCCCGACCGGAATGTTCTTGAATACAAAATCACCGTTCGCATCCGAAACAGCAGTAATGCCGTTGAACAATGTCTCATACGTGTATTCTTTTGCATCTTCGGGGAAAATCCCGATTACAGCGCCCTCCAGTGGTGCTCCCTCTGTATCGGTCTTATGTCCGAGGATACTGGATGGAGAGGATGTATTTACCAGTGTTCCCAGATCAATGCTTGTCTTGGATGCATTGATGGAAAAGCTTTTGGTGATAAGATGATATCCCTCATTTTTAGGGCAGCGAATTTCACGCAGTATATAATTTCCGTAGGGAAGTGCGCCCTCTGTCGAGTTGACGCTGCCACCGCCGAACCATACGCTCGATCCGGTGGAAAATCCCATCGTCCCGACGATGCTGACCATATCGTCACCGGCCAGCGCAAATTCTCCATTGGTCAGCTTGACACGGATCTTGTATTCATCCAGATCATTGGCCTGGCTGCGATACGCAGAGGTATCAATTCTCCCTTGGCTGTCTGTGACAAGAATATGCCATTCGCCGGTGTCCCTGTTTTGCAGCATAAAGGGGATGAAGGTGAAGCGATCTTCTGTATTGCCATCGATCTTTACTGCTTCCATATCACCGCGGATAATATCTTCTTCATAGGTTGCTGTATATTCCTGCAAATAGGTGGTGCTGCCATCTACTTGAATCTGTGCCGTTCCATTGCGCTCGACAATATGCAGCGTCGTTACCTGATTATTGATCAAATAACCGGTCGGCGCTTTTGTCTCTTGAATGGTGACGGTGCCGAGGGGGATACAAGGGTTACCATTTTTAGTGGTATATAGCGTTCCTGAAACTAAATGTGCAGCATCTAATTTCGCTAATCCGTTCGAATCGGTTTTAATCACCCATGTTCTTGCTGGGGTACCGCTGGCGGATGTGCCGGCATAATACCGCATGGTGAATTCTGCACCGGCAAGGGAAGCTGCCCCTTGCGCAGAGGTTTGTCCGGTTTCAGAATCTCGTTTTTGAATGTTAATTCTTGTTGGGTCAAAAGTAGGTGATTCTTCTGTTTCCGACCATGGGATTACCACATACGTGTTGTGTTCTGCCTTGCCGTATATCTGGTTGATGCTGTTGATCTCGCCGGTGGTATTGCCGTCCCCATTGATCGGACCGGACTGCCACCACAGGTCAGAACTGCCGTTACCCATATAGATACCGATATGGTGATAGTTGTTTGTATTTGCAAGACCGGATAGACCTCTGCCTGCTTCGGCGTTGACGCACCAGATAACATCACCTTTTTGCAGTACGCCGCTGCTGAGCATTTCGGATTTGGTGCTGAATTCATAGTAGTGCACATTTTTTTGCGTGATGTACGTGTACCAACCGCCGCTACTCCAACAGTTGCGGGAAAAGCCGTAAGAGTTAAAGTTTCTGACATTGGGCACCCATGCACCGGTTGTGACTATGCTATTTCCACTATAGTGCGCCAAGCTGTGGGAGATGATAAACCAAACAAAACCGGTACAATTCATACCGCCGTTTGTGCTGGACCCACCGGCACCGATAATGTTGCTGCGATAGCCATCGTCAAATTGCCATTTGTCCCCGTTCGGCGAAGCAGCGTACAGCCAGGAACTGTATGGCGTTCCCAGATAGTAGGTGTTGCCGGATTTGGAGTATGCATCCAGAAATGATGTCCAGTCTTCTCGGCTTTCCTGATAAGAAAAAGTTTCGCTGAGATAGGTACTGCCGTGCAGCGCTGCGGCGGATGCTTTCATGGTTACCATATCGCTGGTGATGATCCCGGACGTAACGGTTAGTACAACCGCGCACATGGCAGAACATATGCGTTTTGCCGTGTTTTTGAGTTTTTCAAAAAATCGCATGTTTTTATTCCTTTCTTGTAGATTCGGATGGGCGTACAAATTTTTGCATTACATTGCAATCACACCTTTCGCTGTGAATTGGCATAAGAAAACCGTTCGGGTGCATCCGAACGGTTATTTTCGCCTGTATTTATATATATATATATATATAAAGCC
>CASEUJ010000012.1 GCA_949291125.1 uncultured Ruminococcus sp.
ATCCCTCTCAAATATGTCTTATAGGTCTACTTTATAGTATATCATAATCCTGCTCATTTGTCAATAGAAAATCGCCGAATTTACGGCGATTTCAAAAAATTCTATTTCGTTAATTGAGAACACAAGTGGCAAAGTCGGGAAGAGTGAAATATGATTTTTGGGGAAATGGAAAATTTTACGTCATTTTTTTCAGATTTTTTGTGCTTTTCCGGTTGACGAATGCCGGATTTTGTGGTATAATACAGACAGACCGGAAACACCGCAGATTCAATCGCTCGCGGTGTTTCTTTTTCACAGGACGTTTTGCGTATTCCTTTAGCGGAGGGAGTTATGAAACATTTTTGGCGGATAAGAACATGGCTGTGCTGCGCTACCGCAGTGATGATGAGCGGATGGCTGGGACAGTCTTTTTTCACGGCTGCGGCGGTATATCCTAGTGCTGCGGATTTTTCGCTGGCACAGATCACATGGGAACAAAACGGCGCATTGCTCGTCCCGGATGCTGTAGATGAAAATGGCGAAACGATTTCGTTTCCGGAAACAACAATGGATCCGGCGGTCGCTGCGATTTATGGCGCAGATCCGTTTCAAACGGAAGACTATCCCGAATCTTATAGTTTGTTGGATGTCGATGGTGAATGCTTTGTGACGTCGGTCAAGGATCAGGGAGAATCCGGGCTCTGCTGGGCGTATGCGGCGATGGGGGCATGCGAATCCGATATCCTTAAGCAAGGGCTTTCTGTGCCAGAATCATGGAAAAGCGATCGCGGCGAACTCGACCTCTCGGAGGCGTCACTGTCGTGGTATATCTATACTAAACGGTTTCAGCTCGGCGATCTGGCGAGTGGGGACTATCTCATTCTGGACGGAAAAGGTGTCGGAGGCGGCAATGCGACCATTGCAAGCTTTGCGCTTGCTGCCGGGATCGGTGCACAGCTGGAGTCCTATGCGCCGATGTCCGATTGGGATGAGGGTTATTCAGAATACCAGCGCTATACTTCCTATTATCAAATGGACAGCGCCGATATTATCTGGAAGTTGGAAAGCGGATCAAAAGATCTCATCAAGCAGTGGATTATGGAAACGGGTGCGGTAAGCGCATCATACTATTCCGCTTCGAGCTATTATAATAACGGCACATCGAGCGCCTATTACCAAACACGTCATACCACGAATGATGCCGATCATGCTATTCTGATCGTGGGATGGGATGATAACTATGCGCGGGAGAACTTTTCCGCAAAAAGCCGTCCTTCTCGTGACGGCGCATGGCTTGTCCGCAACAGCTGGGGCACGGATGATGCATATGAGGGCTATTTCTGGATGTCTTACGATGAGCCTTCATTGTGTGAACTAGCACGGTTTCAAATGTCTGAAAATCACGGCGACCAGATCCGTTATCAATATGATGGCGGTGTGTCATATTCCGGCATTGTGACAAAGGCGGCGGCAAATATATTTACGGCAGAAAGCGATTGTACGCTACATACGGTCATGTTCCCGCTCAGTTCGCTCAATGCATCCGAGGTCGGCTATACTGTTTCTATCTACCGGCTCAACGATGACGCACAGTCGCCGGAAGACGGCACACTTGTTTCGGAAACCTCTGGGACGGCGGTCTACAGCGGCTATAAATCCATTGCGCTTGAAACGCCGGTACAGGTAGAAAAAGGCGAAAAATTTGCGGTGGTGCTGTCGCTTGAACGTGTACAGCTCAGCGACCGCCAGCCCTATACCACGGTCGAATCCAATATGGACGACACTGTCTCGTCACGCTGTCTGGTGCGTGATGGACAGAGTTTTGTCTGCGATGGAACCGGGACATGGTACGATATGACGGAGCTTCAACAGATGACGGATTCGAGTGGTAATTATGCCTATTCTCATCTCGGAAATGTGGCGCTGAAAGTACTGGCGGATAACGGGACTACACAAACCAATACTGCCCAGCTCGATGCTGCGCTCGCCTATGGGGCGCCAAACGAAAGTGCTGGGACGCTCTATAAGACAGCATATGATGCGGCGCTGTCACTGCCAGCAGATGCACAGCAGTGGGAGATCGACAACGCCGCAGAGAATCTGCTTGCCGGACTCGAACATGATGGGTTTGTTACATTCCCACAGATGCTCTATCAGGCAGAAGATTATATGCTTGGCGATATCGATATGGATGGCAGTGTTACGATCCAGGACGCCTTTCAGGGGCTGATAACCTATACAAAATGGAACGCCGGAATCTTAGACACGCTTTTGCCGGGACAGACGGTGGCGGCAGATATCGATGGCGACGGAAAAATTTCCATTCAGGATGCATTTGCGATCTTGCTATATTATGCCAATGTGAGCGCCGGGAACGACCCCGACTGGAGTGAGATGATCAGGACTTAAACAGAGAAAGATTTGTTCTGAGTCTTGTGATGCGGCGTAATCCATCGATTTACTTTGTGGTAAAACATTAAAATCTATTTGTGATTTAAGAGCCGGATGCAGCCAGTACCCTGCACCGGCGCTTTTCGCGCCGTTTTGCAGAAAGTTTTACTGCGCTGCTGCATAGAATGGAAACAGAACTTGTCCTGACAGAAATTTCTCCTTCCGTATATTTGACAAAAAATATATTATTTTAGAGTATTTTCTGAAAAAAGACTTGTGTTTTGACGCGTTTCATGTTATAATGAAACTGCTGATTGATGTGGAAGGCGATGAATGAATGCTATCGCCCTCTGACGCGACGCACACACGTGGAGCGATGTGCCCGATGTTCTGGCAGCGCCATCGTTCCTAACCAAATTGGAAAAAACAAAAACATATGTAAAGGAGTTCGTACCATGAAATTTGGCTATTTTGATGACGTGAACAAGGAATACGTCATTCAGAACCCGAAAACCCCGTATCCGTGGATCAACTATCTCGGCACACAGGAGTTCTTCTCCCTGATTTCTAACACTGCCGGCGGCTATCATTTTTATAAGGATGCCCGCCTGCGCCGGATTACTCGATATCGCTATAACAATGTGCCGGTTGATATGGGCGGCAGATATTTTTACCTCAAAGACGGCGATACCGTCTGGTCGCCGGGCTGGTCGCCGGTCAAGACGGAACTTGACGCTTACACCTGCCGTCATGGTATGGGTTATACCGTGATCTCTGGCAAGAAGAACGATGTTTCCGCAGAAGTGACTTTTTTCGTGCCGCAGAACTACAACGGTGAGATTCAGAGTATGGTGCTCAAGAATGAGGGCAGCACCTCTAAGACCTTAAAGCTGTTTTCTTTCATTGAGTGGTGCCTTTGGGACGCACAGGATGACTCCACCAACTTCCAGCGTAATTTCAACACCGGTACGGTCGAGATCGAGGGAGCGACGATCTATCACAAAACCGAATACCGCGATCGCCGTAACCACTTTGCATTCTACACCGTAAACGATTCCATCGATGGTTATGACACTGACAGAGAGAGTTTCTTGGGTCTCTACAACGGCTTTGACGCACCACAGGTTGTCGCTGCCGGCAAGGCATCGGATTCAGTGGCAGATGGCTGGTCGCCGATCGCTTCCCACTACAAGGAAATCACTCTGGCGCCGGGCGAGTCCAAACAGCTGATCTTCATCCTCGGCTATGTGGAAAATCCGAAGGATGAAAAGTGGAACGCAGACGGCACTATGAACAAGTCTCGCGCTTATGCGATGATGGAACAGTATAACACACCGGAAAAAGTAGACGCAGCGCTCATGGAACTCAAGGAAATGTGGGACAACCTGCTCTCGAAGTACAGCGTCAAGACGCCGGATGACAAGATGAACCGTATGGTCAACATCTGGAATCAGTATCAGTGCATGGTAACCTTTAATATGTCCCGTTCGGCATCCTATTTTGAAAGTGGTATTGGCCGCGGCATGGGCTTTCGGGATTCCAACCAGGATCTGTTGGGCTTTGTACACCAGATCCCGGATCGTGCAAGAGAGCGTCTGATTGATCTCGCTTCTACACAGCTGGAAGACGGCGGATGCTATCACCAGTACCAGCCGCTTACCAAGAAGGGGAACAACGAGATCGGCGGCGACTTCTCCGATGATCCGCTGTGGATGATCCTGTCAGTTGCCGCTTATATCAAGGAAACCGGCGACTATACCATTCTCGACGAAATGGTGCCGTATGACAACGATGCATCCAAGGCGAAGACCATGATGGATCATCTCGAAAAGAGCTTCTTCCATGTAGCGGAAAATGTAGGTCCTCACGGACTGCCGCTGGCAATGCGTGCGGACTGGAACGACTGTATCAACCTGTCGTGCTTCTCCGATGAGCCGGGCGAATCCTTCCAGACTTCAACTTCTCCAAAGTATGGTGAAGAGAAGTATTCAAAGGTCGCAGAGTCGATCATGGTGGCTGCTCTGTTCACCTATGCAGGTCCTGAGTATGTGACAATGTGCCGCAAAAGGGGCGACAATGCCGGCGCGGACAAGGCGCAGGCTGCGATTGATCTGATGAAGAAGAACATCATGGAATACGGCTGGGATGGCGAATGGTTCCTTCGTGCATACGATGACTTCGGCAGAAAGATGGGCTCCAATGAATGTGAAGAAGGTAAGATTTTCATCGAACCGCAGGGCTTTGCTGTTATGGGCGGCTGTGGTAAGGAAACTGGCGCAGACCTCAAGGCGCTCGAGAGTGTAGACAAGTGGCTCAATTCCGAGCACGGTCTGGTATTGAATCAGCCGGCATTCACTAAGTATTACATCGAATACGGCGAAATCTCTACCTATCCGGGCGGCTATAAGGAAAATGCCGGCATCTTCTGCCACAACAATGCATGGATCATCTGTGCCGAGGCATTTGTTGGTCATGGTGACAAGGCGTTTGAATATTACAGCAAAATTGCGCCGGCTTATCGTGAAGAGAAGTATTCTGATCTCCACCGCACCGAGCCGTATGTATACGCACAGATGATCGCCGGTAAGGATGCTAAGCGTCACGGCGAAGCAAAGAACAGTTGGCTCACTGGTACTGCAGCATGGAACTTTGTGGCTGTTTCTCAGTACATCCTAGGTGTGATTCCGGATTGGGATGGTCTGAAGATTGATCCGTCGATTCCGCACGAATGGGATGGATTTACGGTATCGCGTACTTTCCGCGGCGATATCTACGATGTCACCGTCAAGAACCCGAACCACGTCTGCAAGGGCGTCGTATCGGTAACGGTAGATGGCAAGGCAATCGAAGGCAATGTTCTGCCGGTATTCGGCGACGGTGCACATCATACCGTAGAGGTTGTTATGGGCTAATGATTTACTGAAATAAATTGTACGCAAAACGGGAAAAGGCAGGTTCGACAAAATCGGATCCTGCCTTTTCGTATGAAGGGAGCGTGAAAACACATGTGGCTTTACGCACAATATGTTCCGGATTGTGGTAAAGATGCCCAACACAATGTCGCACATACACTTTTCAAGCAGGCTGTGGAAACGCATTATCAGATTCCACTGTCACCTCTCGAACGCGGAGAACACGGAAAGCCCTTTATCCCGACACACCCGGAGATCGCATTTAATCTTAGCCATTGCGATGGACTTGCCGTGTGCCTGATCGGACATGCCAGGGCAGTTGGCGTAGATGCCGAACTGATCCGTCCGAGGCGTCAGGGTGTTCTGCGGCGTGCATTTTCCACAGAAGAAGCAGAACTTGTGGAAAGCAGTATCGATCCGGACGAGCTGTTCTTTCGCTACTGGACGCTAAAGGAGAGCTATGTCAAAGCGATCGGCGTCGGGATCTCCTATCCGCTGCGGGAAGTCTGTTTTCGGATTCGGGATGATCGGATCTGGTCGTCTGTTTCCGGCTTCCAGTTTGCACAGTTTCGTCTCGACGGCAGATGGATCGTTTCATGTTGTGTTCCAGAGGATGCATCTATGCCGGAACAAGTCCTTTTTATGCAATGATATAATACTTGCCGATCCTGTCATTTTGTGGTATACTATAAGGCAACACCAACTCTCAGAAAAAGGAGCATCGTCATGCCAAAATCCAAAACAATTTACCGCTGTACCAACTGCGGCTATGAAAGCGCCAAATGGAACGGCAAATGTCCGTCCTGCGGCGCGTGGAATACACTCGAAGAAGATGTGCCGCTTCCGACATCTGCCGCCGCCGGAACAGCACGCCGCAAGCCGGTCGATCTCAGCGCAAAGATTCAGGCGCTGGGCGAAGTCGATACCACTGCCGATGTGCGGTATCACACGGGTGTCGGCGAACTCGATCGCGTGTTGGGCGGCGGACTGGTGCGCGGTTCGATTGTCCTGCTTGGCGGTGAGCCCGGCATCGGGAAAAGTACGCTCCTATTGCAGATATGCCAGTATTTCGGAAAGTTGCATACGGTGTTGTATGTTTCCGGAGAAGAATCTGCCAAACAGATCAAACTGCGTGCCCAGCGCCTTGGCGTGACTACTGATAATCTCTATCTTCTAACTGTGACGGATGCCCAGAGCATCTGCGACACCATTGCCATCCAGCGCCCTGAAATCGTCATCATCGATTCGATCCAGACCATGCATCTCGAGGCGACCTCCTCCAGTCCCGGAAGCTTGACGCAGGTGCGTGAATGCACCAACCTCTTTATGCAGACCGCCAAACAGCTCGATATTCCGATCTTTATCGTCGGCCACGTCAACAAGGACGGCGCCATTGCCGGGCCAAAGGTCATGGAACATATTGTGGATACAGTTCTATATTTTGAAGGAGAACGCAACCTCTCCTATCGATTGCTCCGGGCGGTGAAAAATCGCTATGGATCGACCAATGAGATCGGCGTCTTTGAGATGCAGGACAGTGGTCTGCATGAAGTTCCGAACCCATCGGCAATGCTTTTGGATGGTAGACCCCACGGAGTGTCCGGAACTTGTGTGAGCTGTATGATGGAGGGCTCGCGTCCCATTTTAGCGGAAATCCAAGTACTTGCCACAAAGAGCGGATTTTCTGCACCGCGCCGCCAGACTCAAGGCTTTGATTATAGCCGGATGGTCATTTTGATTGCTGTGCTGGAAAAACACTTGGGACTGTTCTACGGTACGCTTGATGTCTATCTGAATGTCGTTGGCGGCTTTAAGCTTGATGAACCGGCGGGGGACTTAGCGGTGGCATTGTGCCTTTATTCATCGCTTGTGGATAAGCCGATTTCGGAACAGACCGTTGCTTTCGGTGAAGTGGGTCTAGGCGGCGAAGTCCGCGGCATCTCTCATATCCGCCAACGTGTGCGTGAGGCACAACGTATGGGCTTCACGCGCTGTATTGTGCCGCACCAGTGCCTTCAGGAATTAAAGGGTGGCAGCTATCAGATCCGCATTGCCGGTGTACGCAATCTGCGTCAGGCGTTTTCGGTGCTGGAAAAGGACGCGAAAGCACGTGCTGAAGCCGAAAAGCAGGCATAGAACCAGCACCGGAATGAAAACAGGACAAAACAGAGCAAAAACCCGGATGCATTCAGCGAAACCGCTGTGCATCCGGGTTATGTGTTTTAGCTGAATTCAAATCACCAGTGCTCGTTTATTCCGGTAAGATCCGCAGCATGATTCCGGAAAACGGCGGTAGTGAAATCGTAAATATATTGCCATCGCGCGTCTTTGTCCCGCGGATGACAGCAGTGTCTGCCTTTACCGTCCCATGGAATCGTTCCCACTCAGTATGTAACAGCGGTTTGAGCGCACCACACTTTGGGACACTGAACGTGTATTCTTCCGTCCGTTCATCGGATAAGTGCAGCAGGATCAGAAGGCGGCTGTTTCCAGCACGGCGTTCGATCGCATAGATACACCGCTCTTCCTGATGACAGTCGAGCCATTCAAATCCGTTTGTTTCATAGTCCGCCGCATAGAGTGCCGGCTCGGTGAGGTAGAGGTGATTGAGCGCATCGATATAGTGGGAAAATGCATCATGGATGGGATAGGAGAGAATGTTCCAGTCTTGTTCCTGCTGTTCTGTCCATTCTCTCAGCTGACCGAATTCGCTGCCCATAAATACCAACTTCTTGCCGGGGTGGGCATACATGTATAAATAGAGTGCGCGCGCCTGCGGAAACTTCTGGTCATAGTCGCCGAACATTTTCTGTAAGATCGTCGCCTTGCCGTGGACATTTTCATCGTGGGACAGTGGCAGCAGATAATGCTCGTTCGGGAAATAGAACATAGAAAATGTGAGCTTGTGGTAATCGTGTTTGCGTTCCCACGGGTACTGGCGGAAAAAATTCAGCGTATCGTTCATCCAACCCATGTCCCACTTGTAATCAAAGCCCAATCCGCCTTGTTCTACCGGTTTTGTCACGCCCTGATAATTGGACGAGTCTTCTGCGATCAGCATGGCATCTGGCTGGCGTTGGCGCAATCCTTGGTTCATGCGCTGTAAGAAGGTGATGCTTGCCGGATTGACGCCACGGTATTCTTCACCGCCCCAGTAGATCAGGCGACTGACGGCATCCATCCGCAGACCGTCGAAGTGGAATACCGACAGCCAGAAGTTGGCGTTCGACTGGAGAAAGCTGCACACTTCGCCTCGGGCATGGATAAAGTTACAGCTGCCCCATTCGCTGTAGTTGTCCTCTTTTTCCGGATATTCATAGAGTGTTGTACCATCATAGTGATTGAGGGCATAGCCATCTACAGCAAAATGTACCGGCACAAAGTCGAGGATTACACCGATTCCGGCACGGTGACAGGTATCGACCAGCTGCATCAGCTGATGCGCTGTGCCATAGCGCGATGTCGGGCTGAAAAATCCGGTACTCTGATATCCCCATGAACAGTCCGCCGGATGTTCGCTCAGCGGCATGAATTCGATGTAGTTATAGCCGTGCTGCTTGACGTATGCCACGAGCTTCGGTGCGATCTCCTCATAGCTGTACCAGCCGTTTTCATCGTCGGGATTGGTGTGCCACGAGCCAAGGTGGACTTCATAGATGTTAACCGGCTTGTGCCTGTGATCCTTCCGCCGGCGCATCCACGCTTCATCGTGGAAGGTATAGCTTGAAAGATCGCGGATGATCGAGGCGTTTTTGGGCCTCAGCTCCATGCCGAATCCGTATGGATCGCAGTGGTCGATTGTTTCGCCATTCGGATTTTGCGGTGTGATGCGATATTTGTACATTTCGCCGGGGAGCGCATCCGGCACGGTGATCTCATAGAGGCCGCCGTCGTGAATGCGTTTCATCGGGATCGGCTCCCAGTCGCCGCCCTCCCAGATCAGCGAAACTTTCGCAGCATTCGGCGCAAGCGTGCGGAACACAACGCCGTCATCTGTGAGATGTGCGCCGAAATAGGTGTGCGCATCAAAGGCGTTTCCCAGAAAAAACTGATGGATGTCCATAGAAAAATTCTCCTTTGCGGTTGCATTTTGTCGAGCTATCTGATATTATTATAAGGTGTTTTTCGAGAAAAAACAAGTGCGTATGCAGGCGAAGTGTCTGTTAACCGACAAAAATTTGAAATCTGTTGAATGGAAAGGGCGGCTTTTGGAAGATGGAAAATAAGCAGGACAGGCGCGTGCGGCGTACAATCCGGGCGCTGCATGCTGCAATTGTGGCACTGATGCAGATAAAGCCGATTGAACGGATTACAGTTCAGGAATTGTGTGATACAGCCGATGTGAATCGCTCTACATTTTATACGCATTATCAGAATATCTATGATCTGTTTGAAGATGTGGAGCATCAGACTTATCAGACCATTGAGACGTTGTTCCAAGGCCCGGATGCGCCCGAAATGCATATGTATCGGTTTTTGTGTGATATCCAGAAAAACCGGGCGCTGTTTCTGGTCTTGCTCCAGCGAGATGGACTGTCCCATTTTTCGGTGATGCTGCACACCTACTATGGTGATAAGTGGATGCCGCAGCATATGCGCTGTACAAAGACACAGCAGATTTATCTGTACGAATTTATCTTCACTGGTATGCTGGGCGTGGTGCAGAAATGGGTACGAAGCGGTTGCGAAGAAGACCCACATGAAATCTCACACCTGATCTGGGAGACCTTTCTGCATATTGTAGAATGAAGAATGCCGTGCAGGTTGCGCGGTAATGGCGTATGAATGTGGCAGATATTTTTTGAAAAACAGAAAAAATTTGAAAAACCCATTGCATTTTACAAGAAAATGCGGTATAATAAGACTACAGACAGTTTGTCCGGCATCAAGAGGCGGACTGTACGTAAGTAATTATCTTAGGAGGCTTTTATTTATGTTAGTATCGGCAAAGGATATGATGCAGGCTGCAATGAAGGGCAAGTATGCAGTCGGTCAGTTTAACATCAATAATCTCGAATGGACAAAGGCAATCCTGAATACTGCGCAGAAGCTGAAATCTCCGGTCATTCTCGGTGTTTCTGGCGGTGCTGGTAAGTACATGACCGGCTTTAAGGTTGTTGCAGATATGGTAAAGGCAATGGATGAATCTCTCGGCATCACAGTTCCGGTTGCGATTCACCTCGACCACGGTACCTATGATCAGTGCTATGATTGCATTAAGGCTGGCTTTACTTCTATTATGTTCGATGGCTCTCACTTCCCGATTGAAGAAAATCTGGCAAAGACGACTGAGCTGGTTGCTGTAGCACATAAGCTGGGTCTGTCTATCGAGGCAGAAGTCGGCGCAATCGGCGGCGAAGAAGATGGCGTCATCGGCAAGGGCGAATGTGCAGATCCGCAGGAGTGCAAGACCATCGCAGATCTTGGCGTAGATATTCTGGCTGCTGGTATCGGCAACATCCACGGCGTATATCCGGACAACTGGGAAGGTCTGAGCTTTGAGACACTCGAGGCTGTCAAGGAAGCTGTCGGCGATATGCCGCTTGTACTCCACGGCGGTACTGGCATTCCGGACGACCAGATCACAAAGGCAATTTCGCTGGGCGTTGCAAAGATCAATGTCAACACCGAGTGTCAGCTGGTATTTGCAGAGGCAACCAGAAAGTATATTGAAGAGGGCAAGGATAAGGTTGGTAAGGGCTTTGACCCGAGAAAGCTGCTCCTGCCGGGCTATGAAGCAATCATGGCAAAGGTAGAGGAGAAGATGAACCTGTTCGGCTCTGTCGGCAAGGCATAAGGCGATATCTCTTTGATATAGCAATAGATTGGAAAAACCGGTTTGTATGAAGTTATACAGATCGGTTTTTTATATGGGCGGAGAGAATTTACGACACTGGTAAATTTTTTCGAAAAAAAACGTACTTTTTTTGTGGAACCCCTTGATTTTTTTTTCACATGGTGTTATAATAAGTGTGATCATGCAGCGAAAGACCGGAATCCCACCGGTCTTTCGTTTATGTAAGAGCCTGTTGCGTCGGAAAAATGTGCAGAAACGGGGATCGAATCCCGCCGCCGGCGATACAATATGGCTTTGGAAAAAGGAGCGAATGCGATGAAAATGAAGAAATTCAGCCGCACAGAACAGGAGGTCTATGCGATCGTTGCGCCGATTGCCGACGAGCTTGGCTTTACCATCTGGGATGTCAGCTTTGAAAAAGAGGGCGCATATTGGTATCTGCGTGTTTTTGCGGATCGTCCAGATGGGATGACGATCGAGGATTGTGAGATGCTCACGCGTCCCGTGAATGCGGCAATTGATGCTGCCGACCCGATCACACAGGCATATGTCTTAGAAGTCGGTTCTGCCGGACTGGAACGTGAGCTGAATCAGCCGGAACACTTTGCACAATCAGTCGGCATGATGGTGCGCGCCCGTGCGATCCGTCCGATCGATGGCGCGCGCGAATGGATCGGCACGCTTACGGCATTTGATGAAACACAGGTGACGCTTGACACAGAAGACGGCGACAATGTGACACTTCCGCTCGAAGGGTTGTCCTATGTAAAGCGCCACGTTGAAGTAGAATTTTAACAACCGGAGGTTTGAGAAGATGGACAACACGTTTTTTGAAGCGCTTTCCACGCTCGGCAGTGAAGCAGATGTGGATACTGCGCTGTTGGTGGAAAAAGTAAAATCGGCAATGCTCAAGGCGGCAAAGAAGGCATATCCGCATAGTGAGGAGAACATCCGTGTGGAGATTGATCCGGATAAACAGATCTTTGAAATGTATCTCAAACAGACAATTGTGGATGATGAGCCAATCGATGAAAACGAGATCAACATCAAAGATGCACTTCTGATTGACCCGGATGCCGTCGTGGGCGGGACGGTGGATAAGCGACTGGATATCAATAAGTTCGGCCGTGCGGCAGCACAGTCGGCGAAACAGTCGATCAAGGGCGACCTGCGCGACATCAACCGCGAACGTATTCTCAATGAGTTTGAACATCTCGAAAATGACTGCATCACCTGTCAGGTGACGCAGGTCGAGCCGGGTGGAACTGTGACAATGCTCTATCATAAGACGGAACTCTATCTGTTCCGCAGCGAACAGATTCCCGGTGAAACATTGGAAGAGGGTCAGATGGTCAAGGTGTATATCACGACCATTGCCAATAAACAGAAAAAGCCGATCATCAAAATTTCGCGTGTCCGCAAGGAACTGGTCAAGCGCCTACTTGAGATCGAGATTCCGGAAATTTATGACGGCACCGTGGAGATCAAGGCAATCTCCCGTGAAGCAGGATCACGCACAAAGGTTGCAGTATGGTCGAAGGATCCGAATGTCGACGCCGTCGGCGCCTGCATCGGCCCGAAGCGCAGCCGTATTTCTGCTATTGTTGCAGAACTTAGCGGCGAAAAGATTGATATCATCCCCTATAGCGAAAAGCCGGAAGAGTTTATCGCACACGCTCTTGCACCGGCAACTGTGCTTGGCGTGAAGATCCTGAGCGAGGAGGAGCGTACCTGTACAATCACGGTACCAAATAATCAGCTTTCCCTCGCGATCGGCAACCGTGGTCAGAATGCTAAGCTTGCGGCAAAGCTCACTGGTTATAAGATTGACATCAAGCCAGAGTTTGAGATGCAGCATCCAGAGTGGAAAAACGCAAAGCCGGAAACAGTGAATCAGCCGAAAGAACCAATATCGACGCAGGAAGATGCACCAGCATCGCCGGAATTGACGACGACAACGGAAGAAACAAAGGAGCAGGACAGTGAAGAGTAAAAAAGTACCTATGCGGCTCTGTATCGGATGCGGTGAGATGAAGCCGAAAAAAGATCTGATTCGGGTTCTGAAGGATGCACAGGGCAAGATCTTTTTAGACTTTACCGGCAAGAAAGCTGGACGCGGTGCATATCTATGCAAGAATACAGACTGTTTTGCCATTGCCAAAAAAGGACACCGAATCGAGCGTTCATTTGGATGCCGCGTTTCGGAATCGATCTATGAGGAGATGGAACATGCGCTCCAAACAGAACTTGCAGGGTCTTCTGACCATTTGTCGTAAAGCTGGAAAGCTTGCGATGGGATTAGAGCCGGCCAAAAGTGCTATCGAGGGTGGCAGAGCATCGGGACTGATCGTCTGTACAGATGCATCGCCGCGTTCCAAAAAAGAGGCGGCTTATTTCGCCGCACATGCCGGAATCGGTTGTACCGAAGTACCGTTTACCAAGCTCGAAATGGGACAGTATATCGGCAGAGCCGCGGGAGTGCTTGCTGTTTGTGATGATGGCTTTTTTCGGCGGATCGAAACGCTTGTTAAAACATCGGAAGAAACGGCACACAAATTAATTTCAGATCAGCGCTGAGCGCTGCGGGAATAGATCGCATGTATCTGGTGGTCAGATGCATGGATTGCCAGATGACGAAAGAAAACTTTCGCCGTGTACACACAGAAGGCTTTGAAACAAAAAGCCAGAAGCCATAGTAAGGAGGACTTTCGCCTATGACGAAGAAATTAAAGCTGAGTGATGTTGCAAAGGATCTGCACATCCCCACACAAGAATTGATCGCGTTTTATGAAAAACAGGACGCAAACGGCGTGAAGAAAAAGGGCGTCACGGGTCTGACTACCGAAGAGATCAACCTTGCGCTGGAGTATTATTCGCAAAAGTCGCAGGTGGAAAATTTCGACGCATATTTTGCAACCAAGGATCAGCCGCGTTCGGAGAAAAAACAGCCTGCGAAAAAAAGTGCACAGAATGCGTCGGAGAAAAAACGCGGAAATAACAAGCAGAAACCGGAGAAAAAGCCGGCGGAGCAAAAGCCGCGCCCGGAAAAGAAACAGTCGGCGAAAAAGGCAGAGCCTGTTGACGCAAAGCCGGAGCCCGCAAAGCAGGAACCGGCAAAGCGCCCGCAGCAGCCACAGAAAAAATCAGAACAGCCGCGCAAAACACGTCCGCAGAAACAAGCGGCAAAAAAGCAGGAACACGGAGAACGGCTTCATGTGGAAGTCGAAATGGCATCGGCTGGAAGCATAGTGACGGAAAAGCGCCGCACGGTTGACACCAGAGGTTCCTATGTCGATCTGGATAAGTATAACCAGCGCTATGAACAGATCGCGCCGGCAGGAAAGTACAGTAAGGACAATTATTCTACCAAGAAACAGAAGATCAACCAGAAGTCCGCACAGCGCAGTAAGCAGAAATATTCCAATAAGCGCGAAACTGAACAGGATAAACTGCGCCGGTTGGAACTCGAGCGTGCCAGAAAACAGCAGCTCCGCGTACGCATTCCGGACAGCATTACTGTTGGTGAACTCGCAACACGTCTGAAGGTGACGGCGACCGAAGTTATCAAAAAGCTGATGATGCTGGGCGTGATGGCGACGATTAATGAAGAAATCGATTTCGATACCGCCTCTCTGGTGGCAGAAGAATTAGGTGCAAAGGTCGAACACGAAGTGATCGTAACGATTGAAGAGCGTCTGATTGAAGAAGACGACGGCGCCGAAGATACTGTAGAGCGCTGCCCGGTTGTTGTGGTTATGGGTCACGTTGACCATGGTAAGACCTCAATCCTTGACCGAATTCGCAATGCCCACGTCACTGAAGTTGAAGCCGGAGGTATCACTCAACACATCGGTGCATACCAGGTACAGTATGACGGTAAGGACATTACTTTCCTTGATACTCCGGGGCATGAGGCATTTACAGCGATGCGTGCGCGCGGTGCGAATATTACAGATATTGCTATCCTAGTGGTTGCGGCGGATGATGGTATCATGCCACAGACGGTAGAATCGATCAATCATGCCAAGGCGGCCGGCGTATCTGTGATTGTTGCGATCAATAAGATGGATAAGGAAGGCGCAAACCCGGATCGTGTCAAGGAAGAACTCACCAAGTATGGCATGGTCTGCGAAGAATGGGGCGGTGATGTCATTTGTGTTCCGGTTTCGGCAAAGACCGGTGAGGGGATCGATGAGCTGTTGGAAAATATACTGCTTGTCGCAGAGACCAGCGAACTCAAGGCAAATCCGGATCGTCGCGCCAAGGGTACAGTTGTGGAGGCACGTCTCGATAAGGGTCGTGGTCCGATTGCAACATTGCTGGTACAGAATGGTACGCTTCATACCGGGGATGTGATCATTGCCGGCACGGCTGTGGGACGCGTGCGCGTGATGACCAATGACAAGGGACAGCCGGTCAAGACGGCAGGACCTTCTGTGCCGGTTGAGATCACCGGTCTGGCAGAAGTGCCAGAGGCAGGCGATGTATTCAATGCTGTAGAAGACGAGCGTCTGGCAAGAGAACTTGTGGAACAGCGTAAGCACGAGGCAAAACAGGCGAAGTTTAACGCATACCAGAAGGTGACGCTCGATAACCTCTTCAGCCAGATCGAACAGGGCGAGATGAAGGAACTGTCGCTGATCGTCAAGGCAGACGTACAGGGTTCTGTTGAGGCCGTAACTCAGTCGCTCGAAAAGCTCTCGAACAACGAGGTTCGTGTCCGCGTGATCCACGGAGGCGTCGGTGGCATCAAGGAGAGCGACGTCATGTTGGCAAGCGCATCCAATGCAATCATCATCGGCTTTAATGTGCGTCCGGATCAGACAGCAGAAGAGATTGCAGCCCGGGATAAGGTTGAAATGCGCACGTATCGTGTTATTTATGATGCGATTGAAGAGATCGAAACGGCGATGAAGGGCATGCTGGCGCCGAAGTACCGTGAGGTTGTCATGGGGCGTGTCGAAGTACGTCAGGTCTACAAGATTTCCAACGTGGGTGCAGTTGCCGGCGCCTATGTCTTAAACGGCAAAGTGACAAGACAGTGCGAGATTCGCGTGGTACGCGATGGCATTGTCATTGCTGAGGATAAAATGTCGAGCCTGAAACGCTATAAGGACGATGTCAAGGAAGTCAGCGAGGGCTATGAATGCGGTATCACACTCGAGAAGTTCCGTGACTTTAAGGAAGGGGACATCTTTGAAGCATTCATTATGGAAGAGTATCGGGATTAATTGGAATTATAGGGAGGATGGCACAAATGAAAAAACGATTTACGGCATGCGCTCTTGCGTTGTCGTGCCTGATGGGCATGAGCGGGTGTGGCAGAGAGGAAGTGGAGAAGGGTTCCAGATCAAGAGGGGAAGGAGCATACGTCTATATCTGGAATGCAATGTTTTATCAGGATGAATTCTACGAGGATGTGGATGCATGCATAGAAAAGCAGCTGAATGAGCTTGATGTCGAGGAGGCTCCTTTTTATTGGAATTCTATTTATCTCCATGATGGGATATTTGTGAATTATGAATGCAACATTATTGAAAATAAGAGATGCTTGACAGGTACGTATTCTTACGAAAAAGGTGGTCAGTTGCTTGTAAAATATGAAGAGTGGCGTGATACAAGTATTGCTGTTCGGGCAGATACAGATGAAGACGATTTATCTGGAAGAAGAGACTATGCAATATGGGAAATTTTAAATGAGTCAACGAATGAAGGGAATATTTACTCACGAGAACCTGCAAATACATTAGCAGATGAAAACTATATTGTTCTCAATGGACTTTATAGATGCTCACGATTAGAAGATTTTAACAAGGGATGGTCGCCTAAAATGCTCGGGGTCAATACAGGTTCATATGGTCCAATATATCATAAAGGTAATTACCTGATTGCAGAGGAAGTGGGTTATACGCTGGATGTGAAAAAAGCAAAAGAGTCGTTTGTACTGGTATGCGACCGGACGCTATTCGATTTTGAGGGTTCCGAAACTTATACGTTTCAAGGCAACCATACATGGGTGAGCGATCGTCTTAGCGGAGAATGGACACTGATTGACGATCATTTGCTTGTTGTATTTCCGCCGGATGACAGTAGTTATACAGACGAGTCTGTTGCCCTGTTCTACCTGGATTTCAGTGAAGAAGAAGTCTATTTTCCCATGTATGTTAAATCCGATGCTGCAGTAGAGTCTGTACAGGCGCTGGAAGAAACCGATCCTTTCGCATAATGCGTTCACCCCGTAACCACCCAACGAAAGAAGGCGATTTATCAGCATGGCAAATTTTAAGACAAACCGAACCGAAGAAGATATTCTCCGTGAAATGACGGCGATCCTGCGGGAACTGAAAGATCCGCGGATTGACCCGATGCTGACGGTGGTGCGTGCGGAGCTCTCCCGGGATCTCTCGAATTGTAAGATCTATGTTTCGAGTCTTTCCGGCAGAGATCGGGCAAAGGAGTCCTGCAAAGGACTCGACAGCGCATGTGGCTTTATCCGCCGCGAGCTGTTTCACCGCCTGAAAATCCGCAAGTGCCCGGCGCTGCACTTTGTGGCGGACGACTCGATTGCACACAGCGCCGAAATCAACCGCAAGCTTCGGCAGATCCAGCCGGCAGTGCAATTGCCGAATGAAACTGATCCGGACTCGAAGGAGGACTGACCTATGCAACAGCTGACACTCGAAGAAACCGCACGATGGCTGGAGCAGTGCGAAGATGCCTGTATTCTCATTCACCAGAGCCCGGACGGGGACTGTGTGGGTGCCGGCTTTGCACTGGCAGAAATGCTCCACCAGATGGGAAAGCGTGCTGCCGTCCAATGCAGTGACCCGATCCCGGATCGCTATGGCTTTCTGCTGCCAGATGCCCCCCAGGAAACCTTGACACCGAAGTGCATTCTGGCAGTGGATGTGGCCGACCCGAAGCTGTTGGGTAGCCTGTCTGACCAGTACGGCACATCGGTGGATCTGTGTATCGATCATCATCGTTCCAATGTGGACTACGCCAAGCGTCGATTTCTGGACAGTGCGGCGTCTGCCACTTGTGAGATTCTCTATGAGTTGACAAAGTTGCTGCCGGTGACGATAACTGATCACATGGCAACCTGCCTTTATACAGGTATGGCTACGGATACGGGTTGTTTCCAGTATGACAACACCCGCAGCGAAACCCACCGGGCTGTGGCTGCGCTGATGGACGCTTGCCCGGATGTGCGCTATGCCTGGATCAATCGGCAGATGTTTGCAGTGAAAAGCTTCGGACGCATGCAACTGGAACAGTTGCTTATCGACCGGATGGAACGCCATTTTGACGGCAAGTGCATCCTGATTTGCGTGACACAGGCATTTTTACAGCAGTTTCATGTGGATGAAGCAGAACTCGATGGTATTGCCGGTTTCCCGTTACAGGTAGAAGGCGCCGAGATTGGCATTACCATGAAGGAAAAGACGCCGGGTGAGTTTCGTATCTCCATGCGCTCGGCAGACTATGTCGATGTCTCAAAGATTTGTCAATCTTTGGGCGGTGGCGGCCATGTCAAGGCCTCGGGCTGTAGTATGTCCGGTACCGTAGATGAAGTCCGCCAGACGTTACTGGATGCAGTGGGCAAGGCACTGGGAGGTATGCCATGATCCAGCAGGAACTACAGGGCGTGCTCTGTATCCATAAACCGCAGGAGTTTACGTCTTTCGATGTGATCGGAAAGCTGCGTGGGATCTTAAAGATTCGCCGCTTGGGACACACCGGTACGCTTGACCCGATGGCGACGGGTGTTTTGCCGGTTCTGGTGGGACGTGCCACCAGAGCCTGTGATATCCTGCCGGAACAAAATAAGGCATATCGTGCTGGCGTAAGATTCGGCATGGAAACTGACACGGAAGATATCTGGGGCACTCCCATCGCATACTATCCCCAGATGCATGTGACAAGAGATGCATTGGAGGCGATTTTGCCCCAGTTTTTAGGGGAGATCGAACAGGTGCCGCCGATGTATTCTGCAGTTTCGGTGGACGGCAAGCGGCTCTATGAACTTGCACGCAAAGGTGTTGTGATCGATCGTCCATCGCGTCGGGTGGAGATCCGTGCGATTACGATTGAAGCATGGGACGAGGTGCAGCAGACAGCAACCCTCGCCGTTGCCTGCGGCAAGGGTACCTATATCCGCACCCTTTTAGTGGATATCGGAAAAGCGCTCGGCGGCGGTGCTGTTATGACGTCTCTGTGCCGCACAATGGCGAATGGCTTTACACTGGAACAGTGTCATACCTTTGAGGAAGTGGGGCAAATGGTGGAGTCCGGTACCCTTCAATCAAATCTGATCCCGACCGATCGGCTGTTTGCGGCACTGCCAAAATTGACGCTGTCACAAAAGCAGTCCACCTTATACCAGAATGGCGTAAAGCTTTTGCTGGAGCGAGTTGGCGGGATTTTGCCGGATGCGGACACCTATCGTATCTATGGTGCAGACGGCACATTTTTCGGGATCGCTCACGCCGACCGGGCAGAGGGACAGTTGCGGGTTGGCAAGAATTTTAGATAATCTCAGATAGAAAGGCGGGGACGACAGCATGAATCTGCTGGGGATGGACAGCGCAGTATCTGCATCGGGTGCGGTGGCGCTCGGACTGTTCGATGGGGTGCATTTAGGACACCGTGCTGTATTGAATGCAGCGGCAGCATGTGCCAACGCACATGGATATACAGCATGTGCGTTTACCTTTGCAGCAGATTCTGTGCCGCAAAAGCGCGGCTATACGTTAGAATATCTCTATACAGATGTGCAGAAGTTTGCGTTGATGGAACAATGTGGCATTACAGCAGTCTATGCGCCGGCGTTCGGTGAGATCTGTGCATTAGACGGCGAGCAGTTTTGCCAGAGCGTTCTGATTGACCGGTTTCACGCCAAAGATGTATTTTGCGGTGCGGATTTCCGCTTTGGCGCAGGAGCCGCATGGAATGTAGAAGCATTAGAGGCGTTTGGGATACAAATGGGCTTTCGGGTGCATCGGATCTCGCCGGTTTGTTATGGCGGAGAAGTGATCTCTTCTACACGTATTCGCCGTGCTGTCAAAACCGGTATGGCGGAACACGCTGCGGCACTTCTGGGGGCGCCGTATCAGATCTGCGGCAACGTGATCCACGGTGCGGCACGTGGCAGAAAACACGCCGTGCCCACTATCAACATTCCCTTTGCGTCGGGGCAGCTTGTGCCAGCGTATGGCGTGTATGTTTCACGCACACATACAAAGCAGGGGACGTTTGATTCTGTGACGGACATCGGCGTTAAGCCTACTGTTAGTCAGACTCAGCCGCCGGCGGCAGAAACATTTTTGCTGGATTTTTCCGGCGATCTCTATAACCAGCCTTGTACAGTAGAATTGCTCCACTTTCTACGTGCCGAGCAGAAGTTTTCGGATGAAACGGCGCTTTATCGCCAGATCGCACGCGATCAACAAGACTGTCTGGCGTGGCTTGCGGCGCATCGCACGCACCAATTGGCATAGGAAAAGGCACTGCCGTAATGGACGGCATCCTTTTTTAATAGATTGAATGGATGAATTATCATCAGAGAAAAGAGGAACATCAATATGGAAAAACGAGTAAGAACCCGGTTTGCGCCAAGCCCGACGGGCTATATGCACATCGGAAACCTGCGCACGGCACTCTACACCTATCTGATTGCTAAGAAATACAATGGCGATTTTATCTTGCGCATTGAGGACACCGATCAAGAACGCTATGTGGAAGGCGCAGTCGATGTGATTTATGATACATTGCGTGTGGCAGGACTCCAGTGGGACGAAGGCCCCGATATCGGTGGTCCGGTGGGACCTTATATTCAGTCTGAACGCATGGGTATGTTCAAGTCGTATGCAGAACAGCTGGTGAAGAGCGGTCACGCCTATTACTGCTTTTGCGATAAAGAGCGTCTGGACGAAGTGCGCAAGATCCAGGAGGCATCTCGTATTGCACCGATGTATGACCGCCATTGCCGCAATCTCTCTCCGGAAGAAGTACAGGCAAAGCTCGATGCTGGCGTGCCCTATGTGATTCGTCAGAAAATGCCGCTCGAGGGCACAACGACCTTCCACGATGAGATTTATGGTGATATCACGGTGGATAACAGTACGCTCGACGACCAGATTCTCATCAAGACCGACGGTATGCCGACCTATAACTTTGCAAACGTAGTGGATGATCACCTGATGGGGATTACCCATGTGGTACGCGGCAACGAGTATTTGTCGTCCACGCCGAAGTATAATCTGCTGTATGAGGCATTTGGCTGGGATGTGCCGATCTATGTCCACTGCGCACCGGTTATGAAAGACCAGACGCACAAGCTTTCTAAGCGAAATGGCGACGCGTCGTTCCAGGATCTGATGGCAAAGGGCTATCTGCCGCAGGCGGTTATCAATTTTATCGCACTGCTCGGCTGGGCACCGACCGGTGAACAGGAAATCTTTACACTCGATGAGCTGAAGGATGCGTTTTCGATCAGCGGCATGAGCAAGTCGCCGGCAATTTTCGATGGACAGAAGCTCCGGGCGATCAATGCGGCATATGTCCACAAGCTGTCCCCGGAGGAGTTTTTAGAGATGGCGACGCCCTATATCCGCCAGACAGTAAAGCGGACGGATATTGATCTTGAACTGCTCTGTTCCACGCTTCAAAATCGCACCGAAGTGTTCTCGGATATTCCGGAACAGGTGGACTTTATTGATGCCATGCCGGAATATGATATGGAAATGTATCGTCATAAGAAGATGAAGACAACGCCGGAAACGGCACTCGAAGCACTCAAAGCGGCACTGCCGGTTCTGGAAGGCGTTTCGGATTGGAATGCAGAGCAGATTCATGCGGCACTCTTTGCAAAGATCGCAGACCTTGGTGTGAAAAACGGTTGGATGCTGTGGCCGATCCGCACGGCAGTTTCTGGCAAACAGTTTACACCGGGCGGCGGCGTAGAGCTTTGTGCGATCCTCGGCAAGGATGACACCCTGTGCCGTATCAGAAAGGCGATCGATGACCTGACGGCATATTGTGCCGCGTAATGACAACGGCTGTTGGAATGATATAGCGGCGTGATATCTTTCGTGGGATTATCACGCAGCTATCACAATACATTGCTAAAATAAGTCACGTATTGATGTGCGCCATGGATGCACAAGCAAAAGGAGGCAATCACAAGGATGATTGAAGTCAAACACCTGACCAAATTCTATGGGGATAAGGCTGCCGTCAAGGATATCAGTTTTACCGTAGAAGACGGCGAAATCTTAGGCTTGCTCGGACCGAACGGTGCTGGCAAGTCCACGACGATGAACATGCTGACCGGCTATATTAGTTCCTCTTCTGGACAGGCACTGATCAACGGAATCGATATTCTCGAAGATCCGATTAAAGCAAAGGCACAGATCGGCTATCTGCCGGAACTGCCGCCGCTTTATCTCGATATGACGGTCATGGGCTATCTCAATTTTGTCTATGACCTGAAAAAGTGTAAGTTGCCGCGTAAATCGCATTTGAAGGATGTCTGCAATCTCTGTAAGATCAGCGATGTTTCCGGTCGTGTGATCAAGCATCTGTCCAAGGGCTATCGCCAGCGTGTGGGGCTCGCACAGGCACTGATCGGCAATCCGCCGATATTGATCCTCGACGAACCGACGGTCGGTCTTGACCCGAAACAGATCATTGAAATTCGTACATTGGTAAAGAAACTCGGCAAGCGCCATACAGTCATCTTGTCGTCCCATATCCTGTCAGAAGTACAGGCGGTCTGCGATCGGGTTATCATCATCAATCGCGGACAAATCGCCGCAAATGACACGACTGACAACCTGTCGAAATCGGTTTCTGGTACGAACAAACTCACAGTACGCATCAAAGGACCGCGGACAGAAGTGCTACAGGCGATCCGTGCGATTGGCAATACTGTTGGTGCAAAAAACGGTGTACATAGTGTACAGGCCGATATGGAGCGCGAGCCAGGTGTGTTTGAATATGAGATTGAGACTGCCCCGGATTTTGACGCGCGTCCGGCGCTCAACGAAATGGTGCAGGCGCACGGCTGGGCAATCTATAAGATGGATCTCGGCGAAATGACACTGGAGGACATCTTCCTCAAGATTACCATGGGCGAGGGCGTCAAGCTCTCTTCGGCAAAGAAAACGGCGGCACAGCCTGAATCATCGGTTCAGTCAGAGTCAAAGCCAAGTGCCGCAGGTGGACAGGAATCTGCTGCGCCGGCTGAAACGCAGACAGATGCAGAACCAGAAAAAGGAGGCAAGGCGTAATGGGTGCGATTTATCGGCGTGAAATGGGGGCATTTTTCACCTCCAGCATTGCATATGTCTTTTTGGCAGTCTTTTATCTGGCTGCGGGTTATTTCTTCTATGCGTCGTCGCTCTATTCGGCGACAACGGACATGTCCGGCGTATTTACAAGTTTGTTTCTGATCGTGGTAATCCTGATCCCGATCCTGACGATGCGTCTGTTTAGCGAAGAGAAAAAGCAGAAGACGGAACAGGGGCTTTTAACGGCACCAGTCTCCATCGGCGGGATTGTGCTGGGCAAGTATTTTGCAGCACTGACAATGTATACCATCGGCATTGCGATCCTGTTTGTCTATGCACTGATTCTGAGTTTTCTGGGCGTTGTGACGTGGGGCATTGTGATTGCCAATATCTTAGCGCTGTTTTTGCTTGGCGCGGCATTTATTGCGGTGACACTGTTCATTTCTTCTCTGACAGAAAATCAAGTGGTTGCCGCCGTACTCGGTATTATTGCGCTTTTGGTTCTTTATATGCTGGATGTGTTCGCGCAGTATACTGAGAACTGGCCGATTTTGCCGACTGTGCTGCGCGCGCTCTCATTCTATACCAGATATTATGACTTTACGGCGGGTCTGTTTGATCCGGCGAGTGTGCTGTTTTACATCAGCACGGCGGTGATTTTCAACTTCTTCACCGTGCGTGTCTTTGAGAAACGGCGCTGGAGCTGAGAGAGGAGGAATACAGACCATGCAGGAAAACGAAAGCAAACACCAGAAAACAGTTGCCACAGAGTCGGAGGAGAAGCGACAGAACCGGCTCAAACGCCGCAAGAAGCTCAAATACGGCGGCCTTGCAACGGCAGTGACAGTGATTTTTGTGGCAGTGGTTGTATTGATCAATGTTGTGGTCGAGCAGATCGGAAATCGCTTTCCGGATTTTGTCCTCGACTTAACTACATCGAATGTTTATGAAATCAGCGACGAAACGTTAGACTATATCAAAAACCTCGATCAGGATGTCGAAATCGCCATCTCTGCGGAGGAGAGCAATTTCGACGGTGATACCTATAACCGGATGATCACAGAGACGCTTGAACGTTATCAGGGATATTCGGATCATATCTCCGTTACCTATTTTGATACCACAAAGGATCCGGATATCCTTGCGAAGTATCAGGAACTCTACAGCGGGGATATCAGCTCAAATGAGATTATCGTCCGCAGTGGCAACCGCATAAAGGTCTATCCGATCAGCGATCTATTTGAGATTGATCAGGATATGTATCAATATTATTATTATGGCTATGTGGATTATGCAGATATCATCACTGCCTTTAAGGGAGAACAAGTGCTGACAACGGCGATCATGAACGTCACCGACTCAAATCCGAAGTCGGTGGGACTGATTATGACATCCAATGGTGACTATATCTTTAGCGCGACCAACGCAAACTACTATGCAATTACCGGAGTGCAGACGCTGTTGGATGATAACGGCTATGATGTCACAACGCTTGATCTGATCAATGATACGCTCGATCCGGCGGAATATGATATTCTGTTGCTGCCGGCACCGGCAAATGACCTCACAACCGACTCGGTGAAGAAGTTGACGGACTTCCTCTACAATGACGGGGATCTCGGGAAACAGCTGATCTATATCGCAGACTATACCCAGAGTTCAACACCGAACCTTGATTCGTTCCTGAAAGAGTGGAATGTACAGGTGGATGCAAGCAGTGTCTTCGATGAAGGCAGCAACACCCAGACAGTGCGCGTCGTGGCAGGGAATGTCAATGCACCGGTCACCAGCGTGACAACAGAAGCAGATTATAATGGCAATCTGGCGAATGCAAGCCTGCCAATCGTGGCACCACTCGCGCGTCCAATCACAGAACTAACCTCAAATAATGGTAGAACAGTGACAAATCTGCTGACAACTTCGGAAACATCCTATCTCTTCCCGTATATGGAGGCAAGAGAGAATGCAGACGACGAAGCTGCAATACCAGATGCGGACACAGATGCAACTATCGATTCGACACAGGCAACAATGGAAGCAGCAACTGAGGCGGCAACCACTACAACATTTGACGCATCGTCTGCAGAACGCGGCTCGAATGCAGTTATGGTGCTCTGCCGCGACCAGCAGTCCACCGGTAGTGAATTCATCGAAAGCGATGTGATCGTGTTAGGGTCGATGTCGATGCTTGATTATTTGCTGATTCAGGATAGTTCGTATAATAACGCCGAGTATTTCATCGGTCTGTTAAATTCTGTCTGCGGCAAGGAGGACAGCATTGTCATTGCGACAAAGGATCTCAGCCAGAACTCGATTTCGACTTCGGACACCCAGCTGAAGGCGATCCGCACGATCGTTGTGATTATCATTCCGCTTGTGGTAGTCGTAATCGGCGTTGTGGTTGCTGTACGCAGACGTTATCGTTGATTCGGGAAAGGATGGAGTTGTTGTATGCGTAAAAGAACGCTGGGGATTATCGGCGGTCTGGTGCTCGTTGCGGCACTGGGCGGTGCGGCGCTGTTGTTGCTGTCTACAGATCCATCAGATGATTCCTCGGGAAATGGTTCTTCTTCCGTCGAGGAAACCAGCGCGGCAGAGATCCCACTGACATCGCAAGAGCCGAATGCGGTTTCATCGATCGATATTCAGAATGCATCGGGCAGCTATGAGGTGGTTCGAGTGCAGGAGGGCGATGATGAGAATAATGCCGTTTATGCTATCTCCGGATGGGAAGATGTGCCGACCGATACCTCAAAGCTATGGACGCTCTCCAATAACACCGCAACCATGGCGGCATCTGCTGTGGTGGAGGAAGACTGTACCGATCTTGAAAAGTTTGGACTCGACGAAGATACAGCAGCATTGGCCACGCTTCACTTTGATGACGGCTCAAGCTATGCATTCCGAATCGGCAACACGGCATCGGATTCGAGCCTGACCTATTTTGCACCGGCAGAGGAGGATACGGTGTATACGATCCGAACATCGCTGGTATCCAACTTCCAGAATGCGGCAATTGACTTTTTGAGCAAGACCATTTTAGAAGCACCGGCAGAGGATGAATATCCGATCGTAAATTATCTGAAAATTGAACGAAAAGACATGGACTATGTCTTTGAACTTGACTATGATACGACGGCAGACGACGAAGATGCAACTGGCGGTACAGTTGCATCGCATATCATGGTTTCGCCAGTGCCAACCTATCTGAGCGTAGATCGTTCGACACCGGTTGTCACCGGCATGTTCGGACTGACAGCAGATTCTGTCGTAGTTCCTATGCCGACCGAAGCGGATCTGGAGGAATACGGTCTGACTGACCCATTCGGCACGGCAATCATGGACTGTGATGACGGGAACCAGTATGTGCTGCATTTCAGCGAAAGCTATACACAGACAGATGAAGAAACCAGTACAACAGGCATCTACTATTACGCTTATTTGGAAGGCGTCAATGCAATTTACAGCGTGACAGAGGAGAACATGGTCTGGGCAACGGTAGAGCCGACGGATGTTGCCTCTAAGCTGGTGTTGGCAACATATGTTTGGGACATTGGGACGCTCGATGTCAGCATGCCCGGCGGCGACGCATTTGCGTTCAAGGTGACTGGGGAAAGCGCAGATGATGCACAGGTAACGCTCAATGGCGAACCGACCGACGCCGAACGCTATCGGACGTTTTATTCGTTCCTGCTCAATATCACCGCAGAGACGATTGACTTTACGTCCGAGCCGACTGGCGAGTCGCTTGCCGATATCCGGATTGAAACGCAAAACGGCAGCTATGCGCGCGAGTTCCAGTTCTATGCGCTTGATGATTTCACGTGTTTGATCACAGTGGATGGGAAGGCGGCGTATACCTGTCGCCGATCTTTCCTTGATGTGCTGAAAAACAATATGGCGATCTATGACACGGATGAGGAATTCGCTACAAACTGGAGTTAAGTGATCCGAATGGACTGTTTATCCACAATGTGTAAGCTTCGAAAGGAGGAACCAAAACATGAGTCAGGAATTTTTTATGTATCGTGGTTATCCGCTGGTGCGCAGCGGGAATCAGATCTATTATGGCTATATGTCAGATCCATATGTGATCATGATTGAGATTAAACATCAGACACAGTCGAAAGACGGAATGAAACTTGCCGATAAGCTAAAGGTATATCAGATGGCGACAAGAGAAAAGGATCCGGTTAAGGCAATTGTCAAGACATCGGATCGTCCGAATTTGTATGAAGCGGTGGATCTGGCGCACGTCTGGCTCAAACGCGCAGAGCGCGATGCACAGGCGGCAAAGGCATAACAAATCGAAAGCCACAAACTATGTGAAATAGGAAACGGGACTGTTGCACACATCTCAGTGCAACAGTCCCGTTTTTATGCCATAATATACCCATAATTAGTAAATTTAGGGAATGCGCTCCAAAAACAGGCATAGAAGAGGCAGCTCCCGAAGCCAATTGCGTCGAAACACAATGGCAAAAAGCCAACCATCAGCCGCCCGGCAGAGAGAGCCGAAATCATGAACAAAATGCGTCCGTCCCCATAGGGGTAAAACACCAAGATGTAGTACAGAAGACGCGAATTGACCACAACATCTTGTGGTTTTGCCGGATGCCCACATTCACTTTGTACATGTCAGGCGTTCCGATAAATACAGTATAACAAAAATGGCGATAGATGTCAACCCATTTTGCGCGCATTGTTTCAAAACGCGTTTTCAGGGGACGCGAATGGCAAGGAATTCGATGCAATTGCATGGGTCATCACCTCCTTGGGACAACAGAGAACACGGATCAAAGGCGGGAAATGGTGCGCAGTAGAATACTGACAACGCGCAGTACGGCAGAGATAGACGTCATGACATGCACCTCCATTCAGAAAGCGGCAACCGAGAGAGCAGAACGCTCAGCGGTTGGAGTACCGGGTGTAACGGCGGATGACAGACTGGGGAGACAAATCGATCAGTACCATAAAAACACCTCCGCATGAATTCGGGCTGCTTGTGGTGCACCGTTCGGTGCGCCCCTTACAATAGTTATTATACCAGAACCAATTGGCAAAAGAAAACGAAAAAGTGTGCAAAAAATCATTGGTGCTCGAATGATAAAAAAAGGCGCTTTTGCTTTCCACCCAATGTTCTTTCATCTTCGGAAAAGCAAAAGCGCTTGCCGCATGCTATCGTATAGTCTGCGCGGCGGTTTACAGCGTCAAAAGTGATCGGAGTGCTTGGTTCTTCTTGACGTAAGAATTCAGCATCGTTTTATCCGTCGGGAATAGTGTATACCGATTGACAAAAGTCACGATCTTCTCGAACATCATTTCCGGGGTCATTCCGGTTTTTTCTTTGACATCGGATGCTGTAAAGCTTTTCATGGTATGCGCCGCAAAATTACGCTCTTTTTCTTCAAACTCTCGAATCTCAATGGCGGCTTTGACAAATAATTCGTAATCCAATTTGTTTTTGGGATCGGTTAAATTCTCAAATAAGTTGACAAGGTGCCACGACAGCACAAAGCCTTTTGGATTTTGTCCTCTAAGCGGTTTTGGAGGAAGCGTGTGATACTTTTTATATATAGGTTGCTGTTCAAACTTGCCATCCAGCGCAGAGCCGGTGAGCTTCGATTTATCCCACTTATCATTCTTGATATAGTCATGGATAGAATAGCCGCACACCTTGTCCAGCGCGCTTTGGAATATCGCCAGAATAAATGGCGTCATGGAGCGCAGGAAGTCGGAATACGCCTTTGTCTGCACCTGGATCTGAAGCAGCAGCAGATATTCGCATTCGCGGGTATATTTTGGCTGCATCATGTTAGGATACCCAAGCCTTGTGAACGCGCTGCGTGCTTCGCTACACTTCAGGTCATGGCGGTCGATTGCCGCCTTTAGAAGTGCTTGAAACTGAGACGGCACCAGTTCGCGCATTTCGTTCACCATCGTCTGGACTGCTTTGTAGTCGTATCGATCGATCAGCTTTTCCATGATCCTGCGGTTGAATTCAAACAGCAGGTTTTTGTTAGACGATTCCTCCACGCGTTTTGCTGCGCCGGGTGCATTGTCCGCATTGTTTTCCCATTCTGTAAGGACATCGTATGCTTCTCCATTGTTGCCATTGCTTCTGCCTTCGCTGGACACCTGGAGCGGTGTCATATGGATTGGCAGGATGACAGACAAATTTTGCAGTGCGCTTTTCATTGCCGGCGTGCCGGAAGAGACATTCAAAAAGATTTCGCCGTCTGAAAATTCACTGCGGATCTCCTCAAGCAGCTTGCTTGCGGAATTCTTCCATAAAATAGTCAAAGATATGTACTTTTACGAGATCCTTGCGCTCGATTTTTCTCACTTCAAAGTGGTGGCCGGTTTTCTCCTGCAGCAATTCCAGCGCCTTCGAATAGCGTCCATCTTTGTGATCAAAGTCGGTGGTCTCTTTCGACATATACATATACACAATATCCGGCTTATAATGGCGGCAGATATGCAGCAGTGCGCCATCTAAGTGGTTCGAGATGGGATCGGTTTTGCCGACTGGTGAAAACAAAATCTTTTGTTTTTGTTCACTCATATTTTTTTCTCCTCAAGTTTTATTTTACAAAGCCCCATTTCATAGCACTTTCCCTGATATTCCGTGCACTTGAATACTTTCGGCGAAATAAGCGTTTTTTGCGTAAAGGCTTTATGTCCTTTTTTCGGGAAGCAATGTTCCAGAATCTCTGCAGTACACAATGCGCCGTCGTCATAATGTTCGTATAACGCATAGACAAGGGATTTTGTCGGGAACCCGACGCCGCCGCCGAGATAGATCAGCGCCTCATTTTCCGCCAGATTTTGTTCGTCTATGGCGTCATAATTTTTGATTTTTTCCTCAAATTCAATCTTGAATGCTTCGGTATAATCGTCGTACATCTCATTGATATCCGCCAGAATCTCATTGACAGGCGTTTTGACGCAGTCCGTATCGATTTCGAGATCGAATTCGGCAATTGTAGCGGGTTTTAGCGCTTCGCGCAGGACATTGATCTTGTTTTTGCTTCCGTTCCAGTGTACATCTATTTTCTGACACAGTGTAATTTTTTCCAGAAAAAGGGGTTTGCTGTCGCCGATTCGTATGCCGGAAAAAAAGTCGTTGACGGCATTTTTTGTTATCGACGTCCCGTTGGAGCGTATAGAACAGTCTGTTTTGGATCTTGCTTTCCGGTTTTCGCAGATAGCTTTTATCTTTGGGCCTCTCTGGCACTTCGCTTTTGATCATGCTGCGGATATTGTTCCATTTGTTCACGTCTTTGCAAATCTCTCCATAGGCAAAGGCGGTGCGGATTGCGCCCTTCAGGCTGCTGCCGGGGAGATAGGGGAGACCATAGGCATCTTTTACGAACGACGCAATATTCATATTTGATTTTTTGGTGTAATCCTTTTTGAATTCATGTCGATGTTGGAAATATCATAGGAATAAGCCGCCCAGTCACGATATTCCAAAGGAGAGATGCCACAGTCCTTCAGATATTTTGTCATGGTAATATCAGTATCTTTATCAAGGGATTTTTGCAGTCGCTCAAGACACTTATGCTTTTGCAGCCCGCAAAAAAGCTTATACGGATCCATGATATAGACTTTCTCATGCTCAGAATCATACGCATAGTCAAGTCTGGTATAGGTATCTCCCGAGCCGATATGAACCGGCGAAAGCGTCGTTAGTGTCAGCTTGTAATATTGCATCATCGTGTTTCACCTCACTGCGATAAACATCGGAATTGCATACCGGTATATCGGGTGTGCGCCGCCGCTGGAGACATCATAGACATCGCCGCAGAAGGCACTCTCAAAGCACGATCCGGCCTGGAACACATAGAGGTCATTTTTCTTCCGGTATGTTTTTGCATATGTATAGGACGCCACAAATCCGCTTCGTCTGATCAGGCTATAGGACGCGCCGCCTATGGCAGATTTCATCTCATGATCTTTAGGAAGCGAAACAGAAAGCGTCATTTTCTGTGCCGCCTTTGCGCCCTGTTCCAGTGCATTTGTCAGTCCCTGATCCGCGTCTGTGATCGAGAATGTGAATTTCCCAAGTCTTGCGGTGCGCTTTCCGCCGATTCCGGTGAAAGACAGCGATGTCATCAGTTTTGTGAGAAAGTCGGTGACTGCCGCATCCGCACAGGCGGCAATGAAATAAAGCCCACATCCCTTATAAAATTGATATTTTCCCACCTGATATGGGACGCTGTCCTCTTCGCCGGACACATGCGCAAGCGTGCGGATACTCGATCTGCCGATATGCGCCAGCTTTTCTGCGGCAGACTCCGGATCCATCGTGCCGGCTGAAAATGCGCCGAGTTCTTCCGCTGGGATATACCGCAGTTTTTTGAATAGTTTTTTTCGCTTAGAATCGCCCTCTTTTTAATTGTCACCATGCAGGGAGAGAAACGGCTTTGGCAGAAAAAACGTATCCTCAGAAAATGGCATTGCGTCTGAAAGAATCAGTTTGCGGCTGCGGCACCACTCCACCAGCTGTGTAAGCGCAGATAAATCATTGGATTGCACAATCTCGCAGCACAACGCGGAGAAGAGTGTGTCCGCATAAAACGCACTTGCCGTAGAGTCCAGCATACCTGTGCCGAGGTGAAGCTTTCCCGAAAATGAGAGCTTACATACTTTGTATTTCATCATACTCAGCGCCTTTCAGGATCTGGCGGCATTTTTCCAGTGATTCCGGCGGAATCTCTCCCACTGGACAATCCGCAGAGAGTTTGCGAAACGCAATCTTTCCATATCCTCTCGAGCCGTTGCCGCCGAGATAGTCATATTGCAAGAGCTTGAGCCCTTCTGCAAGAAGCGCGATCTCACTTTCTGCCTCTGCCGCATCGTATACATCACAGGTAATCTGCATCTGAAAGCGGCATCCGCGGATCACGCGCTCAATCTGACGAGGAGTTGCGATCGATGTCAGCCGACCGATGGTATTTTCAAACTTGATCTCCGTTGTGGTGTAAATGCCGATCTGATGCAATTCTTTGATACAATCTTTGCTCAGGAACATATCATGAAAGATCAGCCTACCGGGTTTTTCCTGACTGCCAAACAGGGCTTTGATCTGGTCTGCGTCCTCCTCCGGACTTTTCGCGGACGGACTGTATGTTTTGGAAAGAAGTGTCCGCAGCTTGCCCTTGAGGCTGCTCGCCGGGATCATGGGCATATTTTCGACCGTGTCCCGGATGACAAGCGAATCAGCTGCACCGATTGCTGCATATGCGCCGCCTGTCCCGATATGCAGACCTGTTAAGGTTTCGACTTCACCACGGATGGATATTTTTGCATACATAAGCCTATGCTCCCTTCATTACTTGTTGATATAATATTTGTGATAGGCAACCAGTGCCTCCATATATTTGCACACCAATCGGAATTGTTCTGCATCGTTGCCAACCGAGTCCAGACAGTCAATCAGTCCAGAACGATCCATAAACCGCTTGACGCCTTTGTCACGTCCGGCAGCATAGACAAATCTCATTTTGACATACTGGATACGTCCGACTAGCTCATCGCTTAAGATTGATGCGCGTTCTAACCGCAAAATCTCATAGATTTCGTTGACAAGCTCAAGAAGGTTACGGATCTGGTTTGAGGTGATCTGTTCTTTTTTGTCTTCTTTGTTATGTACCTAGATGATCTTTTCCGCCTTGTCAACATAGTTGGTTTGATTCAGCTGACTTACGTCAAATTTCGGGATTTGCAGTTTTTTCGTATCATGATAGCTGGGGCTCTTTTTCTGATACGGGGTGTAGATTGCCATGTTCAGTTTCCTCCTTTGGCTGTCGATAGAGATATACATAGATCAGGATTGCCGTGATCAGTTCGCGGCATGACTCGTCATCTTGAATCCATCGATATAGTTTTTCTGAAAAATTGCAATAGCGTTCTTTTTCTTCTTCCGGTGCCTTTTCGTCGGGACGCAGCCGCGCAAGCAGATAGGCAAAACGCGCGATGTTCAGCCGTTCGCCATCCTGTTTTCCGCGGATCAGCGCCAGCATGTTGTAGAGCAGCGCATTGCCATGCGCCTCATTATTTCGGAAATATGCCTGGATCAGCGCCAACTTTTCGCCCAACACCCGTCCGATCAGGACATCCCATGTATAACGATTTGTGGTGTCGAACAGGGTGACGGCATTTTTTCCATCCAACTGTTTGCTGAATTCCTCCAGTTCGCCGGTTTCTCGCGCCATGGCATAAATGGGATATTTATCGGGGTAAATACCAATCCCGGCAGAGATCGTCAGCGTACCCTGTGCATATTTTTTCAGCGCACGGTGGAGATCGACGGCAAAGCCAATGATATCATCCCATCCGCCGATGAGAAAGACATCGTCGCCGCCGGAATAGACAATGATTGCATTTCTCGGTCGTTCTTCCGCCCCTGGGTAGAGCTGATAGACGCCATGCCGCAAAAGCTTGTTGATGTGCAGTTTGAAAAACAGAGAAAGGCTTCTAGAAAAAGCGGATGTGCGTAATATCGTGGTATACCGATCCGGAAAGCCTGCAACAAATGCTTGTCCAAGATTATCGACATCGGCACGCATTACGGCAAGCCGCCGGATGCCGCCGGATTTTTCTGCAAGATCAGAAAACGTGTGCTCTGCCGCATAGTCGCCGATCCACAGTTTCGAACAATTGATATCGTTCAGACTGATCGTGTTTTTGCGGAAAGTCCGGACATAGCCGTTTTGTTTTAACCGTTCTTGTCTCGAATCGAGAGTATCTGTGACAAGGGACATGCCGAATGGCATGATGACAGATGGCTCGTTTACTGTGTCTTGCACTAATGTAAAATAGTCACACCAGAGCATGGCGCTTGACAATTTTTCAAGCGAAGCGCAGATGGTGCACTTTTGGCTGCCATCGAGCCGATCCGAACGCTGACAGATTACGCATTCGTGTTCATGCTGTGTAAGCGGCGCATTGATCTCGAGGATCTCATCTGCTTGATATCGCCTTAGCTTTTGCTCTGAGATCTTCTGTGATACGGTTCGATAGATTTTTCGATAGCTGCCTGTCGGAACGTTTCTCAGTGCATTTGCCGAGCACGCACACCAGCCGTCGGCGATATAAAGTGCAGTTTTAAAGGTTTTCCGGAACCATGTGTGCAGTTCTTTTCCGAAATCATCCAGAACCCGAAGCGTGTCTGGCGTGTTCGGCATAAGCAGATAGGCGTGCCCGCCGCCAGTGTAGAGCAGATTGGCTCTTGGCAGCGAGAGCCGGCGTAGCAGCTCGTCCACAATGGCTTCCATCATGATTTCAAGATAAAACGAACGTGCCCGCAGCCCTTTCAGTGCGCCCTTTTTGGTGATCGTATAGATAAAGTCCTGGATGCCGCTGATGTCTGTGCTGTAGAGCAAAAATGCCTCTTGCCGAAAAAATGCGTCGACATCCGGAAAGAGTGCTTGCTGTGTCTGTGTCACCGGGATATTCTGCACAGTCAAATAGTCATAAACGCAGACCGCGACGGCCGTTGTGATCTTTGTATGGTCATAATACGAGACATCGTTTTTTGAAGCAGATGCGGCAGACGGGAGATAGGATGTATACTGTTCCAGAAAGTCCAGCAGGGAATTGATATCGTCTATCGAAGCATGTCGTTGCAGCTGTTGTTTCAGTGCATTTTGGAATTTCTCAGTAAACACAACTGCCTGCGCCTGTTCCGGGTGCTTTTCCGGGAAATGAATTTCATCTCCATCGGCGGCAAGAACGGCGCTTGCGTACCGAAAGTTCTGTTCATTGCCATTTAGGATATTAAAGATGCTTTCAAGTTGCACATCGCCAAGCGGTGCGGGATCCGTATCGACTTCGTTTTTGCTGATGTGGCATGCAATTTTGTCGGCAATCTCTACGATCTGTGCCAGCTGCGGTCTTTGTGCTGTCCTGCCGACCATACAAGCCAGGATTTCGTCATCCGTGATGCCGCAGCGATGCAGAAATGTGGTGCTGTCCGGTATGATCTTTGGAAGATCATACAACATGGCGCCCACCATAAGTCTGACCTTTTGTTCTTCCATTATTTCCTCCCTTGGGTGTTCACAGCCTCGGGTGGTGCGATGGTGGTTGTTACCATGCCCATTCCAAGCGCTGTTTTTATGCCAACGCCAGCATAGACGGCGTATTCTGTTAACATATTGATAAAGCTTGCAAATGTCGGATTCCCGGAAATATGAAACGAGATCGACCCCAGAAAGGAGGGGATCCGCACGCCCTCAAGGTGAAATGCGGCGCTTCGCAATTGATACCTGCTGATTTGAATGCGCTGTTCAATTTCTTCTAAGAGCGTATCATAAATCGTATCGTGAATCTCACAAGTGCTGTCATAACGTCTTGCAAGTCCGGCGAATACAAGTTTTGCAGATGGCATGTTGAGATAGCGTCCGGCACTTTTGAAAGCAGTCGGCGAAATCATGTCAAACCGGATCTTGCGGGCAGGAACACGATGGATATAGTACTTTTCAAAAAGTGCGGCGTAAGAGATCGATTGATGCGTAAAGGAATCGAAGGTAATACCCGAGTTTGCCACTTAAAAAGGGAAAAGAGCGGGCAAAAAGCAATCAAAAATGGCGAAAAAGCGTCAAAAGCGACGTAGAATAGATGTATTCTAATTTTGATGAAATAGGACTACATTTATATGGTCACGTTG
>CASEUJ010000013.1 GCA_949291125.1 uncultured Ruminococcus sp.
ACAGCGCTCCACACCATCCAACTTCTCATAATGAGAATTATCCCGTCTGAAAATGATGGATTCGTGCTTGTCCTTTTTGATTTTGCCTTCCTTGATGAGCCGCTGTTTCTCTGCCCGGATACGCTCCAGCAGAGCCTCTGCGGGCTCGTCGGACGGGTCTTGCGATACCAGCTTACCCTGGACTGCTTCTTGCAAAATCGACTTTTTGAGGCGCTCTGGGAAATTCACATTAAGCTCAGTTACTTTTTGCTCCGCCGCACCATAATCGAGCAACGGTGTGGTCAATTCATGTAGCTTATCAAAAATGCGCTTCTGCTCCATTATTGGCGGTAACGGAATCAGTAGGGCGTCCAAACTATCCGAGTTGAGTGTGTTACCCTTGATTGCCGATTTGGTATCACCACTTTGCGAGAGAAGCGGCAGCGTAGCAAACAGAAACATCGTAGTTATCTTATCGGGATCAACAAACGGGTATATTGAAATGATGGCTTCGTTATGAAATGCATCGATTCCCAATATTGACACCTTTCCGACCGTCAATTTGAAACTCATCAACAAAGTACCAGCCTTGCTGATTTTCCCTTTGAAGGTATTTTCAGCCGCAAAGCTGTTGACACATTCTTTAGTTGCAGTCACAGTCCCGTCCGCCACCAAATCCGCAATAGAGACCCAAGGGAGCGTACCGTTGCTCCAGTATTCCGTCTCTTTCCGTGGAGGCGTTTTTCCCATCGAATAGTCGACTAAATCTTTAAATCGAACCCACTCCCAGCTATCAGGAATATCGAAGGGGGTATCCACGGGGTACACTTCATCGCCGATTTTCTCATAAGGAGTATTATGAGAACTCGGCTGTTTAACGGTTACCTCGGTAGTTTAACGAATACTCCAGTAATTCAACGATTACCCCAGCCGTTTAACGATTACAACGCCACAGAAAGCTACAATCCTCCTAAAACGCACAAAACCCCGCCGCAGAATTGCCTGCAGCGGGGTTCGCTTATGCGCCTAAACAGCCGAAAAGCCTTATATCAAGCGGTTTTCGGGCATAGAAAAAGTCCACCGTAATTCTATCAAAATTACGGTGGACTTATGGCGGAGAGTGTGGGATTCGAACCCACGAGCCCTTTCGGACTACTGCATTTCGAGTGCAGCTCGTTATGACCACTTCGATAACTCTCCATATATTATTCCCCTTAATAAGTGGGCAAAAATAATTATATCATGATTTTTTTGAAAATGCAAGTTGTTTTTTGAAATTTGTATAAGTATACAAAAATCCATATATCTTATTTTTCTATTTGTGAAATCTGTTGTTTTTTCTGAATTTTTGCTATGATACTTGACTTTGATTTCAAAAAGTACTATACTTAAAAGGTATATCATCTTATGGTGAGAACAGAGCATTTTTTCTGTTCACCGGGTAAGTAACCTATCATATACTACCGATTCAGGGGAAAGGGTCGTTGAAATATGTGGAAATTAAAATCATTTTTTGCAAGTTTTTCTCGTGGTACAAAGATCATATGGACTGCTTGTGGTTGCTTCATTTTATTAACGATGTTGATTTTGACATTTCTGATGTTATGTCCGATTCAAACGGGAAATTCATATGCGGCGAATGATGCACTGATTGTTTCGCAGGTGACAACAGGAACTGCATTATCGACATCAGAAGAATCGACAACACTGGCTTCTTCTACGAGAAGGACAACAACAACGGCAGATGAAACAACTGTTGATGGATATGAGAATGATGCAGATCAGACATATACAGAAGTAGAAAATAATTGGTATGATGACTCTGCATATGAGAATCGTTATGATACTGATAATGATTACAGTAACAGCGGATATGAAAATGTAGGAGCTTCTCAGAATCAAAATTATCATCAATCAGGCAGCAGTGTAAATCAAAATACATCTAACGATTATAGTACAAATGGAAATAACAATGTTGCAGCAACATCGCCGAATTCTGTACAGACTGCGGCACCAGCTACTTCTGCAGCACCGACATATACAGAACCAGCTGCGGAGCAGACACAAGTGGGTGGTGCGATCGCGGTAACAGATGCTGTTATCGAAGATGATTCAGGTAGTATTGTCGTAAATTAATAGTTTTGATACTGAAAAAAATACTACAACGAGGTGCACAATTCGCAGTTCCCGAAAACTTGTTTTATAGCTTTTACCATTATTCAAAAACAGTACTTTCTCAAGTACCGGAGCTTTTAGAACGGTATGGGAAATATCCGAATGCTCGTATGAAATTGGCACGTTTATTCTGAGATATCTCTGTTTGATTTTTCAGAACAAAATAAATATACAAAATCGGTTTCAGACAAATGCCCAGTGACATAACCTGAAACCGATTTTGTGTTTTGGATAAAATATATGCCTAGTCCTGTACGAGCTGTTTCATATCGTACAGTCCTGCCGGTTTACCGCAAAGATACACAGCAGCATTGACTGCGCCCACCGCGAATACGGCCTTGGATGCAGCACTATGAGAGAGTGTGATGACCTCGTCGTTTCCGGCAAAGATGATGTCGTGTTCGCCGACGATCGTACCGCCACGAATTGAGTGCATGCCGATTTCCTTCGGATCACGCTTCATTCGCCTTGCGTGACGGTCATAAACATAGTGATACTCATTGTGCAGCGTTTCATTGATCGCGTTTGCGATCATGATCGCCGTACCGCTGGGAGCATCGATCTTTTGATTGTGGTGCTTTTCCACGATCTCAATGTCAAACTGTCCGCCAAGGATCGAAGCTGCTTTTTGAGCAAGCTCCACCAACAGGTTGATGCCCAAAGACATGTTAAAGGTAAAGAATACGGGGATCTGTTGTGCAGCCTTTTGAATTTGGCTGATCTGTGCATCACTGTAGCCGGTTGTTGCCAAAACCAATGCCACATTGTTGACCAGTGCATATTCCAGCAGACTGTCTAACAGTGACGGATTGGAAAAATCGATGATGACATCCGGCACATCTGCCAGCTCTGATACGGTTGCCACGATCGGGAAATCTGTATACTGTGCCGTATAGGAATCGACACCGCCGATTACCTTGCAGTCGCTGCGTTCAGCAATGCACGATGCAACGGTGTGCCCCATTTTGCCGTTTGCACCGCATATGACGATTCTTTTCATATTCTGCCTCTTTTCTACTATCCTTTCTGTGTGTTATGATTTAGGAGATCATACCGTAAGCCAACAGTGTCTTTCGCATCGCAGCTTTGTGTTCGTCTGTCATGTCACAAAGCGGCATTCTGCACGGACCCGCCGGCATTCCTAGCTGATTCATAGCTTCCTTGACCGGAATCGGATTGACTTCTATAAACAAATCATTGATCAGACGAAGATATTTCAGCTGTAACTGTGTCGCAGATTTAAAATCATTGCCCAGACACAGCTGGGTCATCTGATGTGTTTCTTTGGGCAGAACATTGGACAATACCGAAATGATGCCCTTGCCGCCAAGCGACATGATCGGTACGATCATATCATCATTACCGCTATAGATGTCTACCACATCGCCACACTTTGCTGCCAGCTTCGCAGTGTAGCTGATGTTGCCGCTTGCCTCTTTCACTGCCACAATGTTCTTGTGCTGCGCCAATTCTGCAATGGTGTTTACCTCAAATCCCACGCCAGTACGACTCGGAATATTGTAGAGTATGATTGGCAGGTCTACACTGTCTGCAATGGCGTTATAGTGCATTGCCAGACCGTGCTGTGTTGCTTTGTTGTAGTATGGGGTTACCACTAAAAGTGCATCTGCTCCAAGCTGTTGTGCTTCCTGGGACAGCTCGATGGCATATTTTGTGTCATTGCTGCCGGTTCCGGCAATGACGGGAACACGATTGTGCGTGTGTTCAACGGCAAAGCGGATGCAAGCACGGTGCTCTTCGTCGTCGAGCGTCGACGATTCGCCGGTGGTGCCGCAGATAATGATGGCATCGGTGCCGTTTTCGATCTGGAAGTCAATATTTTTTCCCAGCCCTTCGAAATCGACAGAGCCGTCTTCCAGCATCGGCGTTATAATTGCAACGCCAGCGCCGGTGAAAATGGTGTTTTTCATAGTAAGATGAACCTCCTATCTGAAGTATTCTAGAACATATTCACATTAATAAGTGCGCGGATTTTCAAACAGAATTTCCACAGATACAAGGCAAACAATCGCATGCAGGATTTCAGCCCGGTAGGAATTTTTAACGTAGTAGAGCAGTAGATGTGAAATTTTGCTATACGCGTTTATGTGAACATGTTCTAATATTATCGATTGAGATATGCGATATGCATGCTCTTAGTCAAAATATCCCTTTGCTGCCAGCAGTTCCGCCAGCAGTACGCCGCCGCCGGCTGCACCCCGGAGGGTATTGTGGGACAGGCAGACAAACTTATAGTCAAACATGGTGTCTTCGCGGAGTCTGCCGACAGAAACCGCCATGCCGTTTTCTAAGTTGCGGTCAAGCTTTGCCTGCGGCCGGTCATCCTCCTGGAAATAGTGGATGAACTGCTTCGGCGCAGAGGGGAGTTCCAGCTGCTGCGGTACGCCCTTAAAGTCTTCCCAGATCCCAAGGATCTCTTCTTTCGGCGGTTTGTTTTCAAAAGAAACAAATACAGCCGCCGTGTGACCGTCGGACACCGGAACACGCAGACATTGGGTCGTAATTAGCGGACTATCTGTGCTGACGATCTCATCGCCTTCGATCTTGCCCCAGACCTTCAGCGGCTCTTTTTCCGACTTTTCCTCTTCACCACCGATATAGGGCACTAGGTTGTCGACAATGTCTGGCCAGGTTTCAAAGGTTTTGCCGGCGCCGGAAATTGCTTGATAGGTGCAGGCGAGAATGTTTTTGATACCAAACTTGCGAAGTGGCGAAAGTGCCGGTACATAGCTCTGGATGGAGCAGTTCGATTTTACTGCAATAAAGCCACGCTTTGTGCCGAGACGCTTGCGCTGGCTTTCGATGATTTCAATGTGATCCGGGTTTACCTCCGGGATTACCATGGGGACGTCCTTGGTAAAGCGGTGTGCCGAGTTGTTGGAAACCACCGGGCATTCTGCCTTTGCATAGCGCTCTTCCAGTGCACGGATCTCATCTTTTTTCATGTCCACGGCACAGAAGACAAAGTCCACCATGCCTGCAATCTTTTCGATGTCTGCAGTGGCGTCGAATAACACCATATTCTTCATCGATTCCGGCATGGGAACAGCCATCGCCCAGCGATTGCTCACTGCCTCCTGATAGGTTTTTCCGGCAGAGCGAGGTGAAGCCGCCAGCGCAGCAACATGGAACCACGGATGCTCAGCTAAAAGTGTTGCGAACCGCTGTCCTACCATACCGGTTGCACCGATTATGCCGACCTGATACTGTTTCATTTCGTCATTCCTCCAAAAATTTGTGAAAATATGAAAAAACCGGTTGAAAACCGGTGGCTCATGCGATATAATAGAATAGAAACCTTTATGCGGATGTGAAACAGCGAAAAGCAGCCATGCCGCACGGATAGCACTCCATCATAACGATGACAGTCATAGTCCTGTTCGGAACTATGCCCAGAAGCTGTGTCACCGGGACAACTTCTTCGGCACGCACGCCTTTCAGTTCTGCATTTTGCAGACGGGTCATCCAGTCAGAACGTACTGATCGTGAGTGCGCCTCTACCTATTCCTATCATAGCATTTCTACGGGAATTTGTCAATATTATTTTTAGAAAAACAGGAGTCACATATGAAAAAATCAGATTTTTATTACAATTTACCGGAAGAACTGATCGCACAGACGCCGATTGAGCCGCGTGATCACTCGAGGCTCATGCAGATCGACCGAAAGACAGGGGAGATCTGGCACAAACATTTTTTTGATCTCTGCGATATTTTGCAAGAAGGCGATCTGCTTGTGATGAATGATTCGCGTGTTCTGCCAGCACGTTTATACGGCGAAAAGATGGACAACGGGACCTTTATTGAATTTTTGCTGTTAGAGCAGAAGGGGGACAAGCTGTGGGAGATCATCTGCCGGCCGGGGAAAAAGGCAAAGGTCGGCGTGAAGTTTTCCTTTGGCAGCGGCAGACTGCTGGCAGAGGTGGTGGAGGTCAAGTCCAACGGCAACCGCGTTGTGCAATTCACCTGCGAAGGCAACTTTTATACGGCGCTCGAAGAAGTAGGACAGATGCCGCTGCCGCCGTACATTCACGAAAAGCTCAAAGATAACGAGCGTTATCAGACGGTCTACTCCAAAGAACTCGGTTCCGCTGCCGCCCCCACAGCCGGACTGCACTTTACAAAAGAAATGCTGCAAAAGCTTCAGGACAAGGGTATCAGACAGGCATATGTGACACTGCATGTCGGGCTCGGCACATTTCGTCCGGTAAAAGAAGATGATGTCTTACAGCACAAGATGCACAGCGAACACTACCATCTGCCGCAGGAAACGGTTGACCTGATCGAAGAGACTAAGCGAAAAGGCAAGCGTGTGATTGCCGTGGGAACGACTTCCTGTCGAACGCTGGAGGCAGTTGCAACCAAACACGACGGTATTCTGGTGGCGGAGGACGGCTATACCGATATCTTTATCTATCCCGGGTACGAATTTAAGGTGCTGGACGGGTTGGTGACCAACTTTCACCTGCCGGAGAGTACGCTCATTATGCTGATCTCCGCCTTTTTGGGATATGAAAAGACCATGCACGCCTATGAAATCGCTGTTCAGGAGCGCTATCGGTTTTTCAGTTTTGGAGATGCGATGTGCATTTTATAATACACGAAATAGAGTAGGGAGAAGTTATGAGAAACACTTCTATTTTAAGATGGGAAGAATTGGTAATTAATGCCTTCCCGGCGATCGCATCGGAATTGTATGACGGTTGGTTACTGCGTTACTCCAATGGATATACCTATCGCGGAAACTGTGTCAACCCATTGTATGCAGGGGAGGGTGCTTTGGTAGAAAAAATCATTGTCTGTGAAGCACGCTATGCAGGCCGGAATCTTCCATGTGTTTTCAAAATGACGCCTGATGCACCAGCACAATTGGATGCTCTATTGGAGGAGAGAGGCTACTGTGACGCCAAGCATGCAGATATTATGGCTCGTGAGATCACATCAGATTGCTTTTTGAAACAGCCGGATGTCACGGTGCTTTGCGAATTTACCGATGCATGGATGATAGATTTTGCAGTTCTGAACGAAACAACGGAAGAACCGGATTTTTCTTCTGTGAAGCGTATGCTATTCCAAATCCAGTATATTGCGGCTATGTTTGGCAAAATGGAACGATGGCTGGATGTGCGCTTGGTGTACAGGAGCAGGAATATCTCGGAATTTTTGATGTTCGTGTATCAGAACACTGCGGCCGACAGGGAATTGCGACCCGAATTTGTATGGAAATTCTTCGGCAGGCAGCCAGTCAAGGTGCATCCATTGCTTATTTGCAAGTTGCCTTCAAAAATCAGGCGGCGATCTCACTCTACCAAAAGCTTGGTTTTGCCCATCAATATACATATTGGTATCGTATCAAAAAATAGATTCAGAAAGGAACCAGTTTCATGTTCAATCTCATCAAAACCGAAGGTCGCGCCCGGCGCGGCGTTTTCGAAACCGTACACGGCACCATTCAGACTCCATTTTTCATGAATGTGGGCACTGCTGCCGCCATCAAGGGAGGTATATCATCCATCGACCTTGTGAATTTAAAATGCCAGGTGGAGCTGTGTAATACCTACCACCTCCATCTACGCCCCGGGGATAAGATCATCCGGCAGATGGGTGGGCTGCACCAGTTTATGAATTGGCATAAGCCCATTCTCACCGACAGCGGCGGCTTTCAGGTGTTTTCTCTGGCCAAACTGCGACAGATCCGCGAGGAGGGCGTCACCTTCCAGTCTCACATCGACGGCAAACGTATTTTCATGGGGCCGGAGGAAAGCATGCAGATTCAGTCCAACTTAGGCTCCACCATCGCCATGGCGTTTGACGAATGCGTCGAGAATCCGGCACCGCTCGAATACGTCCAAAACTCCTGCGCCAGAACCACGCGCTGGTTGAAACGCTGTCAGGCAGAGATGCAGCGGCTCAATGGCTTAGAAGGTACAATCAATCCAAAGCAGATGCTCTTTGGCATCAATCAGGGTGGCACGTATGATGCCGTTCGTGTGGCGCATATGCAGGAAATCGCCGAGCTAGATCTGGATGGTTATGCTATCGGCGGACTTGCAGTAGGTGAGCCGACAGAAGTCATGTATCATATCATCGAACAGGTAGAGCCGCATATGCCGGTGGACAAGCCCCGCTACCTCATGGGTGTCGGTACACCGTCCAACATTATTGAAGGGGTTTATCGGGGCGTGGATATGTTCGACTGTGTGATGCCAAGCCGGAATGCACGTCATGGTACGGTCTTCACTTGGGATGGCATTCTCCACATCACCAATGCCGCATATGAGACCGATTTTCAGCCCTTAGACCCTCATTGTGACTGCCCGGTGTGTCGCAACCACTCTCGTGCCTATGTGCGGCATTTGTTTAAGGCAAAGGAACAACTGGCCGGCAGGCTGGCGGTGATGCACAACCTCTATTTCTATAATACGCTGATGGAGAAGATTCGTGATGCCCTAGATGCAGGAACCTTCACCGAATTCCGCAACACCCACAGCGAACGTCTGGGGAGACGAATCTAAGGGAAACCACAAGCAGATGTGATCGTTTTGAGACAACATCTGCTTCTTTCAAAAAAATGTTATCATTATATTTTCTTCATCAGATGCACATTGGCTGATACATCATGTAGTATAGCCCGAATGTGGTCGTCTTGCCAGATGGTGGCTGCAATGAGAAAGGATTTATGGGCTGTAAGTGCAATGGAGTGGACGATACATACTTTAGGAGGAATTTTTATGAAAAAATGGCTGGCAATCATAACTACTCTATCGATGCTTGCATCGTCTATGGCGCTATCTGAGGTAACACCTGTTTTCTCTGTGGTGGCTGAGGATGCTGTGACAGATGTTCAGGCGTCAGAGTTTCTGGAGTCTTATCTGAAAAATTATAACACGTTGTCCCAGCTTGAGGCACAGGTAACATTTTCCGGGAACCAGGTTCTGATTCTTTGTCCGGTGGAGATGTACCAGGAAGGTTGCGTCATTGATGTCAGGGAAGCGCGTTGGAAAGTGGGCGGAACGGCGTTGACCACGTATCAGAGCGGTGCCCATGGTGACTATGAGCTGTGGAATGGTTTGGGCTATTGCCTGATTACGGCAAAGAGTCCTGGCAGTGTTGCTGTGCAATGTGAAGGCTGCAGTTTCAGCAATCAGTATTTCACCCTTCAAGTGGGCGAGGACGGCAATTTTGACGGTACTGTCTCCTATAACGAGCCGGAAGAGCCAATTGTCATGTGGGGTGATGTCAACGACGATTGGGAATTTACTGTTAGTGATGTAGTTGCTTTCCAGAAATGGTTAACGGGAGATCCCGACGCAAAGCTGGATGTCTGGCAGGCCTGTGACTTCACGAACGATGGTATGCTCAATGCTTTAGATTTACGAATCATGAAACAAGCATTATAAGAATCTGTACAAAAAATAGTTACGAAATAGGATTTTTGAAAAGACTTTACGTCTTTTGCAAATTGATTGGGAACTGGAGCTCCAGAGAAAATAGATTACCTTCTAATTTCGCTGTCAGAGTGCCTTCCATTCGTTCCGTAAGTTCTTTAGCAATGGAAAGTCCAAGACCGGTAGAAGATTTGCTCCTGGCAGAATCTGCCTTGTAGAATTGATTGAAAATCTGGTTCATGTTAATTTCCTCTGGATGTGCCACACCATTGATACAGGAAAATGTTATGCTCTGTTCTGTGGTATAGAGTTTCATTTGCAGCAGCTGATTTCCGTGACGTATGGCATTCTGGATAATATTTTGTATAATGCGGCGAAGTGCTTCTGAATTACCTTGGATGAGAACGTGTCCTTCCTCAAAATCAATTTCGGGTGTGATCCCTTTTTCCCCTATGGCATCATAAAAAGAAAATACCGTGTTATAGACGCATTTCACAAAATCGACCTGTTCCAGAGGAAGTACATAGGCATCGTTTTGCAGTTTTGTATAGGTGAATAGTTCCTCTAAGGTTCCCGAAAGGCTGGCAATTCGGCTTTGTATCACCTGAATGTAATGCTGCTTTTCTGTTTCATTATCTGATTCTGATAATAGCTGAAAATAGCCATCCAGAGAAGTCAGTGGGGTGCGAATGTCATGGGAAAGACTGGTGATGGTTTCCTTTAATTGCTGTTGGTTCTTTTTGGCTACAGTTTGCATTGCACGGAATTGGTCGAGAATTTCATTGATGCTGTCAATCAGTTGATGTATTTCCGGAATATCAACTTCTGATGTGAGCCGTAGATTGGTTTGATGTGTTTTTAGAAACGCCAATTGGCGGCAGGTCTTTTTGACCTGTCGCCGATAGGCTATGAGAAAACATGTCAACAAAACTGCCACTATGGTAGCGGCGATCGCCCATGAAAGGATCATGCCTTAATATCTCGCTTTCTCATAAGGATCATGCTGAGTGCTGTGGATATCACAATAAAGACTATCGATACCATTATACAGCGAAATGCCATATCCGATATGTTTTGTGTAAACAGAGATTTGATATTACTGTCCGGCAGATATCGATAAATATTAAAAGCTGTATGATGGTTGATTTTGAAAGCAGCTTGATTGATCAGAGATAGCAACGGAGCAGCCATACCCGAAGTGAGAATAATACCAATGACAATACCTACAACAGAAGTTCTTGTCAATGTACAGAGAAGTAGGATAACAAGGCTAAATCCAAGATGGAGCAGGAATTGCAGCCCCAGATAGGAAATGAAATTGCTCATTTGTTCAAAGTGGATTCTGTCACTCCATAGAATCAACCCAGTAATGAGTACAGAAATAGTGAATATCACGAGCATCAATAAAATCTGAATGGCGACGACAACAACTTTGGATAAAATCAGATTCCCTCTTGCGTGAAACTGACCGGCAATGTTTTTTAGAAAGCCGTTTTTTTGTTCACCGTGGAAAAAGATCGCCGTAAAAATGGAAACAAGCAAAAGTAGTAGACCGCTGCTGATCTGAGATGCGACAAGATCGCCTGCGGGGATGTGATGAATCCATGCTGCATCAGAATTTACCATAATTCCTATCTCATAATCATATGTAGCATCATCATTTCCCTCGGCAGTATCCATGGTTTCATATCCGGAAAGATTTTCTTGTTGGATCAGCTTGAGATCCTGATTGGTCATTACCGTAGAGAAAACAGCGAGTGCTATCACGCAAAAAATCATGATCCAAGTAGACATAGCGTGTGTTAGCTGATACAGATACATTTTGATAAGATTAAACATGTTTGTTGCCTCCTGTCAGATTTAGATAATAGTCTTCTAGAGCTTCGTTTTTCACCGCGATCCCCATAACTTTAATGCCTGCTTTTCCGAGCTCCATCGTGATCGAGCCACTGTCATCTAGCCGTTCAAAGATGTAAATGGTGTCAGCATCGATGACTTTATATTGGGTAATACCCATGCTATCCAGCACCGTGCATGCAAGCTTTGGTACATTAGTTTTCAGTTCGATTCGCTCGCTACACTGTGCCAGCAGTTCTTCCCGTGACATTTCCTGGAGAAGTGTGCCATTGTGAATAATACCATAGTTGGTAGCAATTTTAGATAATTCTTCTAAGATATGACTGGAGATGATGAAGGTGATTTGCTTTTCCTGGTTGAGGCGGTACATGGTTTCCCGCACCTCTGCAATGCCCTGGGGATCCAGTCCGTTAATGGGCTCGTCCAGAATTACCAGATCTGGATTGCCCACTAGAGCGAGTGCAATGCCAAGACGCTGTTTCATACCAAGGGAAAAATTTCGAACTCGTTTTCTTCCTGTACCTTGCAATCCTACTACCTCCAGAAGGTTGGAAACAGTATGAGGATCACGTACACCCATAGCAAGACATTTCATCTGTAGATTTTCTGCTGCCGACATGTTGGCGTACACACCCGGCGATTCAATCATTGTGCCGATGCGGGACATATAAGGAGCAGCGTCTCTTCCAGTTTTTCCAAACAGGGTGAAATTCCCTTCGGTAGGAGTAGCCAGACCACTGATCATTTTCAAAATGGTGGTTTTTCCTGCACCGTTTCTTCCAATGAGTCCGTAGATATCGCCTTGACGTACATGGAGATTGACGGAATTTACCGCCTTGTATCTGCCATATTGTTTGGTCAGGTGTTGCGTTGTCAATAAGTAATCCATAGGATGAGTACCTCCTTTTCTTTACAATTGTTATTTTACGCAGCAGGTGTCAATAAAACGCAAAGCGAAGTTAAAGAAATGGTAAAGTTACTTTTGTAGTCGAAACCCAATGCCCCAGACAGTTTCAATATAGGGTTCATCTGTCAAGGCCTTGATTTTTTTTCGAATATTACTGATATGTACATTGATGGTCTTGTCCTCTCCAATGTAATAATCTTCCCAAGCGTAGTCATAGATGTCCTGTTTGGAAAAAACTCTCTTGGGATGAGAAAGCAAAAGCTCTAAAATTTTGAACTCCTGTCTGGTGAGTGTCAATTCATTTCCTTGTAGAACTGCCTGAAAAGAATCAGGATACAGAACCAATCCTTTGTAAACGAGTTGATGCTGCATTGGGGGATCTGTTTGATTAAAACGTCGGATTTGTACTCCAACCCGTGCCAATAGTTCTTCAATCGCAAAGGGCTTTGTGAGATAATCCTCTGCACCGTTTTGTAAAAGCTGGATTTTACTATCCAGATCGTCTTTTGCAGAAACCACGATAACAGGGACATTCTGCTGTGCTTTGATTTTCGTCAGAAGCTGTTCTCCGGGGATTCCAGGCAGCATTAAATCCATGATGATCAGAGAAAATGTGGTTTTTTCCATTTGTAACAGTGCTTCTGTACCGGAAAATGCCTGTGTACAGTTATATGCAGCTTTTCGTAATGTTTCTGCCATCAAATTATTGATATCTGTATCATCTTCAATAATCAAAATGTGATATGTCATATTTATCATCCTTTTTTTATGTTTGAAAGTATTATACCATGGAAACTTCATTATTTCAATCACTTTTTAGTTTAAAATTTTTCTGACTTTTCGGGGCTAGAAAAGGAGGCCATAAAGAATGTATTCTTGCTGCTTCACAAAATTCGTAGGGGCTATATTGCTGGATAGCTAAGGCGTCAATGAAAAAAGAATACAGTTATTCAGCTTCTAAAAAATTAATTTGTCGAGCTTTGTCGAAAATATTGTAAATAATTAGTTATTGTAGTATAATTAGTGAAAAGATACAATTGACTTGGAGTTTCTGCTTTTTGTTTCTTTTTTGTAAGAGGCAATATATGCTATTTGCTTGAAAGTTTAGCAACTTGGGAGTATCGATATGATTTGCAGATAGGATCAATGACATAGTATTGTCCATTTATAGGTAGCTGAATTCAAGGGACAGGAGGGCAATCTAAATGGAATTTCTTGCACATATCTGGGAAGACGGACTTCGCGTGCAAACGGTAGAGGAACACTGCCGGAATGTTTCTGCAATGGCAGGAAAACTGGGCGAAAAAATTGGTCTTGCACATATGTGTCAATTGATTGGATTGTATCACGATGCAGGAAAATTATGCCATGATTTTCAAATGTACATTAGAGGGGAATCCTCTTTTGGCAGAGGTCAGATCGACCATAGCTATGCTGGCGCAAAATATCTACAGATGCTCTGCAAAGAAATCAGTCCCAAAATGGGGAAATTGTGTGCAAGGGTAATATGCGCCCACCATGGATTACAAGATTGGTTGCGGGAAGATGGGCAAAGTACTCTGAAATTTCGTACAGGGAAAGAAGAGCGATGGGACGAAATATATCGTAATATACAGACTGTATTTCATTGGAAGGAAACGCAGGAATTATTACAGCAAGCGGCAGAAGAATACAATGTTATACAGAACAAGCTTCGTGCATGGGTGAAAGAGCAGAATCTCGGCGCCAATGAACGTGGCGTGGCAAGGGGATTTTACCTCCAGTTTCTGGAGCGAATGGTGCTGTCTGTATTGGTGGCGGCGGATCGGACGGATACGGCAGATTCTGAAGCCGGGAAATCGTTGCAGCTGCAATATGATAAGGCGGCGGTTTTTGCAGCCATGCAAGTACGCATGGAGCAGAAATGTCAGCAGTTTTCGAAGAAAACCGATCATATTTCCCGGTGCAGACAGGATATTTCCCAACGTTGTCTGCAATTTTCAGCACACAAGGTGGGAATCTGCCGCTTGGTGGTGCCGACTGGCGGCGGAAAGACATTGTCTTCTATGCGATTTGCGATTGCGTGTTGTTGTCGGGAGCAGGAGCGAAAGGATCATATCTTTTATACAGCACCGTTTATGTCGATTCTGGAGCAGAACAGCGATACCATACGGGAACTTGTGGGAGATGCCCGTGTTTTTCTGGAACATCATTCGGATATTTTGCAGGGACTTTCGGATTCCAATGAGTTACAGCAATATGAATTGCGAACGGACCGCTGGGACAGCCCGGTGATTTCCACAACATTGGTACAGCTGCTCAATACGCTGTTTTCCAAACAGATGACAAGTGTAGGGCGAATGCATCAGCTCTGTAATAGCGTGATCATTCTGGACGAAGTTCAGTCGGTTCCGCTGAAATGCCTGCATTTATTTCAATTGGCGATGAATTTTTTGGTGCATTTCTGCAATACCACAGTTGTACTTTGTTCCGCCACACAGCCGCCTTTTGAAGAGGAACATTACCCCATGTGTATCGATGCAAATGCATCCATGACAGGGGCGTATGCACAAGATTTTAGCAATTTTCGCCGAACACAGCTGGATTTTTCACATGGCAAAGGTAATGGGTATAGCGATGCAGAAGCAGCCAGATTTGCCTATGAGAAACTGCAGGAAAATGGCAGCCTGTTGTTCGTTGTCAATACGAAAAAAACTGCGCAGCATATTTTCCAGTTGCTGCAAAAGCAGTGTGTGGGAGACGATGACATTGTACTACTGCATTTAAGCACGAAGATGTGTCCGGCGCACCGGCGGGAAATCATAGCCAAGATGCGCAATTGCTTGGTAACACATCAGAAAGTTGCATGTGTTTCTACCCAACTGATAGAGGCGGGAGTTGATGTATCCTTCGCCTGTGTGATCCGTGCGCTTTCCGGATTGGATAGTATCGCCCAGGCAGCAGGCAGATGTAACCGGAACGGTGAGTTTTCCTGTAAGACGGTGTATGTGATGAAATTGTGGGAAGAAAATTTATCCCATCTCGAATTCATTCAAAAAGCTCAGCTGGTAACGGAATCCATGCTTGTAAACGGTTTAGTTGCAGATATGCAATCTGTCTCCATGCTGACAGAGTATTACCGGCGGCTTTTCTACGAATTTAAATCAGTACTTTCTTATCCAGCGAAGGATTTGGGCGTCTCAACCAATCTGTTGGATATGTTATCGACAGCTACCGTAAGGCGGTCGCTCTGTGGGTATCCGAATCAATTCTTTTTCCCGCTGATGCGCTCGGCTGGAGCGCAGTTTCATGTGATCGATACGCATACTCGGAGTGTCCTTGTTCCGTATAACGAGGAGGCCAAGGAACTGATATGGCAGCTGAATGGAGAAGCTGATGCGGAAACGATGATACAGGCGCTGCGGAAAGCACAAAAATACACGGTGGAGCTGTATACAGGAGATGAAAAAAAGCTGATGGAACACAGTGCGTTGTATTCTCTACGGTGTGGTGCGATTGCACTGGAAGAACGGTTCTATGATGCGGAATTTTATGGTGTTACACTAGAAGAAAGCAATATGGAGCTTTTATGCTTTTAACAGTATCGCGAAAGGGGGAATGCGGCGAAATTTGCAAACAAAACAAAGAAAAAGGAGTGATAAAATGAGTAAACCACAACATGAAAATCGCGTTGAGTTTTGTGTTTACGGAGATTATGCCTTGTTTTCCGATATTTTGACAAGGGCAGGTGGTGAAAAATTTAGCTATCCTGTTCCGACCTATGAGGCATTGAAAGGAATTTTACATTCGATCTACTGGAAATCCACCATCGTGTGGTATGTAGATAAAGTTCGGATTCTTCGGAAAATCAGCACAGAACGAAAAGGCGTTCGTCCCATCAAATACAGCGGTGGAAACGATCTGGCATATTATACATATCTACGGGATGTCGCCTATCAGGTGCAGGCGCATTTTGAATGGAATGACAATCGCCCAGAGCTTGCTGGAGATCGGAACGAGAACAAGCATCACAACATCGCCAGACGCATGATTCAGGCTGGTGGCAGACGGGATCCGTTTTTGGGTACGAGAGAGTGCTTTGCTTATGTAGAGCCTTGCGCCTTCGGCGAAGGGGAGGGATACTACGATCACAGCGGAGAAATTCCTTATAGCATCATGCTGCATGGAATCACCTATCCAGACGAAGCTGTTCTGGAGGAAGACAAAGGAAAACTGACCGTTCGTCTCTGGCAGCCGGTTATGGAAAATGGAATCATCACGTTTATCCGTCCGGAAGCGTGTACCATTAAGCGTCATCTGCGAGAGATGTCCATCAAACCATTTGGACGGGAACAGAAAAACTTCATCGGATTGGAGGAGTTTGAAGGAGGTGATATCCATTGAGCTGGACGAACGAATTGTATCAGTTGTATGATCAGTTTGCAGGAAAAGAAGATTCGGTATCGAATGCATATCTACTGCCGATCGCCCATTCAACGCAGAATGCACAGATCGAAATCTCAATTGATGGAGAAGGGAATTTCCAATCTGCCCGGAAGATCCCGAAAGAGGATGCATCCACAGTGATTCCTGTTACAGAGGATTCTGCCACCAGAAGCAGCGGCATTACACCCCATCCTTTTGCGGATAAACTGGTTTACTTGGCAGGGGATTACGCCATGTATGCCGATGGAGGAAAGAAAGACGTCACGAAATACTTTGATGCCTATCTTCGTCAGCTTTCGGCGTGGGAGGCTTCTTCAAATACTCATCCCAGCATGACTGCCCTGAAAAAATATGTAGAGAAACGCCATGTACTTCATGATCTGATCGCAGCGCATATTATGGAATCAGATGAAAACGGAGCGCTGAATCCTAAAGCGAAAATCGAGCAGATTTCACAATTGGACTGTTTTGTCAGGTTTCGGATCGTCTCTCCGGAAGTACAAGAGGAGCGTACCTGGAAAGATGCCACCTTGCAAGAATGTTTTATTTCATATTATACCTCTTGTTTGCAGAATCGGGAACTGTGTTATGCATTAGGGGAAATATTGCCGATTACCACAAAACATCCGTCCAAGATTCGTAAAGCAGATGATAAGGGAAAGCTCATTTCTGCAAATGATGAATCTGGGTTTTCCTATCTGGGACGATTTGAGAAAAAAGAAGAGGCACTGTCTATCAGTTACGAGTTTTCTCAGAAAATGCACAATGCCCTCAAATGGCTGATCGCCAGACAGGGAATTTATTGTGATAGTATGGTTTTGGTTGCATGGGAAAATCACCTGGAAAAGTTGCCACGCCTGATTGCGGATGCAAACTCTATGTGGGAAGATGAAATTCCAGATATCGACGAGGACGAGGTGGAAACGGCTTCTCTGCCGGAGGATACGATTATCGCAGCATATCGAAAAAAGTTGCAGACATCGCTATTCGGAAACAAGCTGGAGATCCAGCCGGATTCCCGAACCATGATCATGGCTTTGGATGCTGCAACCACGGGACGGGATTCGATATCCATGTATGAAGAAATGGTGACTTCTGATTTCTTTGAAAATTTAGAAAAATGGCACATGGAAACGGCTTGGATCCGATTGAAAAGACAAAAGCAGAAAAACAAGATCAATTCTTTTTCCCTGTACGAAATTGCACAGGGGGCCTATGGCACAGAGTCTGGCGGAATTGATAAAAAGCTGCAAAAATCGGTATATCTGCGATTGATCCCATGCGTGATCTCACATCGGAATCTGCCGATGGATATTGTCCGGGCGTTGTTTAACCGGGCATGTAATCCACTTGCTTATGAGAAGACTTACAACTGGTACGCTGTTTTAGAAACGGCATGTGGCATGATACGAAAAAAAGAAATTGAACAGAAGGGAGCGTGCAGTATGGGACTTGACTATACATGTACCCAGAGAGACTATCTGTATGGCAGACTGCTTGCTATTGCAGATGTGGCAGAAAGTGAAACTTATGATAAAACTGAAGCACGGACGACCAATGTGAGACGGTATTTTAATGCGTTTGCAAATCGACCGTACAGCACTTGGAGAACGATCGAGTTGAAACTTGATCCGTATCTGAGCAAGTTGTCACTAGGCAGAAGAAAGCGATATGAAATTCTGATGCAGGAGGTCTATGATATGTTTGACAGAGAGGACTTTATGGACAATTCGAAGTTACAGCCCATTTTCCTGCATGCATATCATTGTCAGGTACGAGAGCTGTACAAAAAGAAGCAAATGGATACAGTAGAAAGCGAGGAGGAAGTATAAATGGAAACGTTATCTCAGAAAATTGATTTTGTCTTGTTATTTACGGTGGAGAATGCCAACTGTAACGGTGATCCGCTCAACGGAAATCGCCCGAGAGAAACTTTTGATGGATACGGAGAAGTATCGGATGTGTGCCTGAAACGGAAGATTCGCAATCGTCTACAGGATGCAGAGGAGCCGATTTTCGTTCAGTCGGACGATCGTCGCACCGATGAATTCGATAGTCTGCATGCCAGAGCAGATGGGAATGAAGAACTGAAAAAATTATCCAAAGGGAAGAACACAGATCGGGATGCCTATGCCAAGGCAGCGTGTGCGGCATGGATCGATGTGCGCAGCTTTGGACAGGTCTTTGCATTCAAAGGAAAGGGTGATGATAAGGGTGTTTCTGTCGGGGTGCGTGGACCGGTGACGATCACCAGCGCTAAGAGCATCTCCCCCATTGATATTTCCAGCATACAGATTACGAAAAGTGTCAACAATGAGAGTACGGATAAAGGTGAAAAAGATAGCTCTACCATGGGTATGAAACATCGGGTAGAATTTGGTCTCTATCTGGCAAAGGGCAGCATTAATTGTCAGTTGACAGAAAAAACCGGATTTACTGATGCAGATGCGGAGAAGATCAAACAGGCACTGCTTACTCTGTTTGAAAAGATTGCTCTTCTGCAAGGCCGGATGGCAGCATGCAAGTTTGTCGGTTGTATTGGTGGAAGCATGCTGCAAAGACACCGAAGTATTCTTCCGCAAAGGTACACCACAGCGTAAAAATCACTGAAAAAGTTCAAGGGACGAAGCCGACCTCTTTTGATGATTATACGATCACAATAGAACCTCTGGAGGGACTGGAGCCGGAAGTATACGATCTGACATGAGTTATTCGGAAGATAATTATCTGATGATTTCCGGGATACAGCATTTTATCTTTTGCCGCAGACAGTGGGCGTTGATTCATGTGGAACAGCAGTGGCAGGAAAATCTGCGGACCGTGGAAGGGAAGATTCTCCACACCCATGTTCACGATGCAGAATTTCATGAAAAGCGCAATGATGCGATCTATGCACGTGCAATGGCAGTATCCTCAGCTTCACTGGGCGTGAGTGGAGAATGCGACTTGGTGGAGTTTCATGCCTCTCCAAAAGGTATTCCCATTTTCCGGTATGCGGGGACGTACGAAGTCGTTCCAGTGGAATACAAGCGTGGAAAATCGAAAGAAGATGCTTCAGACAGAATGCAGCTTGTAGTACAGGCGATGTGCCTCGAGGAGATGCTTTGTTGTGAGATCCCCTATGGCTTTTTGTATTACGGGGAAACAAAACACCGGGAAAAGGTTAGGATCGATGAAGCCCAGAAACAAAAGGCAAGGGCAATATTGGCGGAAATGCATCAGCTATATGAAAGACGTGTTACTCCGAAAGGAAAGCGTACTAAGGCATGTAATTCATGCTCTCTGAAAGAAATTTGCCTACCTGTTTTAAGTCGTGGAAAAAGCGCGTCTTCCTATTTTTCAAAGATGCTGGAAGGGGGACAGGACGATTGAAAAAACTGCTGAACACCCTGTACGTATTACAGCCGGATCGATACTTGTCATTGGACGGGGAAAATGTGGTAATCCAGGAGCATCACCAAATCATAGTTAGAGTACCGCTGCATAATATAGAAAGCATTTATTGCTTTGGCAGCGCTGGTGTAAGTCCTGCCTTGATGGGAAAATGCGCTTCTTATGGAAAAGCAATTGTTTTCTTGGAGCGAAGCGGAAAATTTCTGTGCCGCTGTGAGGGTGAAAGAAGTGGAAATGTCTTGCTGCGGCGGGAACAGTATCGTATTGCAGATGATCCAGTTCGATCTCTGGATATTGCCAGAAATCTGATTGTGGGAAAATTTTCAATGGCAAGTACGTTTTGCATCGGGTGGTGCGTGATCATGCCATGCGGATCGATACAGAAAAATTCCGGCATAAGATCGCTCTGCTGGATCAAGCTTTGAAACAGTGTCGTTGCGTATGTTCTAAACAGGAACTGCTTGGAATAGAGGGAGAAGCGGCACAGGTGTATTTTTCTGTGATGGATGACATGATATTGCAGCAGAAGGAGTATTTTCAGTTTTCGTCCAGAAACAGAAGACCGCCAAAGGATGCCATGAATGCACTGTTATCGTTTATGTATTCCATTTGTACCAGTATGTGTGTATCTGCATTGGAAGCAGTAGGGCTGGATCCGTATGTCGGTTTCTTTCATACAGATCGACCTGGAAGACGCTCGTTGGCGTTAGACCTTGTAGAAGAGTTTCGGACTGTGCTGTGCGATCGGTTCGTGCTCATGCTGGTGAACAAAAAAATGTTAGACCATTCTTGTTTTGATCAGCGAGAAAATGGAACGGTACAGATTACGGAGGATGGCAGGCGCAAATTCTTTACCGCTTGGCAGAACCGAAAGCAGGAAACGATACAACATCCATTTTTGGAAGAAAAAGTACAGTGGGGAATGCTGCCATATGTACAAGCACTGTTGTTGGCAAGACTGATTCGTGGAGATTTAGATGCATACCCAGTATTTTTATGGAGAAATTGAATGTTAGTCGTCATAACATATGATGTCAATACGGAAACGAAAGCAGGAAGAAAAAGGCTTTCTAAGGTTGCGAAGCAATGTGTGAACTATGGCGTTCGTGTACAGAATTCCGTATTTGAATGTGTAATGGATTCCGAAACAGAGCGAATGGTTCGACAAAAGTTAATATCTCTGATCGATCCGGAAACAGACAGCCTTCGATTTTATTATATGGGCGATCATTATCAGGGAAAAATCAGACATGTTGGAGCCAAAAAAACATTGCGTGTAGATGAACCGCTTTTGTTTTGACTCCAATTGCGAATCAAAAGTGCACAGTGTTTGACAGAGAGATTCGCAGACGGTTTTGTATTGATTCCGTTCAAAATCAATAGAGCAAGAGTGCAGATAACACAGGATTTTTTGTTTTGTGTTGTATAGAATTTATAAAAAGCAAGATAATAAAATTACGCTATTGTGCAATTTTGCTGTCGCACCTCTCGTGGGTGCGTGGATTGAAATAATCCGTCAGTTTCATCCAGTGCGTCCGACTGATGTGTCGCACCCCTCGTGGGTGCGTGGATTGAAATTGGCAGCGTGCTGGTGGATATCGTCCCGCAAAACGGTCGCACCCCTCGTGGGTGCGTGGATTGAAATAAGTACTTGTACCGGCATGGACGCAAGCGTTCTCTGGAGGCTTTGGAAAAATGTTACTTAGCTTTGTTAAGTGTAAAGCAGCAATGATGTCCGATGAAGAATACGCCTTAAAAGCTCATAACAGGTTTTGATTTGTAGGCTTGACTTGAAAAGAATGAAGCTTAGCGAAGATGGAAGAAGAGATAGGTTATAGCAAATACGACTATCGTTAAATGGAAGAACCTGGAAGCGAACATTTTTACGCCTGTACAGACAATCTGATCGGATTTACGCTTTATGATTTCACCGCTGCAGCAGCTTTTTTCCTAGATATTCTGAAAAATTTTTGGAAAATCTCTTTACATTTCCTCAGATTATGATATAATAAGGGAAATAGCCAATGAAAAGCAACAGAAAACGATAATAGAATTGTAGGAGCATAGAGGATCAAGTAAAAGGTTTATCGCTTTGGGATACAGTGCTAGCTCGTTTTTATTTCAGGGAGTTTAATCCTCATCGTGAGTTCTCTCTTGGCTTAGTTGATTTATGAATAACGCTTTTTGTCTACGTTCAGTTTGTATAATAGAGCGGACAAAAGGCAGTTATAATATGACGAAAGACATTATTGGAACAAACGGAAAGGATAGGTGAATTCATTTGCATTGCAAATGTTCCATTTTCAAAGGAGTAATTTCTGATTTTATGGTGGGGGTGATTCTGTTTTGCTTATTAATCACCTCTTTTGTTTCTGTTTGCGGCATGAGCACATTCCGTTCTGCAGCATTCGAAGGAGTCGGTAGCATTGAGAAACCGTATGAGATCTGGACGGAAGAAGATCTGATTAGGTTTTCGGATGTGGTCAGCCGTGGTGAAACGAGTGCTTGTGCAAAACTGATGTGTCATATACAGATGAAAAACAGACAGCTTTGGATCCCGATCGGAAGCGAAGATGCACCCTATAATGGAACATTTGATGGGCAGTACTACGTCATTTCGGGACTGGAATATGAAACATCAGATAGCTATAGCGGACTGTTTGGTGTGATTGGCGAAAACGGCATAATTACAGGCGTAGGGCTGGAAAACATTACATATACGGCTGGTAGCTATGTCGGCGGAGTTGCTGGGAAAAACGGTGGGATAATTCGCGATTGCTTCTGTGAGGGCAATATTACTTCGAAAAAGAAAAATGCAGGTGGAATTGCAGGAGAAAATATCGGAGTGATCGAAAATTGCTATCACATCGGAAGTGTCATAGCGCGCGATCCTGGTGCCGGCGGCATCGTTGGCGCAAATCCTGTTGCGAAGACTTCTGTTTTCAACACGTATCATCTAGGCGAAGTGTTTGTCAATGATGCAAATTCGGACAGTTCTTCGCATATGCTGATCGGCGGCCATATTGCATCGGACGTTTGTCTGATTGAAAACTGTTTCTATCTGAATTCCGACTCGAATTCAGCATATGGAACAGATATTTTTTATGATGAGAATAGTCCGCTGTTTTCTGCACCACATAAAGATTTGGATTTTCAGAATGGCATTGTCGCAAATCTTTTGACAACATATGCCCAAAGCCAATTGCCCGGACATTCGCTTTGGACGGTGAATGAAAATAAAACTGTGCTATCTGCATTTATCATGGCACAGTCTGTACAAACAACCACGACAACCGAAATAACGACAACAACCACAACCTCAACTGTAACTTCTGCTGTTACCTTTGGTTCTACGGTTACTTCCATATCTGCACAATCGGTTTTAGTTTCTGAAAGTTCAGCACAAGAAGGTACGACAATGACAGCTGATCTTACAGACGCTTCAACTTCACATGCTTTTACTGTAACAAAATCGACAACATTTACAACTACAAAGCAGTCGACAATAAATATTTCCACTGTTCCGACTACTACCGGTGTGACAAGCCACAAAACAAGTACGACACAGGCCGAAACATCTATGGTAACAACATCAACAATGCGGACAACCACAAAACCGCCCATAACGAGTACTTTCACTGTGCCGACTACTGCTGGTGTGACAAGCCACGTAACAAGTACGACACAAGCCGAAACATCTATGGCAGCAACATCAACAATGCAGACAACCACAAAACCGCTCATAACAAGTACTTCCACTGTGCTAACTACTGCCAGTGTGACAAGCCACGTAACAAGTACGACACAAGCCGAAACATCTATGGCAGCAACATCAACAATGCAGACAACCACAAAACCGCTCATAACAAGTACTTCCACTGCGCCGACTACTGCC
>CASEUJ010000014.1 GCA_949291125.1 uncultured Ruminococcus sp.
AAACAACCTGTTCCGATGATTAAAGGTAGGTCTGCTCCTCGTCCGGAATTTTCTCATCAGCGCAAGGTGTTTTGTCCCAAATATTCTATTTGATTTTTTATGCGGGGTAAATGCCAATATCGCTTAAGTTGTTGGCATTGCGCCCCTAATACCCCATTTTGAAAGGAAAGATATATCTATGAACAGAAACCCAAAAGAAAAATTTGCCCGAATTGACATTCGAGTAAATCAAAAAGATAAAGACAAAATCAAACGATTTGCCGAAAAATGCAATTTATCTATTAGTGAATATATGGCGCAAAGGGCATTGGGATATGAACCGACAACGGTTCTTCCTGATGTCTTTTTTAATTTCTATAACAAATTGTGTCAGCTTGACAGCACAGCAGGATTTACGCCCGAAACAGAAAACAAACTGCTTTCACTGATTGATGAAATTCATTCGGAACTTTTATTACCACGGAAGGAGGATATGCATAAATGGCAACCACCGGATTCTGGCCTGTCAAAAACAGGTTGAAAGAAGTAATCGAATATGCCCGTAACCCCAACAAAACCACCGACAAGAAATTCTTGGATGAAGATTTATATTCAACACTCCGTTATGTTGAGAATGATAAAAAGACGGATCAAACGATGTATGTTTCGGGTACCAACTGTCCGAAACAAAGAGCACGCGAATATATGATGGCTACTAAGCGTCGTTACGGCAAGCTCGGCGGGAATGTTGCCTATCACGGTTATCAGAGTTTTGTAAGCGGCGAGGTTACGCCCGAAGAAGCACATCAAATCGGACTGGAAACTGCAGGGCGTATGTGGGGCAAGGATTATGAGATAATCGTCACCACCCACCTGAACACAGATAATCTTCACAATCATATTGTGGTTAATTCGGTATCTTTTCGCACCGGTCGGAAATTTGAGAACCATATTTCCGACCATTACAAGCTGAGAGAGATTTCCGATGCAGTTTGCTTGGAGCGAGGAAAAAGCGTATTGTCGCCGAGTAAATTCACAGGCAATCGAAAGAAAGATTATTGGATTCACAAAAGCGGCGGTTTAACTCACCGAGATGTTTTAAAACGAGATATTGACGAAGCAATTTCAAATACAACCAACTGGAAAACCTTTGATTTATACCTGAAAAATCTCGGCTACTCTTACGCTCGAAACAGCGATTACCGCCATCCCTCCATTATTGCTCCCGGTTGGAAACGCTCCGTCCGTCTTGATTCTTTGGGTGAGCAATATACGCAGGAGAAAATACGGCAGAGGCTGATTGATAATCAGAAAAATATTACTCTTTACGCAATTCATATTCCAAAACGGTATGCACCGCTGTTACAGCTTGAATACGAATTTAAAAAAGCACAGCGTATGGACGGGATTCAACTTGCGTTTGCATTGATTATTGAGCTTTGGAAACTGATTACAGGCAACAATATAGAGCCGTCATTCCCAAAACCTCTATCCCCGGCACTACGGCAGGAAGTCAGAAAATTAGATCAAACCTTAAAGGAATACAAGCTTCTTTGTGAGAATCAAATTGATTCTGCACAGGAGCTTGTTTCATTTATCGAGAAAAAATCTACGGATATTTCTGCTTTGGAATCAGAACGACAGAAAATTTATAACCGTATCCGACGCCCGAAATCAGAAGAAGAAAAAGAACAGAACAAAACGGCGGCAAGAAAAATCTCTGCAAAGTTAAAACCTTTGCGTGAAGATCTCAAAACTGCACAATCCATCACCGAGCGGTATCCGCATATCTTGAGATTGCTTGAAACCGAGCGTGCTATGGAAATACAAGTAAAAACCAAAAACAGAGAAAGGAATTATGAACGATGAAAAACACACCGAAAAATATTGCAATAGAAAAACTATTTCCCTTTGAGGGACATCCGTTTAAGGTACAAGATAACGAAGAAATGAACGTTTTGATCGAGAGTATTCAGGAGCAAGGTATTTTGTCTCCGCTAATCGTCCGACCAAAAGAAAACACCTCAGACGAATACGAAATTGTATCGGGACACAGACGGTTCCGTGCAGCAGTTAAGGCAGGGATGAAAGAAGTCCCTGCCTTAATTGTTCCTATTGATCGTGATGCCGCTGCCATTGCAGTGGTAGACAGCAATCTGCACCGAGAACATATTTTACCATCGGAAAAAGCCTTCGCTTACAAGCTGAAAATGGAAGCTTTATCACGGCAAGGAAAACGAACCGATTTGACTTCGACACAACTTGTGTCGAAGTTGCGGAGCAATGAAATTATCGGACAAAGCACCGACGAAAGTCGTGAAACCGTTCGTCGCTATATCCGCCTCACCAATCTTATCCCACCTATTTTAGATATGGTTGATGAAAAGCGCATTGCTTTCACTCCTGCTGTCGAACTATCCTATCTGCTCCCCGAAGAACAGATAATGCTGCTGTCGGAAATGGAGTACAGCGACTGTACGCCCAATTTATCTCAGGCACAGCGTTTAAAGGCTCTCAGTATGCAAGGCTTGTTTACGGAAGAAAGGCTGTCTGCCATTATGAGCGAAGAAAAAGCTAATCAGAAAGAGCGTGTGAAAATTCCCGCTGAACGTATCCGCAAATATTTTCCGAAAGACTACACTATTACTCAAATGGAAGAAACCATTGTAAAACTCTGTGAAGCGTACCATCGAAAGCGGATGCGGGACAGAGATTCAAGATAGGAGGTGCTTATGGATTTTAAGATGAACGCTGTAATTCACAGAGGAAACGATCATGAAAATTCATTGCGGACTTTCCAAAACAAGAGAGTGGGATATCTTGAGCAGGAAATCCGTTCCTTTGATGTTGAAACCTTACGCTTACTTCTATCCGACCTTCAAAAACGAGACCGCACAATAGAAACGGTTACAGGGATAGCCGTATAATCAGAGGGTAAGGAGGGCAACTATGATGAAAAAACAAAAACGAAACAATAAGGACAATCGTGGCGTAGCTATCTACGCCCGAAAGTCCCGCATTACAAATAAAGGTGACAGTATCGGCGTACAGTTTAAGCAATGCGCCGAATATGCCAAAAGAGAACTTCAGCTTAACGACGATTACAACTTTATGGAATATGAGGATAAAGGGTTAAGTGGCTACTATTCCGACCGTCCCAATTTCCAGCGTATGCTTCACGATATTGAAATGGGTGAAATCCGTGCTATTGTCTGCTACAAATTAGACCGTATCGGCAGAAAGACAAGCGACCTGCTGCGGCTTTTGGATTTTCTTGAAAAGCACAAGGTGGATTTGCTAATCTGCTCCAATAATATCAACACCGCTTCCGGCGTGTCCAAAATATTTATTCAGATTTTTGCTGTGGTTGCGGAATTTGAGCGTGATACTCTGACCGAGCGTATTACAGATAATATGATGGAACTGGCTAAGGACGGACGCTGGCTTGGCGGAAATACACCCACAGGTTTCACAGTGAAGCGTGTAAAAACCGGCAGTGGCAAAAACAAATCAGCTTACAGTTATTTGGAGAGTATTCCTGAAGAAAAAGCAATGATACAAAAGCTCTATGAAATATTTGCCTCAACCCGTTCTATCAAGAAAACAGCAGACAAGATGAATGAACTCGGCTATCGTACAAAGATAGGGAGCAAGTTCAACACTTCCACTACAAGATTATTATTAAAAAATCCTGTTTACTGCGTTGCTGATGAAATTGCTTACAACTATTTCTACGAAAACGGCGGCGGACTATGTGCTGGTCTGTCAGAGTTTGACGGTCAACACGGACTATCTGCATATAACAAAACCGACCAAGAGAAGTTTGAGGACGCTGACAGCACCTTCATTTCTCCGAAATTCGTACAGTTAATGTCTGCAAAGTCTGTTTCTGAATGGATTATCTCGGTTGGCAGGCACGAAGGCTTTATTCCGAGTCAGCAATGGATTGATACACAAAATATGCTTAATTCCATTGCAGAAAAGTACAACCGCCCGCACCGAAAGACTAATGCCCTGCTGGCAGGGCTGATATACTGTCCGCATTGTGGGAAACGACTCAGAGTGATTTCCGAATCGAACCGATGGACAAACGGCAAGCCGAGATTCAAATATGTCTGTCCCGGCTATCGTGCAGGAGAATGTACTTTTCGTGCTGTTGACGGTGTACTGCTTGATGAATTTGTAGTCAAACAGTTATCCAATCTCTCCGATGAAGGCAGCGAATACTTTGTCAAATTACTCAATCAAAAGGCTTCGGATATTTTTAAGAATACTCAGAATGAGCAAGAACTAATCGAACTGAAGAAAAAGAAAGTACAGCTTGAAGCTGCTGTTTCGAATCAGGTGAAAAATCTGCGGGAAGCAGACGAAAACTTAAAACGGTTTATTCAAGACGATGTAAAAGGACTGACAGATGAGCTTTCTGAAACGGAAACTTTGCTCCAAAAATTAGAGAACAGCAGGCAAAGTCAGATGTATGCTGTCAGAGATATTGAAGAAATCAAAGAAAGGTTGTTATCCTTTGAGAAATACGCAAAGGACGCACAGCAGGATGTGTTAGTAACACTGATACAATCCTTTGTGGAGCGTATCTATATCGTTGATAAAAACGACGAGCGTTACTGTCATATCTTTATTAAAGGTTGCACCAAAGAGGACTATGATGAGTTCTTCCGGGCAACCGGTTACATATCCGGTGCGAGAGAAACATGTACTATCACATCCAAATTGTATTTGTGTGATTTAGATGAGTGTTGCAAATACCACATGATACTTGCAATTCCATTTCGAATGTGCTAAACTACTTATATCGTCTCTTGTCATGACGATACCTCCTTTGATTTTTGGGTTCGGTTGGCAGACCTTAACCTATTCTATCATAGGAGGTTCTTTTTTTCTACTCATAGCTAAAGCTTTTTTGTACCCCCGGCTTAGCCGGGGGTTTTCGTTACACAAAAAAGCCGCCGCATGAGCCATGCTCAAGCGACGACCTTTGTCATCATGCAGATGTAATCTGACTTACTTCAGTTCGATGGTAGCGCCAGCCTCTTCGAGCTTAGCCTTCAGAGCCTCTGCGTCTGCCTTGGAAACGCCTTCCTTGATGGTTGCCGGTGCAGATTCTACAACAGCCTTTGCTTCCTTCAGACCCAGACCCAGCGCATCCTTTGCAGCCTTGATAACAGCCATCTTAGCGTCACCGAAGGATGCCAGAACAACGTCGAATTCAGTCTTTTCAGCTTCAGCGCCGCCTGCAGCACCGCCAGCAGCCGGAGCAGCCGCAACAGCAGCAGTTACGCCAAATTCTTCCTGGATTGCTTCTACCAGTTCAGCCAGTTCGAGCACAGACAGTTCCTTGATGTCTTCTACGAACTTCAATACCTTTTCAGATGCCATGATAATAAACTCCTTTTTCAAAATTTCAAAAATCTTTGTTGCTTGTGCGCCCTATAAAAGAGCCACATGATTACGCAGCAGAATCTTCTGTATTCTTGCTGTCGACCACTGCCTGAAGTGTTGCAGCCAGCTTCTGCATCGGGCCCTGGAGAGAGCCAACGAGCTGTGCAAGCAGTGTTTCCTTCGACGGAATCTTCGAGAGCTTTGTTACGCCTTCGGTGTCATAAGCCACGCCTTCTACATAACCAGCCTTCAGGTTGAAGAAATCGTTGTGTTCCTCAGCGAACTTACCAAGGATTCTTGCCGGAGCAGTCTGGTCGTCATTTGACAATGCCACTGCAGTTGTACCGTGAAGCACTTCGTCAAATGCATCGATGCCCATGTTCTGGAATGCAAAACGCAGCATCGAGTTCTTCTCTACGACATAAGTTACGCCAGCCTCACGCATTTCCTTTCGCAGCTTGGTGTCATCCTCTACCGTGATACCCTTATAGTCCACAAGAACAAATGACACGCTGTTCTGGAGCAGCTCGGTCAAAGCAGCAACCTTTGCCTTCTTACTTTCGAGAATCTTTTCACTTGCCATAATTGATTTCACCTCCGATAGATCATGTATCGTACCTGGAAACCGCAATAAAAAACGCACGAGCCGACATAAGGATCGTGCGCTGTATTTCACAGAAAACTCATTGCACATTCCTCGGCTGGACTTCCACCCGAAATCCGGGCCGCCAGCTGTCTTTAGAATACGATATTGTGTTTGACAACGTTTTATAGTATAACACACTTTCCCGGCGTTGTCAAGAGGTATGAGGTTTTTTTTTGAAGAATTTTTGGCGGATGTTTTGCAGCTGAAACATTTTTGGCCTTTTTTTGAAAGTTCCATTCTCTTTACATAAGTCCTATAACACCATAATACTCCAGCACCACACCTACCAGCACCACTGCTACTGGCACTATATATGCCGAGACTTTTCCCAGCACTTGTTCCAGCTTCTGGATCGTTCGCGTTCCCTGCAATTTGTTGTACCCAAAATACAACAGGATCAGTGGTAACACATACATAAAATTATAGAGCAACACAAAGAGCAGCGTCAAAGGAAAGACCAGATCATACTGGCTCAGCGCCGCCAAAAACCCGAAGTAAGGCAAGGCGCTTGTAAGCTCCACCAGGCAAAAAAACGCACCCATGACAAACAGGGACAGCGGTGACAACCGAGCCGGTGTTTTGACGGATTCAGTGCTGTCTTGACTCTCACCGACGCGTGCAGCACGGCGAGTCTTTCTCATAAGATGGAACCCCAGTACCATGCACACAATACCTGCTAAGCATGCTGCCACTGAGATAGGACGCGGATAGGCTATGGCAAGTCCCGTCAGAAGTCGGGACAACCAAGTAGCGATCCCATAATAAATTGCCAGACCCATCAGCAGATTGGCAAGACCGATCCCCACGATAAAATACCAAATGTACCACTTCTTTTTCACCATTGCCTGCAAGATCAGCTGCTGAGCAATGGCCGAGGGGTTCAGGCTGTCGAAAAAGCTAGTGGTGATGGTCATTCCAAGTAATGTTAGCATTATATAAACCCTCCTGGTTTTCTATTTTCCTGCCCTAGGGTACCCTTCCATTGGACATAAAAATAAGCGCAAACTTCGTATCTTCATTGGCCTAATGATACGAAATTCACGCTTTCAGCTTCCCCGGCGGCAAGCAATACAAATTCAATTTTTTTTATTATATACTGCCAAAAAGACGTTGTCAACTGCCTTTGAAAAAATATACATATTTGTCATATTTTACCCTGTCTGCCTACACCCGGTCTTCCACGACCTGCATTTTTTGATAAAACGAATCATCCCACAGCAGCGTCTGATATTGCTTTGGTGTCAGACCCACATAAGAACCGTGGCTGTATTTCACAGAAAACTCATTGCACATTCCTCGGCTGGACTTCCACCCGAAATCCGAGCCGCCAGCTGTCTTTAGAATACGATATTGTGTTTAACAACATTTTATATGTATAGCATTTTTGGCAAGGATACTTAACACACTCAAACAAGTTCTACATCAATTTTCACCACCATGGAACAATGCATGATTCGAGATCATTTGTCGCAGGCCAATCCACGCCGCGATCAGTGCATAAATCAAAAGCATTATCGGAATCCAGCATAAAAAAACATTGCCAACTCTCAAAAGGGCAATCAAAAATCCAACAGGAAAGCAAATAGACAATGCATGCTGTACCGCAACGCAAATGCGATAAGCCTGAAAACGCCTATGACTTTTTGCATAGACAATCCGTGCGATAACTGCGATCAGGACAACTACCACAGCCAACCCAAGTGTAATACCAATACCAATCACAAATGCAACGCGTGCCGCAAATCTGGGCAATGCATATATGCCACTCGCAAGTCCTTCCACGAGTATGCCATATCCTTCAACGTCACTGATCTGTTCTTGTGCCCGGGCTTCGGAAATGGAAATGTACAAAGACTGCTGTTCACCCCTTAGCTCTGCACATCCGAAATCGATTACAATGCCCAAAATCACACCGGACAAAATTGCTATTCCCAAAAAGCCAAGTGCAAGGATCAAATTCCAATTTGCCGCTCGTCTTGTCACTTTGCTAGAATATTTTCAATGCATCCGATTATCTCCTCCTGCAAAACCTTCTCTCACCCTGCCGCCTGCACCCGGTCTTCCACGACCTGCAATTTTTGATAAAAAGAATCATCCCGCAACAGTGCCTGATATTGCTTTGGTGTCAGATCCGCATAGCGTTTGAATTCATGTACCAGATGGGACTGGTCGTAAAATCCGGTGTCTATGGCAATCTCTGTCAGCGTGCGTCCCATGGGATCGTTTAGTGCCGAGACTGCCATCTGAAACCGTACGATTTTCGCCAGTTGTTTCGGACTAAGTCCCGTCTCTGTCCGGAAGCACTTGTCCAGATAGCGTGTCGTATAGCCGGTCTCTTCAGCAATCTGGTCGATGGCGATGCTGCCGGCGCTACGGATCAAAAGGTTTGACGCATGTAGTACCAATAGATTGCTGTGCTCCATCGGTGCTACCCGGCGATAGATGCTTAGATACGAATGAAGGAACGCAGCGACTTGTTGGCGAAAATCGGTAGTACCACAAATTCCCTCAAACATCCGGTCATCGTGGATGAGATCTGTCAATGGCACCCGATGTCCCACCAGATCTTTCATAATATCTGGAGTGTGTCCCAGAATGGGATTATACCCCGGCAGAAAGCGTACGCCAAAATAGCAGGCTTCCGATTCTAACAACACTGGCTCTCGAGAAAGCACAGTGCCACAGATCTCTGCGCTGGGCTTATTTTTGCCGCAACAGAACACCATGTCCACACAGCCATCCGGAATCGCATAACGAGGATGTGCCCCCGTATTGCACTGGTAAAAATGTACAATCCCAAACCGATTGAAAATATATTTATAATACGATTTCGAAGAAGTCACAAAAAAAGGCTGCTTAGGTGTCATATAAACTTGTTGTTCCATGCATGCTCACCTCAGAAAGCAAAAAATTCAATGTCATTTTTTTATTATTATAGTGCATTATCCTACAAAAAGCAAGTGATCAGGAAGTTTTTTCAGAAAAAAAAGAAAAGTGGCCGCAAAGCCTATCAAAAAAAGTGTCCGGATCTGCGTGCACAGATTCCAGACACTTTCTCAATTTACGGTAAATAATTATGACTCCGGTCGGGTACCGGTGTTGGTGTCCGCAGGCAGCGCCTCTACATCCGGCACCGCCTGCATATGCAGACGCTTTGCCAATTTCGGATAATGATTGATCTGATAAAGATCCGATTCCATCGCCATGACCTCTTTGATCTGATATGCCTTGAACATGGGGCGTTTCATCACATACTTGATCCAGAAGAAAGCATAGACGCACAGAATCGCCAACACGACCACAAAGATCAGGTAAATCCGTTTTTTCACATCCCAGCTGGGGTCAATATTGTAGATCATAAAGCCATTACCGATGATGCCAATGATCGGGATCACGGGCCCGAGCGGCAATTTAAAGGTACGGGGTGCCTTGGGCAGACGGCGGCGCAGGATCAGTACATCCAGATGGAGAATGATGTAAGAGAAAATCCAGAAAGTACAGCCGGTGAGAATCAGGAAGGTCAGCTGGCTGCTGGTGGAGAGACCGGTGGCATTGATCAAAACCATTGCCGCCGCCACAAGCAGTAATCCCACATAGGCCGTGCCGCGTTTGTTCCGACGTTGAAATACATCAGGCAGAAGCTTGATCTTTGCCATCCCGGAACAGATCTGAGATATAGAAAACAAGGCCGTATTCAGCGTGCTGATAACAGCCAGCAGGGAAACAACAGTCATCCAAATAGTTCCGACTTTACCACACAACAGTGTACCATAAAGAATATGGGGAACGGTGCTGGCACCAAGTTCGTCCCACGGGGTGTAGTGGCTAAATCCGATGGTCATAAAGATCTGCATCACTAGGATGATCACAAGACTAATCACCATACCAATGGGAACCTTTTTGCGAGGATTCTTTACCTGGGTAGAAATCGGTATGATAAATTCCACACCGATAAACAGAAAGAATGCAAGTCCCAACAGCGAGAACACATCCCCCGGTGCAGAAGAAATTACGGCCTCCTGTTCTACCACCTGACCCGTACCTAGCTTAAAGGTACCCATGAGTCCCAAGAAAATCAGCGAACCGATTAGACCATACGCCACAATGTTTTGCACTTTTGCAAACATATCAACGCCGAACAAGTTGAGAATCGTCAGGATCACGATCAACGCAATGGAATAGACCGATCCGGAAATGGGAATATCGGAGAATACACTGCTGAGGGTATTGCCAAACATAGCCGCTTCAGAACTTCCCATGATCGTCTGGCATGTCAGGTAACCACCGACCGTAATAACGATCGATACAAACGGGCCAAGACAAGCAAGCGTATATTGCGCCATACCGCCAGTCAGGTTGGGCATCAGAGCGTTTAGCTCACAGATCGACAGCGCCGTTAAAATATTAAATGCACAGGCAATTGCCATGGTGATGATAAACGGCGTACCAATCGCAGCAGAGCCCTGTCCGATCGAAAGCAGACAGCTTGTGGCAACGATCAGACCCACGCCTGTCGCAATAATGCTTGGCAGTCCAAGTTTTTTCTGTTCCATATCGGGCAAACCTTCTTTCTCTTATTTTTCACCCTCGGCGAGTGCTTCATATCCTTCCTCACCAGTACGAACACGGACAACATTGGTCACATCGGAGACAAAAATCTTACCGTCACCAATATGGCCGGTGTATAGCTCTTTTTTCACAAATTCCAGTAACGCATCCAGTTCTTCGGTGGGCACAACCATCATGACCACTTCCTTGGGCAACAGGCTGATTTCCGCATTGTTCTGCGCCACCTCGAACTCCTGGGTGCCGTGCTGTACGCCGCAGCCCAGTACCTGATATACAGTCATGCCAGAGATATGGAATTTCCCCAACGCCTTCCGCAGTGGCTCAATTTTAGAGATTCCAGTAATGATTTCAACTCTTGAAAATTTCATATGTTCCTCCACTTTTACACCGAACTTTCGGTGTCATTCTCAATTATAACGTCCATACGTAGCATCATACATAAAAAGACAAAGACATCGGGATGGAAATATTTCATCCACAACGCCCTTGTCATTTTTTCAAATTATCGCAAATTCACAGGTAAAACAAATATAAAAACTGAACCCGTATCATCAAAAACGATCATACCGCAGCGCCGATAAATCCACCGACGGTGTCTTACCCATAGCAAGTTCGGACAATACCATTCCTACCGCCGGAGAAATGCCGAATCCATGACCGGTAAAGCCGCATGCCAGAATCAGACCCGGCACCTCATCCACCGGACTAATCACCGGAACATGGTCGGCGCAGGCGTCCATCCAGCCGGCCCAGCTCCGCACCACTTTGATATCTGCCAGAGACGGAAAATATTGCATGATCCCGCGGCAAGCCGCCGATGCGGCGCCGCTGGAAGAAACGGGTCTACCAGGCTTAGCAAAGGGTTCTAATCCTGAATTCAGGCCAAAGACAAAAGAACCATGTTCCGTCTGGTGACCATAGAAGTCGGCGTCCGCTGTCCCCAACATCTGCCAAAACATGGGCGCCGCTGCCTCAGTGACGAGTGTCTCTAACAGCACCGGTTGCATCGGCACATCGATGCCGACAGTCGACGCGATAAAGCGGCTTTCATACCCTGCCGCCAGAATGATCGTATCGCCCTCATAGATGTTGCCGGACGCGGTCACTACCTGACGGGCGCGTCCCTTGATTTTGCGCAGTTCTATGACTTTTTCTCCGGAAATGAAGTGTGCGCCTAGACGCCGCGCCATCTTATAATACCCCATTGTCGCCATCAAGGGATTGGCGTGGCCATCCGTAGGGCACCAGCTTGCACAGGTAACCGCATCGGAGAGATAGGGGTTGATGCGTCTTGCCTCATCGCCACTGATCATCCGCACATCCAGTCCACACGCCGACGCACGGTCGGTCAGCCCCTCCAAAATTTTCTTATGCTCCGGGGTGCGACCAAGACGCAGATTCCCCTGTTGATAATATTCCACATTCGTTTCCAACATATCTGACAGCTTTGGCCAGATGTTGCGAATGGCATACATAATCAAGGGCAATTCTCTCGGGTCACGTCCGGACTGGCGAACACCACCACCATTACGAGTCGAACCGCCGTTGCCGATATTGTCGCTGCCTTCCAGAACCAGAACGGAAACGCCTTCTTTTGCCAGATTATACGCCGCCGCACAGCCAATAATGCCGCCGCCGACAATAATTACTTCTGCATTCATTTCGTTTCCTCCTTGTCCCGCGCAAATAGACGCATCTCTATGGGGCGCATAGGCGCTCTGCCAGTTGCCGGCTCCAGAGTATCCGGACGGACGCCCAGCTCTCGTGCCACAATTCCCTTCACCAACTTCGTACAAGTCTGGCCTTGACACAGTCCCATACCGGTGCGTAAATAACGGCGAATTTCTGTGAGCGTGAACATTCCATCATGCACTGCACGACGAATCTCACCTTTGGTAATCTCCTCACAACGACAGACGATCATATCGTCATCCGGCTGGGGCACAAAAGGTTTCAGATCTCTATTTCTGTCATTCATACTGTCTCCTCCTTCCGGAAAAACCGCGCCTGCATGGCATATGCTGTCGGCACCTGCATAGTGAGCAAATGGGTGTGGTCAAAAGCTTTGGCACTCCGGACGGATACCACTGTGGCATTACATACCGGCTTACCTTCACGGTTCAGCGCCACACCCTTGTCTCCCTTCTGGGGTAAAGGTAAAAATTCATAGGGCAAGGTGATCTCCGCCATACCATCTCCCCGATCTTCATTCACTAAGAAAATTGCCTGACCAGAACAGGATGCCACACACATGCCGCAACCGGTGCAAGTCTGTTCCGGATCAATCGACGGCAACGCGGTGATATTGCTACCCACTTGAATGCAATGCTTGGGACAAGCGTCCTGACAGGGGTTACAGGGGATATTCTGGGTACATTCAATCACCGGGTGTATGCCCTTGTTGTGAATCACACCGGGGAAACGCCCGATCTCGTCTTCCGCCACAAACCCATGTTTCAACAGATTTTCCGAAATGGCAATCCCTTCGTCAGTTTCAGTGATCTGTTTGCCGCGCATTCCCGGTGCAAACATCCCCTGACGCAAACCATCCAGTGCCGCTTCCTGCTTCTCAATCTCTGCTTTACCCTCGGATTCGGAAAGGAATCCCAGACGCATAGCGGCAGCAATGCCAGCAATGCGCCCCTCAATCATAGCGCTGGAAGCTTCTTCAATGCCGGAAACATCTCCGGCAGCATAGATACCGGGAATTGAAGTCTCGCCGAAGGCATTCACTACAGGTACAAAGCCGGCCTTTGCCGGGTTATCCTCCATCTGACATCCTGCCATATCACAGAGCTTGGACATGGGTGACAGTCCCACTGCCAGACAGATGGTATCCACATCAAAGTGCTTTTCCGTCCCCGGAATTACCTGCCAATTCGCATCGACCTCTCCGATCGTCACACCAGTAACACAATCATCGCCGTCGGCGGAAACAATAGTATGAGAAAGATAAAAAGGTACGCCACAGCGTGCCACTTTTGCCGCATGGACGCCATAGCCGCCCACACGTGGTGCTGCATCTGCCACAGCCACAACTTCACAGCCCGCCTGCATTAACTGAAAGCTGACCACAAGTCCCACGTTGCCGGAGCCCAGCATCAACACACGCTTACCCGGCAATGTGCCATGAAGATTCATCATCGTCTGTGCCGCGCCAGCGCCGATGACACCGGGAAGCGTCCATCCGGGGAATGTCACCATATTTTCACTCGCACCCGTTGCAATCAGGATAGTATCACCCTTGACATGCTCCACATGATCGCCGATCTGTACCGTGACCTCCTTTTCTGGGAAAATACCGATGACAATGGCATTGAGTACAACCTCTACACCGCGCGCAGCCGCCTCTGCAAGCAGTTCTTCGCCGATATGAAAGCCGCGGATCTTCGCCTTATGTTCCTTCGAGCCGAAAAACTTGTGGATTTGCTTGAATAATTGTCCGCCAGGCTTGGCGTTTTCATCGTATACCACAACTTTTAAGCCGTGCTTTGCCGCCTCGATCGCCGCCGAAAGCCCTGCCGGACCTGCGCCGGCGATCACCAGATCATATCGTTTCATGCTCATGCTGTCTCTCCTTCCGGTTGTTTTGCGCTAACGTCGTATTGGGTGCGTACATCCATCCCTGCCTCCAAAGGTGTGATGCAAGTACGCACATTCGGCTTGCCATCCACCACCATGACGCAGTCCGTACAGCGTCCAATGGCACAAAAAATACCGCGCGGCTCGTGTTTCTTTTTGGTATATCGATGTACCATCACGCCGGCATTTTTCAGTGCCATGGCGATAGGCTCGCCGGCATAGCCCTGTAATTCTTTTCCGTCGAATGTAAACGAGACAAGCTCGCCCTTTTCATATGTCCCTAAGATCGGATGCTCTTGAATTCTCATGTCAGTTCCTCCTGTTGTAATTTCTGCTACTCACATCATCTGGGGCACGTGCCAAAGATTGAGCTTTGTGCCAATGCCTTTTTTTAGTGCATTGCGATATACCACCGTGCCCCATGCTACATCTTCTACTGGCATACCACCAATGGAGTAAACAATGATCTCATCATTCTTCCGGTGCAACGGGATATTACCCATCAGAATATCGCCTAGGTCGTCCACCTGATCCAGGGTCATCTTGCCATCGGCAATTAGATCCATCACATGCACTGCCGGGATTGGCACAGTGTTATAGGCATTGGGCTTCATCTCTTCCTCCCATGCCTCATAGAGCTTGATATTGTCAGTGACAGTTCTGGCACGGTTGATGATAAAGTCGTCGTCAAACCGCAGAGCCGCAGTAGAGCTGATCAGCGCCCCCGGCTTAATCCATTCCTCAGCGATATAGGGGTATTCTGTTGGATTGCCGGTAGGTGTAGAAGTGCTGGCGGAGACGATATCCGAATCTCGCACAGCCTCTTCATTGCTGTCTACAGCGTAGACATTGACGCTTGGATATTCCGCCTTCACATAGTCGATGAACTTCTGGAGAGATGCCTTGCCTCGACCCTTAACCTTTACTGTTTCTACGCCCGGCCGAACTGCCATAATGGCGGCCAACGCCGTCTCACTCATGACGCCAGGACCGATGATACCAACAGTCTTGGCGTCGGGATCGGATAGGTGCTTATATCCCACGCCGGGCACTGCGCCAGTGCGATAGGCAGATAGGATGTTTGCCGACATATACGCCAGGGGTGCGCCGGTGTCCTTATCATTCAAAGTAAGCATCAGAATGGAACGGGGTAACCCCTTCTTCTTATTCTCACAATTAGAGCCATACCACTTGACGCCTGCCATATCGAACTTTCCGCCCAAATACGCCGGCATTGCCATAAAGCGGCGATCTGGACCATCTACCGGCATTTCCGGGAAGGGTGAAGATTCCGGAAACATCACCATACAGCCATGAGAGTTGCCGTTGGCGCCTCCCATGCGATAGTTGCCTTGCTTCATCAGCTTGAACATTTCTTCCATTGCCTCAATGCAGCCCGACATATCCTTGACGCCTGCCGCCACCATATCGTCTTCATTCAAATACAAAAAATCAACTTCTGGATAACTCATCTGGAAATACCTCCCATATTGAATATAAAAATAAAAGGAGCCCGGATGATCCTCTCTGATCATTACCGAACTCCTTTGTTCTGTTGTTATCTTACCACGTCTACATCAAAAAGAATTGTAAAAAACGGAACTGACGCACCAGCACGACATCTTACTGGGATATTTCCCGATCTTACTTTACATCTTCTACCAGATGGTTGAGTGCACTGAGGAAGGCAGAGATAGATGAATTGATGATATCTGAGTGGATACCCACACCCAAATAGGTCTTGCCATCCTTTTCAAGTCCCACATAGGACACCGCCTTGGAATCCGAGTGGATCTCCAGGGCATGCTCGGCATAAGTCGTCAGAGCAAAGTCCATATCCAGATACTTTTTCAGAGTATTGGAAACCGCATCCAGTCTACCATTGCCGGTCATGCTGATGGTCTCAGTCTTACCCTGATAGGCAATCGTCACCGCCGATTCAATGACGCCGCCGTCCTTCTGGACATAGTGGATCTCTGGCAAAGAGATTGGTGTTTCAATATTGACATAGTGTTTTTGGAAAATGCGCAGCACCTCATCCGGTGAAAGCTCCTTATGAGCATGATCAGAAACATCCTTAACCAGATAGCCAAAGGACTCCCGCATTTTCGGTGGAATATGATAGCCAAACTTGGACTCCATCAGATAGCCGATGCCGCCCTTGCCCGACTGACTGTTGATGCGGATGACATCCGTTTCATAGACTCGTCCCACATCCTGGGGATTGATCGGCAGATAGGGCACTGTCCAGTGCTTACACTGCTTTTCCTCCCGCCAGTGCAGACCCTTGGCAATGGCATCCTGATGAGAACCGCTGAATGCTGCAAACACGAGCTGACCACTATATGGCGAACGTTCGTAAACGTGCATATGTGTCACACGCTCGTACATCTCCACTAACTCCGGCATATTGGAGAAGTCAAGATTGGGATCTACACCCTGCGAATACATATTCATTGCCAGTGTCACAATGTCCACATTACCGGTGCGTTCGCCGTTGCCAAACAGCGTTCCTTCAATACGGTCGCCGCCTGCCAATAATCCCAGCTCACTATCTGCCACAGCGCAGCCCCGGTCATTGTGGGGATGAAGAGAGATGACGACATTTTCACGATATTTCAGATGATCGTTCATGTATTCGATCTGGTTTGCATAGACGTGCGGCATTGAGTTCTCTACCGTTACCGGCAAATTGATGATCACCGGGCGCTCTGCATTCGGCTTCCAGACATCCAATACAGCGTTACAAATCTCAAGTGAAAATTCCGGCTCCGTCCCCGTAAAGCTCTCCGGCGAATATTCAAAGCGGAAATTCCCAGGCGTCTTCTGTCGGCATTCTTCACAATACTGTGCACCGCGCACGGCAATTTCGATGATCTCTTCCTTGCTCTTTTTGAACACCTGTTCACGCTGTGCCACAGAAGTGGAATTGTAGAGGTGGACAATGGCATGCTTCACGCCCTGAAGCGCCTCGAATGTCTTGGCGATAATGTGTTCACGCGCCTGTGTCAGCACCTGGATCGTCACATCATCCGGGATCATATTCTCCTCGATCAATGTGCGGCAGAACAGATATTCGGTTTCGGATGCCGCCGGGAAACCAACCTCGATCTCCTTAAAGCCGATCTTCACCAGATATCGGAAAAACGCCAGCTTTTCTTCGAGGCTCATCGGCGTAATGAGTGCTTGATTCCCGTCGCGCAGATCAACGCTGCACCAAACCGGCGGCTTTTCAATCATAGTCTTCTTTGCCCAGCGCATCGGCGGATTTTCCACAGGATAAAACTGGGGCGTGTAATTTTCAACATGTTGCATCAAACATCTTCCTTTCTGTCACTTCGGACATCCGGCGTGTGTCAGGGCATAAAAAAATCCCTTTCACACAGCCTCAAATTTTTGCTGTATAAAAGAGACGAAGAGAAAAACTCCGCGGTACCACTCTTTTTGACGCATCACGCGCCCGCTCTGCCGCATCGGCTGAAAATACATCCAGCGAATACGTACCCAGATAACGGTGGGATTCCGGCAAAGCCTAATAACAGCGTAACCAAACGCCGGTTTCGGCAACGCAGCTCAGGGACGAGTTATCATGAACGTGTCATGACCAGCTTACACCAACCGCCGGCTCTCTGCACATGACTTGCGTCCTATTGATTCCCCTCAACGCTTTTTGAAATCATTGATAATAGTTTTATTATAGCCTTTTCTTTTGGTTTTGTCAAGTGCTTTCCGGAAAATTCTTTTGATATTTTGATTTTTCACACAAGCGTGATTGAAATCGATTTTTATGTGAACAAAAAGTTTTCAGTCTGTAAAAACGAGAACACAGCACTTGCATTTTTGAAAATGAAGTGCTATACTTATACGTAATAACAGAAATATACTGCATGACAACCGCATTTGCGGTGAAAATATCGGAAGAGGGAGTGTACCAGATGAAGCGCATGGATCAGGCAATGATACAATATATGACAAGCGGCCCGCGAGTCATGGGGCGTTCGCCGCGAGTCATTATGACCCGGGGCAGATCCTGTGTGGTACGCACCGTGGTTCCAGAGGGGACGCTTTTGCCTTCGTGATAACGGGGACCTTCGGTGCCGTGCGCCGGAGGTTCTTTATTTATCCGATATTTCTTCCAGAACGGATTCCGAGAAAATCCCGACGCCGGTTTCCATCTTTAGCAGCACAGAGCTGTACCGGGTCGTTGGCTCAAGACAAACGATTTTTCAAAAAAGATTCTGATATTCTAATAAAAAGGTGAAGTGACAAATGAAATTAAAAGGTGCACAAATTATTGTAGAAACACTGATTGAACAGGGTGCATCCACCGTGTTTGGTTATCCGGGGGGGCAGGTTATCGATATCTATGATGCGCTCTACATGGCGCAGGACCGCATCCACCACATTATTACAGCACACGAGCAGGGCGCATCACACGCTGCTGACGGCTATGCACGTGCCACCGGGAAGGTCGGCGTTGTGATCGCGACTTCCGGACCCGGAGCCACAAATCTGGTCACCGGTATTGCAACGGCTTATCTCGATTCAATCCCCATGGTAGCGATTACAGGCAATGTTCCCAATTCGCTCATCGGCAGAGACAGTTTTCAGGAAGTGGATATCACCGGCGTGACCATGCCGATCACCAAGCACAATTTTCTGGTCAAACGGGTAGAAGATCTGGCAGATACCATCCGTGAGGCATTCCGCATCGCAAAATCCGGTAGACCGGGACCGGTGCTTGTGGACATTCCGAAAGATGTACAGAATGCACTTTATGAATACACACCGCAGAATGCAGTAAAAAAAGACCCGATTCCGCCCGCAGACGATGCAGCAATTGAGACAGCGGCAGAAATGATTCGTGTCGCAGAAAAGCCCTATCTCTACATCGGAGGCGGCGTCATCACCGATGGTGCAAGCGAGGAGATTCAAGCGCTTGCCGACAAGATCGACGCACCAATCGGATGCACCATGATGGGCGTTTGTGCAGTGCCGTATACCAATCCACGCTGGTTGGGGATGGAGGGCATGCATGGACACTATGCCTCTTCCATTGCACAGAATGAAGCGGATCTAATCATTGCCATCGGCTGTCGTTTTAGTGACAGAGGGACAGGCAATACTGCAAAATACGCACGCAACGCCAAAATTATTCACATTGACATCGATGCATCGGAGCTTTGCAAAAACATCACCGTTGAGCTCGGTATCACTGGTTCGATCCGTGAAGTGATAACGAAATTGATTGATACTGTGGAACCCCAATCGCATTCGGTATGGATGGCACGGATTAAGAAACTGGTCGACTATACCCAGGAACTGGAGAAGCAGGATCCAGAGCAGCTGACACCCTTCACCGCGATCGATGCCATTGCTGAGGTGGCAGATGGCAATACCATCATTGCAACTGACGTCGGACAACACCAGATGTGGACGGCACAGCACTATCCGTTTCAAACACCGCGTACCTTCATTTCAAGCGGCGGCCTTGGCACCATGGGCTTTGGTTTGGGCGCTGCAATCGGTGCGGCAACAGCTACCGGCAAAAAGACAGTTCTCATTACTGGTGACGGCAGCTTTGGCATGAACCTCAATGAATTGGCAACGGCTGTCACCAATCAGACACCGGTTGTCGTATTCATCATGAACAACGGCGTATTGGGGATGGTTCGTCAGTGGCAGACCTTATTCTATCAGAAGCACTATTCCAACACCACTTTGAATCGTCAAACAGATTTTGTTAAGCTCGCCGAGGCATTTGGCATGCCGGGATATCGTGCCATGAACCTCACAGAACTGAAAGAAATCCTGCCGAAGGCTTTCGCTACTTCGGGGCCAGTTCTGATCGACTGCGCCATTGACTGCGATGCATTTGTACTACCGATGCTTCCACCGGGCGGCAGCATTGACGACATCATTGTAGATCTGGCAGAAGTATAAAAGGAGGCGTGCAGCTATGGAAAAGATCGAACGCTTTGTCATCTCTGTGCTGGTATCAAACCATTCCGGTGTGCTCTCTCGCGTATCCGGCATGTTCACACGGCGTGGATTCAACATTGATACACTCACTGTCGGCGAAACTGAATCGCCGGAGTTTTCCCGCATCACTATTTCTACCCACTGTGACAAGATGATCTGCAACCAGATCGTCAAGCAGCTGGAAAAAATGTATGATGTCAAAAAAGTAAAAGTCATGGAAAGCGACGAAACCGTCATCCGAGAACTGCTACTCATCAAGATCTGCAATGTGGCGGAAAAGCGGCAGGATATTATGTCAGTGGTTGACGTTTTTCGTGCAAAAATCACGGACTATTCGCCGGAGGCGCTTGTCATTGAGATTCGCGGCGTTTCGTCCAAAATCAACGCTTTTATTGAGCTTCTTGAACCCTATGGTATTCTCGAAATGTGCCGCACGGGTCTGGTTGCTCTTGAAAGAGGCGGCGCATGCCTGAAAGATGCATAAGCCGTCGTATATATAGTTCTTATAGATCGAACTCCGGGTCACTCCGGCGTTCAAAAAAATCAAAAGGAGTCTTTCACAATGGAAAATGTTGCAAAGGTTTATTACCAGGAAGATTGTGATCTGTCCCTGCTGTACGGCAAGACCATTGCTGTTATCGGTTATGGCAGCCAGGGTCATGCCCATGCGCTCAACGCCAAGGAATCGCTCGGCGACAATGCCAGAGTGATTGTTGGTCTGTATGAAGGCAGCAAGTCCTGGGACAAGGCGATCAAGCAGGGCTTTGAGGTATTTACAGCGGCAGAGGCTGCAAAACAGGCAGACATTATCATGATCCTGATCAACGATGAAAAGCAGGAACAGCTCTATAAAGAAAGCATTGAACCGAACCTCAAGGCCGGCGATATGTTGATGTTCGCACATGGCTTTAACATCCACTTTGGCTGCATCAAGCCGCCGGCAGATGTCGACGTTACCATGATCGCACCGAAAGGCCCGGGTCACACCGTTCGTTCGGAGTATCAGGCTGGCAAGGGTGTTCCGTGCCTCGTAGCCGTAGAACAGGATGCAACCGGCAAGGCAATGGATCTGGCACTGGCTTATGGTCTGGCAATCGGCGGTGCAAGAGCTGGCGTACTCGAAACCACATTCCGAACTGAAACAGAAACTGACCTCTTCGGCGAACAGGCTGTTCTGTGCGGCGGTGTCTGCGCACTAATGCAAGCTGGCTTTGAGACACTGGTTGAGGCTGGTTATGACCCGAGAAATGCATACTTTGAGTGCATCCACGAGATGAAACTGATCGTAGACCTGATTTATCAGAGTGGCTTTGCAGGCATGCGCTACTCTATCTCCAATACTGCAGAATACGGTGACTATATCTCCGGTCCGAAGATCATCACCGAGGACACCAAGAAGGCAATGAAGAAGATTCTGTCCGACATTCAGGATGGTACATTTGCAAAAGACTTCCTGCTGGATATGTCTGACGCTGGTGGTCAGGTACACTTCAAGGCTATGCGCAAACTGGCAGCAGAGCATCCGTCTGAAAAGGTCGGCGAAGAGATCCGCAAGCTGTATAGCTGGAACGGCGAAGATAAGCTGATCAACAACTAAGTTGCACCATTTCCCTGCTATATGGGATAGCGTAACCAAAAACTTTACTGCTTTCCTGATAGTGTATCAGGAAAGCAGTTTTTGTAGAAGCCCCCCTCTTACGACAATGTGAAAGATTTTACAATAATGAGGTAAATGCAAATGAATGGTAATTTTTATTGTGACGGCGTGGATAAAGCGCCACAGCGTTCCCTGTTCAACGCACTGGGTATGACAAAGGAAGAGATGCAGCGTCCGCTGGTGGGCATTGTTTCTTCTTACAATGAAATTGTGCCGGGACACATGAATATTGATAAAATTGTAGAGGCCGTCAAAATGGGCGTTGCGATGGCTGGCGGCACACCGGTGGTATTCCCGGCGATTGCAGTCTGTGACGGTATCGCCATGGGGCATGTCGGCATGAAGTATTCGCTGGTAACACGCGACCTGATCGCCGATTCTACTGAATGCATGGCGCTAGCACACCACTTTGATGCGCTGGTTATGATCCCGAACTGTGATAAAAACGTGCCGGGACTTTTGATGGCGGCGGCAAGAATCAATGTGCCCACTGTTTTTGTCAGCGGCGGCCCGATGTTGGCAGGTCATGTCAAAGGCAGCAAGACGAGCCTTTCGAGCATGTTCGAAGCAGTCGGTTCGTATACAGCCGGCAAATTCACGCGTGAAGATGTGGAAGAATTCGAAAACAAAGCATGCCCGACCTGTGGTTCTTGTTCGGGCATGTATACAGCGAACTCCATGAACTGCCTGACCGAAGTATTGGGCATGGGACTGAAGGGCAACGGCACGATTCCAGCTGTATATTCTGAACGACTCAAGCTGGCAAAACACGCAGGCATGGCAGTCATGGACATGTACCGCAAGAACATTCGTCCGAGAGATATCATGACGGCTGAGGCATTTGAAAATGCTCTGACTGCCGACATGGCGCTGGGATGCTCGACAAACAGCATGCTCCACCTGCCGGCAATTGCAAACGAATGCGGTATCAAGATCGACCTCGATATGATCAACGAGATTAGTGGCAGAACACCGAACATCTGTCACTTAGCGCCGGCTGGTCATGCGTATATGGAAGACTTAAACGAAGCCGGCGGCATTTACGCAGTCCTCAACGAACTGACGAAGAAGAATCTGATTCACACAGACGTTATGACTGTCACTGGCAAGACGCTGGGCGAAAACATTCGTGGCTGCATTAACAAGAATCCGGAGATCATCCGTCCAATTGATCAGCCGTATAGCGAAACCGGCGGTATCGCTGTCCTCAAAGGCAACTTGGCACCGGACAGATGTGTTGTCAAGCGCAGCGCCGTTGCACCGGAAATGCTCGTGCACAAGGGCCCGGCAAAGGTTTTCAACAGCGAAGAAGAGGCAATCGCTGCCATCCGGGGCGGCAAGATCGTGAAGGGTGATGTGGTCGTCATCCGCTATGAGGGTCCGGCAGGCGGGCCAGGTATGCGCGAGATGCTTTCACCGACATCGGCAATCGCTGGTATGGGACTGGACAAGGATGTGGCGCTGATCACCGACGGTCGCTTCTCCGGCGCAACGCGCGGTGCGGCGATTGGTCACGTTTCACCAGAGGCAGTCAACGGCGGCACCATTGCCTATGTGCAGGACGGCGACATGATTTCGATTGATATCCCGAACCATTCCATTACACTTGAAGTTTCCGACGAAGAACTGGCAGAGCGCAAAAAAACCACTAAACTTTTGGTAAAAGAAAATCTCACCGGTTATCTGAAACGCTATGCGAAGATGGTTTCGTCGGCAGACAAGGGCGCGATTATCAATCGGATGGATTAAAACCTTTGCGTGATCAATATCTAATTTTATAAGGAGGAATTCTACCCATGGGTATGACAATGACACAAAAGATCCTTGCCGCACATGCCGGATTGGATCATGTGGAAGCCGGGCAGCTCATCCTGGTGAACTTAGACCGGGTTCTCGGCAACGACATCACTTCTCCGGTTGCCATCCGGGAATTCAACAAATTGGGCATGAAAAATGTATTTGACAAAGAAAAGGTGACCATGGTCATGGATCACTTTGCTCCGAATAAGGACATCAAGGCTGCTACGCAGTGCAAAATGTGCCGCGACTTCTGCGGTGAACATGATATCACACACTTCTATGATGTAGGACAGATGGGCATTGAACATGCCCTGCTTCCAGAAAAAGGTCTGGTGGTTTCCGGCGATGTCGTGATTGGCGCAGACTCTCACACCTGCACGTATGGCGCACTGGGTGCATTCTCGACCGGTGTCGGCTCAACGGATATGGCATGCGGTATGGCAATCGGGAAAGCATGGTTCAAGGTACCATCGGCGATCAAGTTTGTCCTCAAGGGCAAGCTAAATCCCTATATCTCCGGCAAAGACGTGATCCTGCACATCATTGGCAAAATCGGCGTCGACGGCGCACTCTATCGCTCCATGGAATTTACCGGGCCAGGCGTAGCTTCTCTGACCATGAGCGACCGTCTCACCATGACCAACATGGCGATCGAAGCTGGCGCAAAGAATGGCATCTTCGAAGTAGACGACCAAACTCTGGCCTTTGTAGCAGAGCACAGCGACCGCAAGCCGGTGGTCTACAAAGCAGACGAAGATGCAGTATATGATGAAGTGATCGAGATCGACCTCTCAGAGATCAAATCTACCGTTGCATTTCCCCATCTGCCGGGCAACACACGTACCATTGACGAAGTGGGCGATATCAAGATCGACCAGGTGGTGATCGGTTCCTGCACCAATGGATTCTACAAGGATATCGAGGAAGCGGCATCAATCATCCGAGGCAAAAAGGTGGCAAAGAACGTCCGCGTCATCATCATCCCAGCAACACAGGCCATCTATCTCAAGGCCATGGAAAACGGTCTATTGAAGGACTTTATTGAGGCAGGCTGTGTTGTTTCAACTCCGACCTGCGGGCCGTGTCTTGGTGGACATATGGGCATTTTAGCTGCCGGCGAACGCGCCGTTTCCACCACCAACCGCAACTTTGTGGGCAGAATGGGGCATCCGGAATCGGAAGTATACTTAGCAAGTCCGGCGGTTGCTGCAGCAAGCGCCATCGCCGGTAAGATCGTTTCTCCGAGGGAGGTAGTAAAAGCATGAAACTAAACGGAACTGTGATCAAATACGGCGACAACGTGGATACAGACGTCATCATTCCGGCGCGTTATCTGAATACAATCGATAAAAAAGAACTCGCCTCCCACTGCATGGAGGATCTGGACACTACCTTCACCAGCCGTGTCAAGCCTGGTGATATTATGGTTGGCGGCGAAAACTTTGGCTGTGGCTCGTCGCGTGAGCATGCGCCCATCGCCATTAAAGAAAGCGGCATAGCGCTGGTCATTGCAAAGAGCTTCGCCCGGATCTTCTACCGCAACTCCATCAACATCGGTCTTGCTATCGTAGAGTGCCCGGAGGCAGTGGATGCAATCCATGAAGGCGACACCGTCGAAGCTGACCTCGACAACGGCATCATCCGGGATGTGACAAATGGCAAAGAATTCCATGTGGCACCCTTCCCGGCGTTTATTCAGACAATCATTGCCAACGGTGGACTGATTGAGTCGATTAAGAATGGGGCAGTGAAGTGAGAAGTCTTCTGCATATAATTACCAATTAGTATCTGATACAGCGCGGTTGAAGTGAGTTCAGCCGCGCTTTTAGTCACAATATTCTGATCAACACAATTGCAAAAAATTATCATCTATTTTCGTGTAGTTATCAATTCCTGACAATTCCCTTTTTAGTTTATAAAGGAGACTAACAAAATATGAATTCATATGATCTAAAAAATCGCTTAATGTATATCATAGCATTCGCCGTAATGTCTATATTACCTGCTTGTAGTGCTGATGTGGATCAGCCACTTAAAACATACCAATATCAAAGTAATGAAGCTGTGTTTGAGATAGACATAGAAAAAATGGAAATTTATGACGATATGGTACATATTACATTTGAGAATGATTCATTATCAAGTGTTGAATATGTAAATTGCTATGGAAAAGATTTTTCAATAATAGAAGAAAAACCTGCGATTGAATTTCAAGATAATGTTCTCACCATTAAGACTGAGAAAGGAACACAGATCAGTGGTCTTTCAGTGCATAAAAATTCAGATATTTATTTTAATGTAAGATACTTGGATTCGGATACCTATGCTATCCTGGTATATTCTTTTACAGATGATTTGGGCTATGAAGTTCATGGCGATGCAGATTCTTACTATACGCACGAAGAAAAAAGAGAACAGCAGGCGCTAGCAGAGTTACAAGTAGAGGAAGATGCATATGCATATAATTATGTTATGGGCATCTGGGAGAACAAAAGTGGAACCATTCGATTAGAGTTCGTTCATACAAAAGAGGAAAGGGAGTACTATGTCTATGAGAAGATAGAAAATCAATGGATATTGTATCAGACAGTTCCAGTAGGGGGTATTAGCGGTCGAAATGCTTCGGATGGATTTGAATTAGAATTATATGATAATCCAAACTGGGGGACAACTTATTCTTTCCTAATATATGACGATCATTCCAAAATGCGAAGTGATTATTTTAGCGATTATTTTCCCGGGGATACATTCACCAGAGTAGAAGAGTAAGTTTCGTCGGTAATATAAGAGCTTGAATCATATCCACAAAAGAAAATGGTACCATTTTTAGATCATTTGTTGAATTACTTTTTTCAGTAATGCCTTCCATTTGCAGCCTTTTTCTATCATATACAGTAAAGCACAACGAAATTATTGAACCGTATTTGTAAAGTCCACTTCCACTTTTCGCATTACTTGACGTCCCCAAAAAATCATGTTATAATAGAATAAATCGTGCTGGGCTCTTCACCCCAGCGCACCTCATCTCCAAAACGAAAGGAAATGATCACTCTACTATGGGACAGTTAAAACGTGCAATCGCAAAAGATGCATCCGTTGTGGCATGTGCAGTCGATGCCACTGATATGGTTTCTGCTATCGAACAGATTCACCAGACTTCCGCCGTTGTCACAGCGGCACTGGGCAGACTTGCGATTGCCGCCAGTATGATGGGCTATGAGTTAAAAGGTGAAGACGACAGTGTCACGCTCCGGGTCAAGGGAAACGGCCCTACCGGTATGCTCACCGCCGTTGCAGACAGCCATGGCAATGTCAAAGCTGATGTAGAACACCCTGTTGTTGAGCTGCCGCTGAACGCCAAAGGCAAACTCGATGTCGGCGGTGCTGTCGGTGCGGACGGGACGCTGTCTGTGGTAAAAGATCTGGGACTGAAAGAGCCTTATGTCGGCGTTGTGCCACTGGTTTCCGGCGAAATTGCCGAGGATGTGGCACAGTACTATGCCACAAGTGAACAAACACCAACTGTCTGTGGGCTTGGCGTTTTGGTCAATCCAGATCTGACCGTTAATGTCGCCGGTGGCTATTTGATTCAGGTGCTGCCGTTTGCAAGCGATGCAGTCATCGATACCATTGAACACAATCTACAGACATTGCCGCCGATGACCCGAATGATGACCCAGCACATGACAATGGAACAGATTGCGCTTCGACTGCTCGATGGACTCGAACCGAATCTGCTCGACGAAGCACAAGTGGCATATCGCTGCGATTGCAGCCGCGAACGAACCGAGCGCCTGCTGATTTCACTTGGTGCGCAGGAACTCGAAAAGCTTGCAAGCGAAGGCAAGCCCACGGAAGTCTGCTGTCATTTCTGTAAAAAAAGTTATACCTTTACTCCGGATCAGCTGCGTGCATTGAAAAACTAAATCACGTCCATGGAGGATGACTTTGCGATGAAAAAGAAAAAACGTATATTCGCCGGAGTCCTTCTGCTCGCCATTGTCGCGTGGTTATTGTTGATCTGGCGGCTTTCTTCTGCGGACGGTACAGAAACGCTGCACGATAGCATGCAGATCGCACGCAAAATCTGTGCAGTGCTCTATGATAATCCCACATATGAACAGCTCAGCCATGTCAACTTGAAACTGCGTAAGCTTGCCCACATTTTCCTGTATCTTGTACTCGGCGGATTTTCCACACTGTTCTGGCAACTGTTGATCGAACGCTGGTCTCCTTGGACGCGTTCAATCCCTGCGTTTCTTTGCTGCACTGTAATTGCCTTTCTTGACGAGCTGCAAAAGATTCCGATCGAGGGCAGGCATTTTTCACTATCTGAATCCATTTTAAATGCTGGAAGTGCGCTTTGCATGATCGTGCTCTGTACATTTATAATTGTATGGATCATCCGACGACACCGCATAAAGCAATATTGATATTACAATAAAAAGCACAGATCTTGCTAAGGTTTACCCTCACATGGATCTGTGCTTTTTGATTTTGATCAATTCTCAACTGGTATTATTTTCGGAACTCTGACCAGGACACGTCAAGTCCAGCAGAAACACTCGCATAATATTGCAAAATCGCAAATGAATCCGTAATGGTGATCTTTCCACCGTCTGCTCCTTGATTTTTGGATTCCGTATCAATATCTGCCAAGAAATATGTCAGTGTTTCCATATCTGCATCCGCCCGATTTCCCGCATAAAATGTTGGATCTTTTCCGGCACTCTCCTCCGCATAATAGACAAGCACAGCAAACGCATCCCTGATATCGACCTTCCCATCATAATTCACATCGCCCTTAGTGCCAATCATGATCTTCTGCGTCACATTGCTTCCATCCGCATAATGCAGGATTTCACCATTACAATAGAGCGGTGCGTTTTCAGAAATGTAACAGCCATCCTCGCTCATTGCATCAAACAACGCCTTCGGTGTCACACCATAACAATCTGTAATGCCAATAATCTCTGCGTTCTGTGTAATCGTGATCACAGATGTTGCATCCGGATAGACGAAATCTGCCAGAATGGAGGATGCGAAATCTGCCGCCTGAATGGGCGTTGTATCGTCTGCAAAATAATATGCCGCACGATCCATTTGTGCTGATGTGACCGTTACGTTTTCTGTCCCGACTGCAATTGTTGTTCCAACACTGTCCAGTGTATAGGAACGGCTAGACGCGGAAAACATCTCACATTCATCAAGATCAAAGTCGACTGTGTATACGCCCGCGGGAGTTCCTTGTTCAATCACGATATCAACATAGCAAAACGGAAATTCATCAGAAGTATTCCCGAAAAATGCCGCACCATTTTTCAGTTGCGCTGTTCCCGGAAGCCAGCTCAACCGATTACAGCTCCCCGGGATCAACGAACGACTCGGATCAGACGCATCATATGCCGGAATGCTTGCATCATACCGCGGGATCTCTGCCTCTCGTGTCTTTTGCAAGTTTGTTCCTCGTTCCGTATAGGTATAGGAATAATGCCCCGTTCCCGCTTCATCCACGGTCACATCACATGTCACCAGATTGCCATTATCCGCGGTAAACTGCACCCGATTCTCTCCGGCGCTATAAAGCAGCGATCCATAAATCGGATCCATTTCCCACTGATTGGTCGTAATCATTGGACTTCCCGTCATATAGCGATTCTGTGAACCCTGTAAATAGCCAAAACAATATGGAACATAACTTGTGGTAAACGTCCCTTGGCTGCTCTGATAAGTCGTATCTGAAGTCTGCCGGCTGCTGTTATCACCAACCACCATATTCCGAAAATAAATGTGATCCGTATCACTGCTGTAGACCAACTTCATCGAACCAAATCGATTTACAGTACTGCTGTCAAGATAGACCGCAGCTGTGATCGTGACATCTCCATTTTCAAGTTCAGCTGCAGAAACAAAGCTCCGATCCGCCACCATCCGCAGCTGGATATCCGCAGACCCGGCTGCATCTGCGGTCAGCGGGAAAGAAAAAGAAAACGAAATCGCCATTGCTGCTGCACATATCATTGCCATTTGCTTTTTCATAATCAATCGATTCCTTTCACTGGAATTTCATTTGTCCTGATACAGAGATCCTTATACTGCAGTTGCTGGAACAAGCTGCTTTTTCAGTCGACGCATATCATAAAAATAAACAGAAATCAGCAGAATGTCCGCAAAGATCCATGCAACAGGACTCGCCATAATTGCTGCCGCATAGCCAAAGACCGGAACAAGCAAGAAACAAACGCACGAACGCGCCACAAGTTCACTTGCTCCCGCCATCATTGGCATCAGGCTATACCCCATACCCTGCAAGGAATTACGCAGGATAAACAATATCCCCAACACCGGATAAAACAGCGCATTCACACGCATATACTGCACTGCAAGTTGGATCACTTCTGTTTCCGAAGGATCGAGGAATAGATAGGCTGTATATCTCCCCAGAAAACATAAAAACAGAATCGAGAAAACGCAATACGACATTGAGATCGCTATGCTACGCCGAATTCCATCGCGAATGCGTTCAAATTGTTTTGCTCCTAAGTTTTGACCGCAATATGTCGCCATCGTGATTCCGAGCGATTCAAGCGGTCCCATAACAATAGCACAGATCTTCTGCGCCGCAGTAACGCTTGTAACAGCAAGCGACCCAAGCGTATTAACCGAAGTCTGCAAAATGATCGAACCGACAGCTGTGATGGAAAATTGCAGTGCCATCGGCAATCCGATTGAGATCAGACGCACACACTGCGCTGGTTCCAGCTTCATCTCCCCTGCCTGAAGGCGCATCACCGGAAATTTTCGATAGAGGTAAAGCAGGCACAACAGCCCAGAAACACCCTGAGAGATTACCGTAGCATAGCCAGCGCCGGCAACACCACTGTCAAGCGCCAATACAAAGAACAAGTCAAGTACAATGTTCAGAAACGATGCGATCGCCAGAAATAAAATCGGCGACTTACTATCTCCGACTGCACGAAGCATGGCAGCAAGCAAATTATAGAGAATGGATGTAAAAATGCCACCAAAAATTACAATGATATAATCATATGCATATGAATAAATATCATCCGGCGTTTTCATCCAACGTAAAATCGTTCCTGTTGCAAGCATCGTCAGAATCGTCAGTAAAACGGCGATCAAAGCTGCGATGTAATAGGCATTCGCCATAAACTTGCGCATCTTTCGATAATCTTTTGCACCAAACGCCTGTGCCACCGGGATCGAAAGTCCAGTACAGATACCAGTGGCAAACCCCACAATCAAAAAACTAATCGCACCCGTTGCTCCGACTCCGGCAAGCGCAGCTGTGCCAAGATATCTGCCGACGATCACCGTATCTACCATACTGTAAAGCTGCTGCAAAATATTGCCAAACACCATCGGTCCGCAAAAGCGCAGGATCAGCCCCATCGGCTTTCCCGTAGTCATGTCTTTTGTCATAGTAGAGAAACCCTCCTCAAAGCGTATCCGTCGGCGCTTTTCGCCCGGCGTGTCATACGTTTCCTGTAAAATTCATTTCTCTATTATAGCAACATCGCATGCATTCGTCCAGTCGCATTTCAACCAAATTTTACGGACAAAACCACGGGAAATTTCGTGGAAAAATCACAAGGTTTCACAATATTCTGCGTTCAATTCCAAATCTTCGAAAACTATTTTTAATCTGACATAACTTGTCCTTTTTCGCTCTTTCTTTTCGGGTATTTTTGTGCTATACTGCTACTATCGGAACAGACAACAAAACAAATACGAGAAAACCGATATTTCCCCAAAAGAAAGGAAGCAGATCTACATGCAGACAATGACAAGAACGCACAAAAAAACCGAACAGCCCATCATCTACATGGAAGTATACGGCAGCAATCGCGTGATCTATCGCGTTACTGCCGGTCGTATACGCCGCCATGGTCATATCCGAACAACCTATGGTGTGATGCTCGAAGACCTGCGCAGTGGCGATCGTGCATGCATTGAGGATTTTTCCGAAACATTAGAACAGACGATCCGCTTTGCAAATGATCTGGTCTGCCGCGAAACACGTCCCGGCGGACTATATGATGCAGCACTTGAATCTCTCTCCGATCAGGTCTTATCCTCTCGCAAGATCTTTTCGCGATAAGCCGCCGCCGCCTGTTCCTGGCGGTTGTCACCAAAAGTGTAATAGACATGATCACGGATGGCATCGGGCAGATATTGTTGACGTACATAGTGATTGGGAAAATCATGGGGATAGCGATAGTGCTGTCCCCGTGTTTTTGCCTCTGCACCGTCAAAGTGCTTGTTTTGCAAATGCCGGGGAAAGTCGAGCGCACCGTAATGTTCCACATCCGCCATCGCCTGATTGATCGCTTCGTAGGCGCTATTGGACTTTGGGGATGTAGCGAGGAGCACAATGGCTTCGGCAATGGGAATTCGTGCCTCCGGCAGCCCCAACTGCAAGGCACTATCCACGCAGGCTTTTGTGATCACAGCAGCCTGCGGATAGGCAAGCCCTACGTCCTCAGATGCGATCACCAAAAGACGTCGGCACAGCGACAGCAAATCATTTGCGGCCAAAAGTCGCGCCGCATAATGGAGCGCCGCATTTTCGTCGGAACCACGTATGGATTTTTGCAGCGCTGACAACAGGTCATAGTGCTGGTCATTGTCCCGGTCATAGCGCATATTGCTGCGCTGAGTCAGCGCTTGCGCCAGTTCTTTTGAAACAAACAAGCCTTCCGGCGTCTGTTCTGCGGAAAGGGCGATCAGCTCGACCGTATTCATCGCTTTGCGCACATCACCGCCGCATCCTCGGGCGATCCAATCACACACGCCGTCTTCTAAACGGATTTCTATATCCAACTGATGTCCCATCAGGCAAAAGCCCCGATTAACTGCGCGTACCAACTCTTCCGGCGGCACCAGCTTGAACTCAAACACCGTCGAACGGCTGATCAGCGCATTATACACTGCAAAGTAAGGGTTCTCCGTAGTAGAAGCAATTAACGTGATCTGACCGTTTTCCATATATTCTAGCAAGATCTGTTGCTGCTTTTTGTTGAGATATTGAATCTCATCTAAATAGAGCAGAATGCCGTTCATACCGGAGAAGGTACCGATCTCAGCGATCACATCCCGGATATCGGAAGTGGAGGCAGAGGTGCCATTGAGCTTATGCAGGGTCATAGCAGTGCTATCGGCAATGATCCGTGCCACAGTGGTCTTGCCGACACCAGAAGGACCGTAAAAGATCATGTTGGGAATCCTGCCGCTTTCGATAATGCGCCTAAGGGGCTTCCCCGGCGCAAGTAAATCACGCTGTCCGACCACATCGTCTAAAATTTTGGGACGAATGACGTCTGCCAAAGGGGTATGCATAAATTACTGATACAGCGGATACTTCTCGCACAGTGCCGCAACGCTTGTACGAATCTCGTCCGCCTTGTTCTCGAAGTCCGAAGCCGCCAGATACATTGCCTGTGCAATGATCTCCATGTCCTCCGATTTTAAGCCGCGTGTGGTGACTGCTGGTGTACCGACGCGAATACCACTTGTGACAAACGGTTTTTCTGGATCGTTCGGGATAGCATTCTTATTAACCGTAATATACACTTCATCCAGACGATGCTCAAACTCCTTGCCAGTCAGATGGAACGAACGCAGATCCACCAGCATCAGATGATTATCCGTACCGCCGGATACCAGACGGAACCCACGATCTACCAGGCCCTTTGCCAATGCTTGTGCATTTGCCACAACCGTTTCGCCATAAGTCTTAAATTCCGGCTTCAGCGCTTCACCAAAACAAACTGCCTTTGCCGCAATCACATGCATCAGCGGGCCGCCCTGTGTCCCTGGGAACACAGCCTTGTTGATCTTCTTTGCCAGTTCTTCATCGTTGGTGAGGATCAGACCACCGCGAGGTCCCCGGAGCGTCTTGTGAGTAGTGGTGGTGGTAATGTCGGCATACGGTACCGGCGACGGATGTACGCCAGCTGCCACCAGACCTGCAATATGTGCCATATCCACCATTAGATATGCGCCGACAGACTTTGCAATCTCAGACAGACGCTTAAAGTCGATGATCCGCGGGTATGCGCTTGCACCTGCAACGATCATCTTGGGTTTAACTTCCTCTGCCAGTGCCTGGGCACGATCATAGTCGATGAATTCATCGTCCCCTAGTTCATACGGCACGAAATTGAAATACTTGCCGGAAATGTTGACCGATGATCCATGGGTCAGGTGACCGCCGTGAGCAAGGCTCATGCCCATTACCGTATCGCCAGGCTCAAGCAGCGCGAAATAAACAGCAGTATTTGCCTGTGCACCGGAGTGCGGCTGTACGTTGGCATACTTTGCGCCGAACAGCTTAGTGGCACGGTCAATGGCGATCTCCTCGATCACGTCTACATACTCACAGCCACCGTAATAACGCTTATGAGGCAAACCTTCAGCATACTTGTTGGTGAGCACCGAACCCATTGCTGCCATCACTGCTGGAGAAACGAGGTTTTCACTGGCGATCAGCTCAAGATTCCGGCGCTGACGTCCAAGTTCTTGCTCCATGACTGCCCCAACCTCCGGGTCATACTTTTCCACAAATCCAATGGTGTCCATCATATCCTGATACATGGTAATAATACTCCTTTTTGTTAAAATTCCATCCAACACATTCGCTTAGTCAGATGCATTATGCCAATTGCACATATTTTTATTATACTATAACTCTTTGAAAAACACAAGCTTTTTTTGTAATTTTACACAAAAAGCAAAAACAGGAAAGCCCAATGCCCATGTAAGAGCAGATCGCTTTCCTGTTTTTTGTTCCCGGACACATCAAATCGCTATGTACCGGTTGATATTATAAGCTTCCGCACCATTCCAATGAACAATCCGGGCGCATTCAGGAGGGTAAAAAGAAGAGTTCTTTTTCCGCCCGTTTTTGATGCGAAAACTAGCTTGTTGTCTTAACTATTTTCCTTCAAATAAAGATTGCACTTTTGTTGAAGCAAATTAGCCGTTTCTTCTGCAGTTTGGTTGCCGTCATAGAAGTCTTGTAAAGTTTCATCCACCATGCTCATCAATGCATCGTCTAATATCTGTATCCGATCGACAGAATACAAAACCTCCTTGAAAGCATCCAGTTCCTCATCCGTCGGCATCTGAAGCTTCAGATCCACGCCGTTGTAGTTATAGCCGCCTTCTACAACCTGTTCCATTTTTTTTGCATCTTCTGCAAGATAAGCGTCCAGATCTTCGGTCAACACTGGGAAGCTATAGACGGTCTCCAAATCGATTTCCATGGTCGAACGGATAAAATCCCATGCCACATCCGGCACTTCACAAGAAGTAGTGATCGCAATCGCCGCACCGTTCAAAGACATCTGAAAGCTGCTCTTGTCGCTGACCTTCGGACAACCGATCATTGTCACCGGTTCATCTCCGAACAGCGCCTTGCTTGTTGCATAATCCTGGAAGCCCCAGAAGTTCGTGTTTTGCAACAAGATCTCGCCATTCTGATAGCGCATGGTCTGTTCCATGGAATACGCTTCCCATTCGCTGTCAGTCATGTTGTCATAGTCCGGCTCGTTGGATGTGACCTGCTTCGAAAGCTCGAGAAGGCCGACAAAACCTGGATCGTCAAAATGACAAACACCATTAAAGAAATCCACAAACTCCGAACCATAAATTATATTTCTCAAAAATGTTTCCTGAGACTGATATTCCATGATCTCGATTCCCTGATCCACACAGGACTGGCAGACATCCACATATTCCTGCAAGGTCCAGCTGTCCTTGTGGCCGGTCAGGTTGTCGTTTGCCATCATACCAGAAATGCTGAAAGTCGGTGCTAGCCAATAGAGTGCCCCATCCACTTCGTTTGCCGCCAGGAAATTGGGTAAAAATGCATCCTTGGTATAGGTGTCATCTTTCTCCATGTAGTCATAGAGATCGACAAAAAGACCTTTTTCCGCATAGCTCTGTGCATTAAACGAATTGACATCCACAAGATCGGGGATATTCCCGGCGGCAATGTCCTCATGGAATACGGTCATCCCCTTGTTCCATTCGGACTCGTCCTCACCTTCATAATTGTTATATTCATCATAGGTTTTAACTTCGATGCGATACTGATCCTGAGCATTGTTAAAGGCCGCCACCTTTTCCGAGAGCTGATCGTCGAGATAATATGTCGCAAGAGTCAGTGTCTCTGCGCCACCAGCGTTCTCATTGATCGAAAGTTTTGCCAGATAGGTGTTATAAGAGGAATCGTTGAGCATGGCGATAAATTCACCGCTTGCAAGTGCGACTCCGCCGGAAAATTTAGAGCTTGTCAGATTCGAATCCATAAAGTTCAGCGTTTCGGTCAGCTTCCCATCCTCCGGCGAAACAGCATAGATCGCGCGGTCATTGTAGATATAAAATGGCACATCTGGATTCATGCTAGACACAAAACCATAAACAGAGAGATTATCGGTATCCAGTTCCAGATTTTCAAATTTCTGACTCTCCGGATTCCATTTCATTACCTGATTCCAAGCATCCTCTGCACTTGCCATGACATAGATACTGCCGTCTGCGGAACGGACCGTAGCATCGATCGAATAAAGATCCTCCAGACCCGACACTTCGGTCACATTGCCGCTGGAATCAAAGCGTTGTAACAAAACAGATTGTTCATCCGTCTCTTCATCATATTTTGTGAAAAAGCCAATCAAATTCCCATCTGCGTCTGCCTGGATCGTGCCATATCCGGGATCTGAAAGATCCGTTTTCCATTTCAGCGTGCCATCTGCTTCAAACACCTGAAGCGAATAAATCTGTTCGTAATTCTCGTAATAGCTATCCCAGTCAAAATCCTCATTGTCCGGCTCATATGCCATATCTGGATTAGAGCCACCTGAAACGACCACAGCAAACGTATCGCCGGAGATTGCTGTAAAACTGATAATATCCGTCTGATCACTGCCTTCTAAGAGGTTGTCACAGGAAAACAGCTCGGTTTCATTGCCATCAAAATCACAGCTATACACAGCTTTTTTCGCTTCATTGGAATCGTCATTGTACGTCGTCTTGGCATAATAGAGCATGTCATCAATTCCGCTAATGCCGGTATAATAGGAGTTGCCAGCGCTGGTGAGCGCCACGCTCTTATATGCACAGGTTTCCGCCTTTGCAACAGACGTACTTTCTTCCGAGCTGCCGCTCGAATTGGTTTTACTGCTTTCGTCGTTGCTGCCGCAGGCACACGTACCGGCAAGCATTGCTGACGCCAACAGCATCGCTGCAAATTTCATTGATTTCTGGGTCATAATTCTCCCGTCCTTTCTGTTTTGGAAATAGGGGTTTGGGGCGTATGCGTTGTTTTTATGCCACGCCGCATGCGGCGCAGAATGCGTCTGATGGTTTTTCTCCAGTTTTTTCGATAGACAATGACGGTGTACACGATTGCGATCAGCATCAGCAAAATTCCGAACGCTGCCACAAGGGTCAACATGGCAATCCGATGGAGCACCAAAAGCGCTGCATTTTCGCCATCGGGATAGGGGATCGCACTGCGACGCACGAGATACTCATCATGATGAGTCAAATAGTGCCATACCTGCGAAAGAGAAAACCGATCGGTGTTCTGTACAAGAAGATATCGATCATCCGACAGAGTGTTTTCCGTCTCTCCGCCGTCTGTCGGATCATCTGTCGCAGACATCCTCCCGGCGACATTCTCCACTGCTGTTTCCATCAGCTGCATGCCGTACCCATCTACCAATTCCGGCAGGACCGCTTCGTATGCCGTAATTGCTGGCGCCGGTGTCTGTCCGGTGGCATAATCGCAGTAGAGCATAAAGATCTCTGGGGACTGTTCCCCCTGTACCTTTCGTGTTGCAAAGTCGTCCGGCATCTTCACCACACCAGCCACCTCACAGAGCATCTGCGACATTGTCAGCGTCTTCCCTGCGATATTCACAGAGCCATAAAGTTGCCATGCGGCTTCTTCATTCAGCACCACTCGCCGAGTGGAACGATCTGCCGCCGAAAGACGATTGCCGGAAAGCAAAGGCAGCTGATGCATGCGGAAATACGATTCACTGACCAGCGTCAGGTCGATCTGTTTTTTGCCAGGTTTTTCGGCTAGGACTGTCACTGTTCCGCCGTCGCAGGAATAGACGTCATACCACGCCGCCACTTCCGAAGACCCCAATTCTTCTTCCAGTGTGCCGTTGATCGCATCGCGTATAGATCCGATGCCCTCCGGCGTAACGGCGAGATCTTGTGACAGATAACAGCTTATCTGTAAATAATCCTCTCCCCAACGCTGCGCCGCATCCTGATCCTGTAAAATACCCCGGCACCAACTGCTTCCCGCTACACCGATCCCAAAAAGCAACACGCCGACAACGCCGGAGATCAGCGGATACATCCATTTTCGTTTCATGAGTCTCACTCCGATGTTTCTTTCATGCGCACCATGTCACCATCTTCCAAAGCCTTTGTGCTGATACAGATGACATAGGTATCCATATCGATATTGCCGTTGATTGCAGCGTTCGTTCCGTCGTCTGCAAGCACTTCGACATCAATGCGCTTTGCATAATAGCGATTCCCAAGGGGTGTACTTTTGGTCTGCACTGCAAGCACAAATGTGCCGTTGTTATCCTCGCCCAGTGCACTGGAAGGCACGGTATAATCGTAATTCTGGCTGTTTTCGTCCAGTTTCACTGCAAGCGACTGACCCACCGTTACATCACCAGTTACCGTAAAATACAGTGTCTTTTCGTCCATCTGTCCAGATTCTGAGTTTGCAGCATTCCGAATGCTTTTCAACGTTGCCGTTGCATCGGCATTGATGACAGATGCCTGTGCACCCGGACGTACTTTTCGTGCCTTTTCTGCGCTGACATTAAAGTGTACGGTATAGCCACCGTCTGCCTGTACGATCTCTGCGATCGGATCGGACTGCATTACCGTATCGCCAGATGACACCGAAATGGCCGCCACAATGCCGGCGCTTTCCGCATAGACAGAAACCGTTCCGTCCTCGTTATACACCATATTGTCTGCACCGATCTCTAGAAGCACCAGAGACAAAATTGTTTGATCCCGCGTGATCGCAGTCGTTGCATCTTCCAACGCATCCGTAAGCGCTTGATCCGCACGTTCTTTGGCATTGTTCGCAGATTCCAGGCGATTCTCCGCAGATGACACAGCCGCTTCTTGACTTTGAATCTTGCTAAGTTCCGCAACGGCATCCTCATGTGCATCGACGCTGTCTTCATACGCCGCATATGCCGCATCGGATGCTTCTTCTAACATTTTGGCTTCTTCACTGCCGCTGCTTACGGCATCTTGGTATGCATAAAATGCCGTCAGATAGTCTTCATACGCCTGATCCATTGCCTTTTTTGCATCATCGATCAGTTCCTGCTGGCTGTCTGAGCTTCCGGTGAGCTTTCCCTGTGCATCCGATAATGCTTCATTCGCCTGCTCCACGGCAGAATCGGCACTTTTTTGCCCTTGTACCGCTTGTGCAATCCCACTTTGATATGCCTGTGGGAGCTTTTCATACGATTCTGCCGATACATACGTGAGAGAATTTGTCAGCGTATTCTGTTCGGTACGGATCGCCGCACCCTTTGCAGAAACGGTATCGCCTTCGGAGATATGATATGTTTTATAAATCTGCGACAAAAGGGCGCTCTTGCGTGTATCAAGCGACTTTACCGCATCGTCATAGTCCTGTCCTTCATCAAGATAAAATCGGAGTGCGGTATAATAGGCATCGTCATAGCCGCCCTCTCCTCCATCTGCATCGTCGCCAGCCATGTCTGGTGTAATGGTGCAGATGAGATCACCGATTTCAAGAACATCACCGCTTTCCACCGCAAGCTTTTTAATCTGACCGGAAACAGATGCCGTCACAGAGGATGCCTGATTTGCCTCCACTGTCCCAGAACCGCTAATGCGTTCAGTAATCGTTTCCGGGATTACATACTGTGCAGTGATCTCCGGCAAAGACGCATTCATGATCGTATTGGAAAAAAACGTCAATGCCAATGCCACTACCAAAAAGACAATCGCCACATTGCGGATGCGTTTTTTCTTTAAGTTCCCCTTTGGTTGTTTCATCATTCTTTCACTCCTGCATAAGCCATTCCCTGTACTAAATCTTCTTCACCATATAAAAAGAGTAGCAGTGATGGGATCATATAAAGCACTGCCGCCGCAAACGCCACACCCAAGTCACCGCTGCTGATCTGAGAGAGGAATACAGAGAGAGGTTGTTTCTGTGCATCGTCGAGCATCAAAAGCGGCTGTTCCACCATATTCCAGCAGTCAATAAATACCAGAAGCAATACAGACACAATCACATTCCGGCAAAGCGGCACAGCGATATACCGAAAGATCTGGAATTCGCCGGCACCATCTAACCGCGCCGCCTCTAAATAAGTTTTCGGGATACGCTTCATAATTTTCGTAAAGAGATAAACCGGAAACGTGGAGAAGATGCCAGGGAGAATAATTGCCCAGCGTGTCCCCACAATCCCAAGCGCATCACTCACCACAAAGTTCGGCACAAGCGTTACCTGATAGGGCATCAGCATCAAGATCAGGTACGCTAGAAAAATGATCTGTTTGACGCGCCCCCGATATCGTGCAAAGCCATAGGATGCGAACAACGCCACAACAAGCTGAAACACCGTAATGGGCAGCGCTAGGATTACCGAATTCCACATCTTCAAAAGATATTCTGAGCTTGTGATCAGGGTGCTGACATATTGCTGGATTGTCACTCGATCCGGGATCAGCTTTATGGCAACCGAAGGCGCAGTATAAATTGTCTCGCTTTTTAAGTTCAACATTGCGCCATAATTATAAAAGATCTCTGTTTCTGTCATAAACGAATCACAAACTGTCAGCACAAGTGGCATCAGAAACAACACCGCCACACCGCCAATTAGGATCATCCAAACAAAGTCGATTGGCTTTGTCCGAAACTGATGACGATGTCTGCGCTTGCTGCGCGTTTGTAGATGTTGCAGCATAATTTCCATCACCTCTTTCGTCCCTTTAATCTTCCAGATCCTTGCCAAACTTTCGCTCGATAGCAAACAGCACTGCCACCAGTACCAAAAGCACCGCCGCCATCAACATCGCCGCTGAAGAAAGCTTTTGATAATTTGCGCTCTGGAAGGTGTTGTTCATAAAGTGTTGAAGCATGTAAAGCGCCTCGCACGGATAATCACCCGTCAACAAATAGATCTCCCGGAACACCTTGAAAGAACAAATAATATCATAGAGCAACACAAAGAAAAACGTCGGAAACAGATACCGGAACTTGATGTGCCAGAACTGCCACCAGCGTCCCGCACCCTCTTGTCTTGCAATTTCGGAATAATCTGCCGGAATACCCGCAAGCCCCGCCATGAAGAGCACCATGTTATACCCCATCGTCTTCCAGATAAAAATCAAAACAACAACAACCATCCCATAACCAGAATTGAGCCAGCGAATGGTCTCGCCGCCATATTCGGTGAGGAATGAATTGATATAGCCATTGTCGTGAAAGAGCGCCTGCCACACCACGACCACCGAAGCCGCCGGCACCATCATGGGCGTTAAAAAAAACGAACGGATCATACTCTTCCCCGGAATGGCACGTTCCAGCACCAGCGCCAACAGCACAGCAAAAATAATGGAAAGTGGAATCGCCGTCAGAGAAAAAATCAGTGTATTCTTCACTGCCAGCAAGAACGCCTCATTTTTACAAAGTTCAAAAATATTATCCAGTCCTACAAAATTTTTCTGGATGACATTGTCGATACAGCTGTAATAGATCACCACGCCAAACGGCAGCACAAAAAAGATCAAAACACCGATCAGACTCGGCAAGATCCACTGCCAGCCGCTTTTCCCGGACATTCTCGCACCCCAGCGCTTTCTGAATGAATAGAACTGCATCTTCCCATACCTCCTCTCCGTCCATGATATGCCATTGCATGAGTTGCATCCTATGTACAACGCATATTATACCATAGAGCATATCTCCTGTCAACCCTTTTTTTGCATTTTTCATACTCATACCAGTTCAACAAGATCATCTTATAATAATAACAACTCACACCTCAAATTTGTGACATGCTATTCGAATTTTTCATCATCTTTGATGTATTGAACAAATTACGCATATTTTACTTGAACAATATGCACAAAAAATTCCAGATTTAATATTTGTTTCCGTGACGCCAGCGATCTATACGGCGTCACCAGAACAGCAAAAAAGCTCTGGATGAAAGCATTTTACCATCATCCAGAGCTTTTCGCAGTATCTAAGCCACCTGTTTCCCATCATCGCGCATTACTCTGCGTATACAGTTTCCGCCAACAGCTGTCTTGCCGCTTGGAAATCCACTTGCAGCACTGATTCTCCGCCGATATCCGCGCCCTGATACATCGTATCATCCGGAATCCGCTGCTGCTGCATCTCATAAAAGAGCAGCTGCACCGGTGTTACAATCGCATAGCTATACAGCGACAGTACTGACATGTTTGTCGTCATATCTGGCAGAGCACGCATACAAAGCGCGGCAAGGCGAAATGGATTGCCCAGTGCCTTTTCCATCACCTTCTGCATGACAACACGCTGACGTTCTGTGCGTTCAAAGTCCGCATTCCCAACATAACGGATACGGCTGTAAGAAAGCGCTTGTTTGCCATTTAGCATCAGTGTACCACCGCCATCCAACAGGTCGTCCTCCCGGTTGTCACCCATGATCTCGTTGACCTCACTGATCAGAATCTCATTGATCGCCTGCGCCTCTTCGTCAGAGATCTCAAGTTCCACGCCGCCGACCGCATCGATCGCATCGGCACACGCCGCAAAGGTGAACATCACATAGTCATCGATGTGTACATCAAAATTATATTCGATCGTATCCATCAGTAGTTCCGCACCACCATAGGAATACGCCGCATTGAGCTTACCGCTTCCGTTGCCAGGGATCTCCACATAACTATCGCGCATAAAAGAGGTCATATAACAATCCCCTGTTTTCGAATTCATCGATACTAGGATCATGGAATCTGACCGTCCCCGATCTTCTTCAGGATCACGAGAATCCGTTCCAATCACCAGAACATTCTTGACATAGGATGCGTTCAGCGACCCGCTTGTCACGCTGCGGGCACCGGTTTCCACGCGATTCATACTGAGGATGCCCACCAACGCCACTGCAGAATAAAGCAGGAACAGGGCGATAATCAACAGACAAATCGTGCGGATCAAGCGATAGATCAGCGAAGGTTTTCTAGGTCTTTTCTGCGTCTGACGCGAAGATGCGCGGCTCTCCGGCGCCGTCCGGCGTCGAGTGGACGCTTCATATCCCGTATCACGCTGTCTGGGCGCTTGCCCATATGACTGGGACTGACGCGGTGGTGATGTACGCTTTGGCGGCTGTTTCGAACGTTGATGCGATGCATCATTACGCGATCTGCGTGCTGATTCAGAAGAATATGCCGCCTGTCGGTTCGGTGTAGTATAGCGTTGTGACTGTCGGTTCGAAGCAGTGCGGCCGCTGCCGTTCGGATAACTGCTGTTTTGCCGATAACTATTCTGGGGATAGCCGTTCCGGGGATAGCCACTCTGAGAATACCCGTTCTGGGGATATCCACTGTGAGGATAATCATTCCGTGGATAACTATTTTGTGGGTAATCATTCTGGAAATAACCATTTTGAGGATAACCATCCGGTTTTCCTTCTTGCGTATAGATATCCGTTTCCTGCTCTTCATACGGCGGTCGATACACGGGCTGCTGTGAGGCACGCCTTCGGATCTGCTGTGCATTTAACTGTTGTGTATCATACTGATCTGTTTTTTTCCCATCTTTTGCCGCTTGAAAAAATACAGTTTCTTCCGCATCTGTGTTTTCATGATATTTATCATATTTCGCCATTGTAGGAAACTCCTTTCCGGCGTCAACTCTGTTCCTGTCATCCTGTTATCGCATCCGCACGGCGAGCGCCGTCACCATTGTCATAAGTACATGATACAGCAAAAAGAACTGTGCCGTCATCTCACTGTAAGCACCGGTAATCAGGTGAATGATCGCAAGCGACATGCCAAGCAGCGCCGAAACCACCTGTAAAATCACGCCCATTGTCGAAGCCCGGCGCACCCGGCGCGCACTAAGCAGCAATCGTGCTGCACCAAATCCTGTTCTGCCGACGGTAACAGAAGCGCTGACACAATCCAAATCCGCAGTTTCAAGACGGAATAAATGATGCATAGAAGCCGGAATGATCTTCATCAGATGTTCCGGGAAGTCAAACAAGCTGCTCAAACGGCGTAGCGTCACCGCCTGATCGACTGTGCGGATCACAAGTGCAATCTGTTCCTGTCGTAGCGCACGCATCTGACGGCGCACCATTGAATCTGCTGTGATTCGGATAGAAAACATCGCAGACAACACCCCGCTCACCGAAAGATACAATACATCACCGTCTCCCTCTGTCAGCTCTTCTTCTCTTGTTTTTGTCGGAAGCCCTTCTATATTATGATTTGCCATCATCTCTCTGCCGCCAAAAAGTACACGGCGGTTTGCGATCCAACCGCAAAGTCCAAGCCCATCTTCACAAAGAAATTCATCCACCCGACGCAGTGCATTTGCGTCCGGGATCATCTCAGAAAACGCACTGCGCAGAATGCTTTCGCCATGTTGCACCAGACTTGCTGCATCAATCAACACATCGTCTACTGTTGCGCCGGAAAACACCTTCATCCCCTGAATCTGGACGGATCCGGCGGGAAATAGGTCATTCGCCTCTACCATCAGCGCATTGACGTCAAAAAAATCATCCGCACTTTGATAGCCGAGCATTGTGCTTCCTGCTGCCGCCATCTTTTTGGATTCCCATTCCAGTGGCAGATTCGACACCAGCGCACTCGCAAGACAACAGCTTGCTGTTGCAAGCAGCGTCCAGGTCGAAAAAAGTGTACTGAGCCAAAGCAAGTCTGGCACAGCCCCAACTCGCACCACCGTCAGAAACGCTGCCACGCCAAGTGACAGCACAGTACTGATCGGCGTCATTGTTCGGCAAAGCCCATCCGCAGCATCCATCGAATAGGCATAGCGCAGAAAATCACAAAGCGAATTCGCTTTTCGTACTGCTGCCACAATCGGGAAATCGTGGATCAGACCGCGCGTTAAGATCTCGGCATTTTCCTCCTGTGCAATATAAGTCAGAACGCGTTTTTGTTCTGCATCTGACAACACACGACAATTTCGCAGCGCACGCCGCACAACAAGAAGCCGTCCAAATGTATTGCAAAGCAGCGCCAGAATTGCGCACGGCACATAAAGATGCACCATCTCATTTGACAGTACCTGCGGTGCAATCACTGCAAATACCGCACCGATTAAACTTGTCAAAAGCGGTACTGCCGCCATACTGTCGCTGTCCGCCCGCAGACGAATCAGGTGACATAATCCGTTTTTCACCGTTGGCAATGAAATTACGCTACCGGCAAGTGCCAGCACAAGTTGAGCGATCGCATAGCCACGCGGTGTAAGTGCGGAAACAATCGCGCCGCCATGAAAGACTTCCCCAACCGCCAGGATCACACCGATCAGCATCAGAAGCAGCAGTGACATTGTCCGGAAAAATATAACATTGCGCAGACTGTACAGGCTTTTGCGCACCAAATCCATATCATCCGGCTGTTGCTTCGCCGCCAGATTGTGCATTTCTGACCGCATTCGCCGCCGCATACCGCGCACATTAGATTTTTCCTGTCCACCCTGGTAGTAAAAATCCTGTTCCGCATCCCAATGATGCTGCGGCTGAGGATCCGTTTCCGGTTGTATCCCAGGCTTGTGCATCACGCCGGTCATCGACTCTTTGGCATAGGATGATTCCGTGATATTCCGCTTGCGCCTGCGTTTTTTTTCCTTGGCACGCGTGGAATCCTCCATTTGGCGAATGTTCGGGCGGTGCTGCGATCCAATAGACTCCTGCCTCGATTCGGATACAACCATGACAGCACCATCATAATCATCACCGTTTTCCGCCGTAGCATAACGCGCACGATTTCCGGAGCGCAGATAAGACACGCCTTCCCGCCGTAAATGCTGTGTCGGAAAATGTTCGCGCAGCATCGGCGAAACGTCGGCATCTCGTGCGGCAGCTGCATCTTTTTGGGCTTTGATACTGGAAATAGTCGATTTAATATCCACCAGATCTTCCGGTTGTGTCTCCTCTGCCGGAGGCTCATTTGAAATAGAGTGATAGCCAGACCTTTGCTGCGACAGCGGTTTTCGCGATGTTGCGGCCGCGATCAGCTTTTCGGTTTCAAGCGTGCCATGGGCAAGCGACTTGTTCTCATCACGCCGGATACCGGAGCGTTTCCCATCGGGACCATATTCATTTAAGATATCTTCGAGTTTATATTTTGCCATAGTTTACTCCCCTATGTAGCAGATGCCGCCATTCTCTGGCGCACTGCCTCATACAGAAATATGCCCGCTGCAACAGAGGCATTCAAAGAGTTGACTTTTCCGAACATTGGCAGACTGATCATGCCATCGCAAGATTTTCCCACAAGACGTCCAATGCCAAACCCCTCTGAACCAATAACGAATGCTGTGCCACCGGTATAGTCCTGCTTAGTATATGAACTGCCGGATGCATCTGTACCATAAATCCACACGCCACGGTCTTTGAGCGTTTCCATTGCGGAAACCAAATTCGATACACGTGCCACCGGAAGCCAGCTCACCGCTCCAGCAGAAGTCTTGCCGACCGTTGTCGTCAGAGATGCACTGCGGCGTTTCGGGATAATGATGCCATGTGCACCGGCCGCCTCAGCAGTTCGAATAATCGCGCCAAGATTGTGCGGATCCTGAATGCCATCGCAGATCACCAGAAGCGGCGCTTCGCCGCGCTCCTCGGCGATTTGCAGAAGTTCTTCAAGTGATGCATATCTGCCGCATGCACCCTGTGCGACAACGCCTTGATGCACAGCGCCGCCGGTCAGCTGTGAAATTTTAGACTCACTGACGATTTTTACCGGAATGCCTTGTTCTTTCGCAAGCGAAACGATCTCATGCAATCCGCCGCTATCTTGACTGATATAAATTGTATCAAGAGATGCGTCGCTTCTGAGTGCCTCCATCACCGGATTACGTCCGGCGATATACTCTGCCTCGCTTTGCGGCATCTGCCACATATTTTGACCGCGATGCAATTGTTTTGAATTTTTCATAGGATGCTTGTCCTCTCTGATTCATTTCAAGTTCACTTCACGAATTCATGAAAGAACCTATTTTATTATAACATGACCGCATGCAAATTACAAGTGGGAAATTCCGCGTTCACTGCACCAGAAAGCACACCGCCGCAGTAATGACACAGCTAAGCACAACCAAAAGCAGCGTCTGTTTCCAGCCCAGACGTTTTTTCCGCGGTGAAATTTCTGCAAGCAATGCATCAGCATCTTCCTGTGACAAATGTTGGGGCAATTGCGTGATGCCGGGTTTTAGATAAAATACTGCGCGGTCAAAATACAAGCTATCCGGATGATTGATCTCAATAACCTTCTTGTGTACACCTTTCACCATACTATAATACCTCCTACTTGATTCTGGTTACTATCAGTATGGGCAGATAACAGTGCCTTCAAACACAACGTATTTAAGCAATACCATACATGACGGCTTTGTACGCCATCTGCTTGCATATTTTCTGTCATATTTCACAAAAACACACGCGAATACACAAAACATTCGCACCTTTTTCTGTTTCATCTGACGAAAAATCTGACAGCGAATCTAATGCACAATCCCTGTGCGACATTGCTTGTTTAGATAATGTGCTGCATCCTGTCGTCATTGCCGCATAAATCATAAGAATTACAAAAAATAATCTTCGGATCAACTTCATCCGCACACCTTCCTTACTTGTTCTATTGAATACATCATATTTGATGTACACTATTATAACATCAGATATCTTGTTTGTAAATACAACAATTTTGATTTCATATAATCGTAGACTATATTCAGAGGCTTTCCCAATATACAACAGATATGCTGTCAAAAGCGGAAGAAACGCTGATTGTGACGTTCCGCGCCCTTTCCAAAGGAAACCAGTTCTGCGTAACAGAACGCGCTTGTAACCTGCTCGACACGCAGACCACAAACACAGAACTTCTAAAAACATCTGATCGGCATAAAAGAAGCATCATTGCATAACCAATTTGCAATGATGCTTTTTTGAAAAAACAAAACTGACACCGCAGCGAATTGCGACGCCAGTTTTATTTATTCAGACGATTTCTGCCTTACGACGGAAATCTCATGATTTAAGATGCCCAGTAAGAACCTTCCAGTGTCAACAGGGACGGAACGATGTCAGTCCACTGCGGATTCAAACCAGCCTGCTCACGTACATAATAAACCAACGTGTTATAGCAGTCTTGTCTCAATGCAATTTCACCGCCATCGCGACCGGTCTTGCTTTCTGTATCGATATCAGACAGGAAGAAGATGAAGTTTTCAAGTGCAATATCACCATTTGCATTGTCGATATGATCC